>NZ_JBFTIN010000017.1:0-115505 GCF_056394785.1 Rhizobium sp. 10N414 | reverse complement strand
GCCGACGGTCAGACCAGCGGCACGCTGACGATCGCCGCCAACAATGGCGAGGACGTCTACAGCGACGCCTCGACCAGGACAGCGACGATCACCGGCACCAGCGGCGGCAACTTCGAAAGCCTGCAGGTCGGAACTGGCTCCGCTACCGCATCGGTCAGCGACACGATCGATACTGTAACCGCCACTCTCACAGCCGGTTCGCCTGTCTTTGATGCTGGTGGCACGACCACGATCACCTATACGGTGACCCTCACGAACTCCGACAACCTGGCGGTCGCGCCGAAGTCGGACCTCACCTTCACGCTCGAGACCGGTCAGACGGTCACGATCCATGCCAACCAGTCAAGTGCGAGCACGGACGTGACCTTCGCCCCGGGTTCGATTTCCAGCACTTCAGTTCACAACTCGATCAGTCTCATCAGCGGTGGAGACCAATACGAGCATCTGGTCCCGACCGGAGCGATAGACACGACGGTGAACAGCGTTCCGACCGGAGGTGGCAGCGTTTCGCTGACGCTCAGCGAGGCGGCGCTCGATACAGTTCTCAACGGCTCGAGTGGCGGTATGCCGGCGGATCTCGCCGCGGGCGCGGTAACCGGCAGCGCGCCGGACAGCCGTGGTGAGACGGCTCAGGCAACGACGGGGATCACCTTCACCGCGACTGGCGAGACTATCACCATTGCCTTCGACAATCCGACCGGCAGCAGCTGGACCGCGCCGACCGTCGATGGTCTCGCCCCCGGCTACAGCGTGCACTGGGCGTTGAGCGGCGCCCAGTTGGTCGGGAACCTGTTCTCCCCGACCGATACCAATCTCGGCGCCTTCGTCAGGCTTTCGCTGACGAACACCTCGGCGGCCCCCGGCCAGTCGGTCACTCCGACCGTCACCGCAACGCTGACCGACAACCTCATCGACGGTGTCAATAAGGATGCCGTAACCATCGGGGGCATCAAGGTCGTTGCGACGGACGCTTCGGGTGACAAGGTATCGGGTTCGGTGAACCTAACGATCACCGACGACGCACCGGTTGCGCATAACGTCACCGAAAGCACGGTGGCCGGTTCGATGAGCACAGTCAACGTGCAGCTGATCGTGGACGTCTCGTACAGCATGTACTCGTCCTACGGCGGCGGTGTCAGCAATGTGCCTGGTGGCTATACCCAAGACCGGATTGGTCTCGCGCGGTATTCGATGGAGCAGCTGCTCGAATCGAACGACCAGATCAAGTACGTCGAGATCGTCAAGTTCGGCGAGAACGCATCCGGCACGGTCTGGATGACCAAGGCAGATGCGCTGGCGTACATCCAAAACAATGCGAACTGGAACGGCTCCGGCGGAACCAATTACGATCTCGGCCTGCAGCAGGCGATGTCGAGCTATGGCACCGGCGCGCCCGTGCAGGCCGACAAGAACCTCGTCTACTTCCTGTCGGACGGTGCGCCGAGCGGCGATGGCATCGCCAGCGGCGCGGATGACGGTAATCACACCAACAATTCCGTGACCACCGGCGAGTGGGAAGCCTTCATCAATGCGAAGGGTATCGACAGCGTCTACGCGATCGGCATTGGCGGTAGCATCAACGTTGCCAACCTTGAGCCGGTGTCCTATCCGAACACCGACGGATCGGACAGCAACACGACCGAGGACACCGTTATCCTGGTCGGCACCAGCGATGTCACGGGCCTCCTTGCAACCTTGCAGGACTTCCTCGGCAATGCACAGTCGGTCGGCGGCAACGTTGTCATCGATGGCGGCGTCGACGCGAGCTTCGGCGCCGATGGCGGGCATGTCCAGTCGATCGTCGTCAACGGCGTGACATATAGCTTCACGCCCGGCGCGATCGCCGGAACAGGAACGGTTTCGGAAAGCGGCACGCCGGGGGGCGCGTACCAGGACCACGGCAGCTGGATCGAGATTAAGACGGCGCTTGGCGGCACTCTGACATTCTATTTCACGGATGTCGGAACGACCCATCATGCCGGCGACTACAGCTACCTCGCGCCGATCAGCAGCACGGGCAACGAGTCATTCGCCTACACGATCGTGGATGGCGATGGAGATACCGCTGGCGCCACACTGGCGATTTCAGTGACCGCGCCGCCGAATGCCAACCCGGTCATCACCGCTCCGAACAACGGAACCGATCCGACGAACCTTTCCGTCGCGGAAAACACGACGGTGGTCACCGACGTCAATGCGACCGATGCCGACGGCAACACGCTGGTCTATTCCATCGTCGAGACGGCGGGTACCGACTACGCCAAGTTCGCGATCAACTCGTCGACCGGCGTTCTCACCTTCATCTCCGCACCGAACTATGAAGCGCCGGGCGATGTCGGTGGTACGGCTGGCGACAACGTCTATGTCGTCACCGTGCAGGTTTCTGACGGCCATGGCGGCGTCGATACGCAGACGCTCAACGTGACGGTGAAGAATGCGAATGAAGTCACTGCGGTTACCGATACCGTCCTGTCCAACTATGGCGGTAGCGCCTACACGATACCGGAATGGGCGCTCCTCTATAACGACTCAACCGATAGCGGGTCGATCGATATCGTCTCCGGAAACACCGGTATTCAGAGCCAGACTGATTTGGGCAGCGTAACCCATCAGAATGGAACCGGTACGAACGGCACGGTGACCATCGACGCTCGGAACGGCGGCACTGGCAGCTTCGTCTACGGGGTGACGAATACGGTCACGACGGAGTCGGCGAATGTCAACGTCACAAACCAAAAGGGCGGAGATCTCACTGGCACGAGCGCTAACGAGATTCTTATCGGAGATAGCAGCGCAAGCACCTTCGACGGCAAGGGCGGGGTGGACATCATCCTGGCTGGTGGCGGCGATGATATGATCGTTGCAGACCAGAACGACTATGTGATCGATGGCGGCGACGGCAGCGACACACTGCGTGTCGACGCAAGCTTCACAAGCGGGAGCGACGCGCAGATCGTCAACATCGAGAACGTGAAAATCAACTCTTCGGCCGCGGTGGTGCTTGACCTGTCGAACCAGACCGAGAATTTCACGATCACCGGAGGCACGGGAGCCAACACGATCAAGGCCGGCTCGGGCAACGATGTAATCGTGATGGCCGGGAATCTGACGAGCGCGGATACGATTGACGGCGGCGCCGGCAACGATACGCTGACGTTCACCGGCTCGAGCAGCAACACGACCGCTCTCAACGGCGTGACCAACATCGAAACCATCACGCTCGGCGCGGCAACGACGAGTGTGACGACCGTCGATGCCCTAGTGGCTGCGGGCGCGACGCTCACGGTCAACGGCTCCGCCCTCGGGTCCAACCAGTCCCTGACGTGGAACGGCGCGGCCGAAACCGATGGCGCGTTTATCATCACTGGCGGAGCCGGAAACGATGTGATCACCGGCGGCGCTGGAAACGACATGATCACGTCGGGCGCGGGCACTGACAACCTTTCCGGCGGCGACGGCGACGACACGTTCGTTCTCGCGGGCAATCTCACAGGTGCGGATACGATCAATGGCGGCGCCGGCAACGATACGCTGACGTTCACCGGCTCGAGCAGCAACACGACCGCTCTCAACGGCGTGACCAACTTCGAAACCATCACGCTCGGCGCGGCAACGACCAGTGTGACGACCGTCGATACCCTGGTGGCTGCGGGCGCGACGCTCACGGTCAACGGCTCCGCCCTCGGGTCCAACCAGTCCCTCACGTGGAACGGCACGGCCGAAACCAATGGCGCGTTTATCATCACTGGTGGTGCAGGGAACGACACCATCACCGGCGGTGCAGGGAACGACAAGTTGGAGGGTGGAGCTGGCGTCGATACAATTGTCGGCGGCGCTGGAAACGACATCATTATCGGCGGCGCGGGCAACGACATTCTGACGGGTGGCAACGGCGCAGATGAGTTCCGGATCGCCACCAACACTGGAATCGATACGATCACGGATTTCCTCAACAATGGAGCTGATAAGATCAGCTTCCTGAGAGGGACCGGCACCGGAGCGGTGAATTTCGCCAACACGACGTCGGATGGAGCGCTCAACTCCAACGACTACGCGGAGATCTCAAATGCAAATCTTTCCTCCGCCTACAGCAACAAGATCGTCGTATCCAGTGCGGCATTCAACAACAACGGCAATGGCGGCAGTATCGATATTGACGGCTTCGCCATCGCTGGCGGGGCGACAAATACATACCTCGTCGTCTACAACAGCAACACAGGCAATGCTGAGGTCTGGTTCGATACGGACTGGAGCACCGCCGCGGGTCGTACACAGGTGGCCTCGCTCACCATCAGCGGCGTGAACAGCGGCGCGACGTTGGCCAACGTCTTGTCGGCGTCGAATTTCGCTGTTTACAGTAGCTCCACCGATCCCATTATCCTCGACCTCGACCACAACGGCGTCGCCCTGACCTCGCTCGATCAGGGCGTGCAGTTCGACATCAACGCCGACGGCCACAAGGATCAGATCGCGTGGACAGCCGGTACTGACGGCATCTTGGCCTATGATGTGGACGGCAACGGCAAGATCGACAATGGCAGCGAGATCTTCTCGCCGCACTTTGCCGGTGGAAGCTACGTCGATGGTCTCGCGGCGCTGGCAACGCTCGACAGCAACCATGATGGCAAGATCGATGCGGCCGACGAGGCCTTCTCGAAGCTGACCGTCTGGCAGGACCTTAACCACAGCGGCATCACCGACAGCGGCGAGCTCTCGAGCCTGGCGGATCATTCGATCTGCAGCATCTCGCTCGATGCCAGCACGTCCGGCACGGAGATCAACGGTCAATCGATCCTTGCCGATGGCAGCTACACCCTGACGGACGGCTCGACCGGCCACTTCGTCGAGGTCGCCTTCGACACGACGCTCGGCGGCAGCGAAAACGGCGGCAACGCCTACTCGCTGATCGGCAGCGACGGTGATGACATCCTGTCGGGAAGCGGCGGCGGTTACACGATGACCGGCTGGGCAGGGGCTGATACCTTCGTCCTCGACACCGACGCCTTGAAGGGCGTGTCGATGGCCGACGTCATCACCGACTACAAGGCAAGCGAAGGCGACACGCTCGACGTCTCGAAGCTTCTCGACAGCCTGCTTGGTCACCAGGCAAGCGAGGCGGAAGCACTCGCCAGCGTCAAGACGACGGTGTCAGGGACGGATACCGTAGTCAGCGTCAACGCCAATGGCGGCTGGCACGATGTGGCGGTTCTCCAGAACACCACGGAAGCGGTCAAGATCCTCTTCGACGACAAACATGACACGACGACGGCGCCGCACGTCGGCTGATGTCGGACAAACCGGCATGGAAAAGGCGCCTCTCGGCGCCTTTTCTTCGTTTTAGGGTTCGCCAGGTCAGGCGGCCGGCAGCCGCGACAGCGGAATAGCGTCTTCGCGCTCGCCGCCGCGCTCCATGGCCATTTCGTCTGCCAACTGACGGATATGCGTGAAGTCGGTAGGTCCCTCGAAAACGGCGCCGCCGAGCCGGATGCCGATCGTCATCGGCGATCCCTCGGCCGAGAATGAGGCTTCCGCAACGCGCCGGCGGATGCGGGTGCCGACGTCCTGGGCGTTTTCGATGGTCGCACCCGGGAGGAAAACCCCGAGCTCGTTGGTGGCGAGGCGCGCAACCAGGTCGCCCTTTCGCACGGACGACTGAATGATCGCGGCGAGCGACTGCATGACGGTGTCCGCCCATTGCGGGCCATAGCGCCTGCTGATCTCGTCGAGCGTATCGATGACGACGGCGATCATCACGCCGCCGGCGTCGGTGGCGATTCGCTTGCGCCGGTCGATGTAGTGTTCGACGGCCGCGGCAAAGGCTGTCCCGTTCAGTGTTTTGGTTACGGCATCGTGGCGCGCAGTATAGTTAATCGTTTCTTGTAGTTTTTTGAGGTCGCCAACTTTGAGCTGCAAGATCAATAGCAGCGGAAATGCAACAAGAAGTGAAATTAAGCCTGCGCCGACAAATCCCACCAAAAATGGTCGATCCGGTACGAGAAGGTTTAAGATAAGTAAAACGCCGACGGATCCAGCCACGTAGCAGACAGCACCAAGGGTTGCGATCCGAAGAGCTGAAACGATTGTGGCGGAAGAGTAACGCTGGCTAAAATTCATCGCGGGTCATGTCCGTTTGAAAGTAATGCCAGATAAACAGGTTCGGGCAAAGCCCCCGTTAAAAAATCCTGTAAAATTCTCGCTTTAGGCAGTTGTCCACTGGGATTAACTGTCTTGGCAGGAATGTCGGAAGCTGCGATTGGAATGTGGAAAGATTGGTGTTACTTCTTTGCCAAAGAAAATCTTTGGTATACGGGTACGCCGAGTGAATCTTTGATGTTGAGGGGCATCGAACTTGTTTAAGAGCAAAAGAATTTTTGCAGCATTGTCTGCGACGGTTGCTTTGAGTTTTTCGTTTTATGCTGATGCCAATGCAATGTCTCTGCAGCAGGCCATCGAAAAGACGATGAAAACGAATCCGCAGATCTTGCAGGCTGCGAAGGATAGAGAAGCTATTGAGTTTGAACTACGCCAAGCGCGCGGTTTATACTTGCCATCCGTAGATTTGGAGAGCGGGATCGGGCGCCGTCGCTTGTCGAATGAAAGCTCCGGCTCGCTAAGAGATGATCATGACTATCTGTCGCCGGGCGATGTTGGTCTGACGATCTCGCAGACACTTTACGATGGCGGCAGCCGCCGCGCCCAGGTCGAACAGCAGGCTTCGCGCGTCGATGGTGCGTCCTTTCGAGTTCTCGAACGGTCTGAGTCGCTCGCCCTCGAAGTGACGCAGGACTATCTGGAATACATGCTCCAGAACCAGATCGTTGCTGCCGCCAAGCAGAACGTTGCGTTCCATACGCAGATGGTCGGCGACATCGACGAGAGCATCAAGGGCGGCGCCCTGACGGATGCTGACCGCCTTCAGGGCAGCGAACGTCTGCAGGCCGCCAAGGCCCGGCTGCGCGAAGCGCTCGAAGAGCTTGAGCAGACGAAAATCCGCTTCCTTCAGGTCGTCGGCGAGCCGATCACCAATGCGCAGACGCCGCCGTCCGTTGGCAAGTACGTCCCGAAGACGCTAAACGACGCGGTCTTCGTCGCCGCCAAGAACAGCCCGCGCATCTATTCGGCCAATGCCGACGTCGATGCTGCCGATGCCGGCGTTCGTGGTGCGCGCGCCAACTACCTGCCGAAGGTCAATCTCGAAGGCTCTGCCCGCGTCGGCAACGACATCGATGGCGACGAAGGCAACACCAACGACTATCAGGTCCGCGTCGTTGCCCGCTGGAACCTCTATCGCGGCGGCATCGACGTTGCGCGCGAACAGGAGCAGATCCGTCGTGCCGGCGAGCAGCGCTACAATCTCGCCCAGGTTCAGCGCGAGGTCTCGGAGTCGGTGCGTTCCGCCTGGAACGAGCGCGTCAGCCGCGGCGAGCTGTCCGGAATCCTCAACAAGCAGGCCTCGATCAACAACCAGCTCGTCGGTTCCTACCGCGAGCAGTTCAAGGTTGGCCAGCGCTCGCTGCTCGATGTGCTCGATGCGCAGAACACGAAGTTCAACACTCAGGTTCTCGCTGATACCGCGCGCGTTGCATCGCAGTTTGCCGAGTACAAGATCCTGGCGGCGTCGGGCAATCTGCTTCAGACGATGAAGCTGAAGCCGGTCGAACAGTCCAAACCTTATGCGCGGGAAGAGTTTGTTGTCCCCGCGGGCGTCGCGAATCCTGGATATGTCGAGCTTGATTCACATCAGAAGGCCGGTATGCCCCTGGACCTCCTAGCGCCAATTCGACAGCAGTAGTCGACGTGGCCATGGAACAATGCTGAACGTAGCGCTCGGGACCTCCAGCAGCACACAGCTGCAGACATTCAAAGCCGCATTCAAATCCGTGGCTGCGTTCTATGGCCGACCAAGCTCCGACACGGTCCTCTTCTCCGGTCTTCCGGATGAGGTGACCGAGTCGCTTGAGATCGACGATATCGAGCGCATGGCCGAGCGCATCGGCCTGCAGGTGATCAAGCACCAGGAGCGCGAGTGCCGCCAGAGCAATTTCGATTGCCCGGCGATCGTCGCGTTTGCCGACGGCAGCGTGTTGCCGCTGCTCGAGGTCGCCGAGGACGGCTCCTATGTCACTGATATCGTTCCGATTGCCGGCAACGCGATCCGTCTGACGCGGGAAGAATTCCTGGCGCTGAAGCCGCAACTGGCCTTTGCCTTTACGCTTTACTATCAGAACGCCTCGGAAGAGGCGCTGGTCGGCAATGCCGTCGAGATCGAGAAGCGGCACTGGCTGGCAACGACGCTTGCGCCTTACTGGCGCACCTATGTCCGCGTCATGGTCGCGGCACTCTTCATCAATCTGATCGCGCTCGGCTCGCCGCTGTTCACGATGAACGTCTATGACCGGGTGCTGCCGAACAAGGCGATTCCGACGCTCTGGGTTCTGGCCGCGGGTATCTCGCTTGCCTATGTCTTCGATTTCCTGCTGAAGACCGCTCGCTCGTCGCTGATCGACTATGCCGGGCGCAAGGCGGATCTGCGCCTGTCGCAGCTACTGTTCGACAAGGTGCTGAATTCGACGCTCGCCTCGCGGCCGATGTCGACGGGCGAATATGCCAACCGCGTGACGCAGTATGAATTCGTTCGCGAGTTCTTCACGTCGAACACCATCGGCGTCCTGATCGACAGCCTGTTCGTCTTCATTTTCCTCGGCGTCATTTATCTGATCTCCGGCTGGCTCGTCGTCATCCCGGCGGTCGCCTTCGTCCTGTCGGTTGCGATCGGCTTGTGGGCGCAGGCCGCGATCGGCAAGCGCATGGCGACGGCCGCCAACGAGGCGTCGCGTCGCCAGTCTCTGCTGGTGGAAACGATCTCGACGATCGAAACGCTGAAGAGCCTGCGCGCCGAAGCCACCATGCTGCGCCGCTGGCAGGAACTGACAAAGTATTCGAGCCGCACCAGCGAGGATATCAAGCACATCTCGACGAACGCCATCAACATGACGATGTTCATCCAGCAGATGGTGAGCGTCCTGATCGTGATTGCCGGCACCTACGAGTTCTCCGAAGGCCGCATTGCCATGGGCGCGATCGTCGCGACGGTCATGCTGGCAAGCCGCGCCGGCGCGCCGCTCGGCCAGATCGCCATGACGCTGGCGCGGTTCCGTCAAGCGACCATGTCGCTTCGCATTCTCGACAAGATCATGGAGCAGCCCGACGACCGTCCGTCCACGGTCGGCTTCGTCAATCGCGAGATCACCCGCGGCGCTTTCAGCTTCCAGGATGTGTCTTTCCAGTATCCGGGATCGGACTATCCCGTCATAAACAAGCTGTCCTTTACCGTGAAGCCCGGCGAGCGCGTCGGCATCATCGGCCGCATCGGCTCGGGCAAGACGACGCTCGGCCGCTTGCTTGACGGGCTCTTTTCTCCCTCGGGCGGCCGCGTGCTGATCGATGGCGTCGATATCCGCCAGTACCACATGGCCGAGGTTCGCTCGGCGGTCGCCGTGGCCGGCCAGTCGTCCGATCTCTTCTCGGGAACGGTGAAGGAAAACCTGCTGATCGGACGCGCCGATGCGACCGATGAGGAGCTGCTCGAGGTCGCCCGCATGACCGGTGTCGACGAGTTCGTCGGCAATCATCCTCGCGGCTTCGACATGCCCGTCGGCGAACGCGGCACCAACCTGTCGAGCGGCCAGAAGCAGGCGCTGACGATTGCGCGTCTGCTGCTGACGAAGCCGAAGATCGTGTTTCTCGACGAGCCGTCGGGCGCCATGGATCTGGCGACCGAGCGTAACCTGATTGCGCGCCTGTCGAAGGCGATCAGCCGTGATACGACGCTGTTGATCGCCACCCACCGCTACAGCATGCTTGAGCTCGTCGATCGCCTGATCGTCATCGACAAGGGCCGCATCATTGCCGACGGTCCGAAGGGTGCGGTCATCGAGGCCATGCAGCGCAAACCGGCAGGGGCGCAGTCATGAGCCTCAGCAATCGCCACGACAATCCTCCGCTTCTCGCCCGCGGCATTCTGGCACTGGTGGCCCTGGTCATTTCGAGCTTCGTCGCCTGGGCGGCGATTGCCGACATCAACGAGATCGCCCGCGGCGAGGGCAAGGTCATTCCGGTCTCGAAGACGCAGATCATCCAGTCGTCGGAGCCCGGGGTCGTCCAGCAGATCGCCGTCGTCCTCGGTCAGGTCGTCCGCAAAGGTCAGCTACTCGTCCAGCTCGACAATACAACGACGACCTCCACCCTTGGCGAATCCGTTGCCAAGGCGCGTGCGCTCGGTGCCAAGGTTGCGCGCCTGAAGCTCGAGGAAGCTGGTCAATACGATACGCCGTTCATTTGCCCGGAAGAGATCCTGGCCGTCGCGAAGGATGTGTGCGCAAACGAGGCGCAGCTTTTCGCTGCTGATCGCGCCAGCTACCAGAACAAGCTTGGCGTCTTGCAGGAGCGCGTGCGCCAGCGCGAGAACGAGCTCAGCGAAGCCCACGTCAACATCGATCGGCTGCAGCAGAATATCGAAGGTGCCCAGCGCCAGTACGACCTCATTTTCCCGCTGGCACAGAAGAAGCTGGTGGCGCAGACGGAAGTGTTGAAGACCGAGCGTGATCTCACCGACCAGAAGGGCCAGCTCAAGGTTTACCAGGAAAGTATCGACCGCCTGCAGGCTGCCGTGCAGGAAGCCAAGCTGCAGCTCGGCGATCTTGCCCTCGAACTGCGCCAGCAGGCGCTGACGGACAAGGCGCAGGCGCTGGCCGAACTTTCGGTCGTCGACGAGACCATCCGCGGCGCGTCCGACCGCGTCAAGCGCACCGACATCCGCTCGCCGGTCGACGGCATCGTCAATACGCTGGAGGTCAACACCATCGGCGCCTATGTCGACCCGGGCCGTGTCATCGCCGGCATCGTTCCGACCGCTGATACGCTGCTGGTAGAAGCCAAGATTTCGCCGCGCGATGTCGCCTTCGTGCGCCGCGGCCAGCCTGCCGTCGTCAAGGTCACCGCCTACGACTTCTCGATCTTCGGCGGCCTTGAGGGCGTCGTCGAGAATATCTCCGCAGACAGTCTCGTGGAGAAGGAAAAGGGCGAGACCTACTATCTCGTACAGGTCAAGACCGACAAGTCCGCGCTGGAGCGCAACGGCAAGTCCTATCCGATCATCCCCGGCATGGTTGCCTCGGTCGAGATCATGACCGGCAACAAGACCGTGCTGAGCTACCTGATGAAGCCGATCAACAAGGCGCGCAGCGAAGCGCTGACGGAGCGATAGGATGTTGATCGTCAAGCCAGGCAGCAACGCACTCACCGAACTCGAGCCGATCGAGGAGCCTTTGCCGGCCATCGGCGCCGAGGAGATCGAGCCGCGCTTCCGGGCGGTCGTCGGTCGAGGCGGCGAGCGCCGCGGTATCCGCCTCGAGCGGATCTACTGGGATGGCCTCGGCCGCATGTCGTCTGCCGGCAAGATGAGCACGGCCGACCTCGTGCACTATACGGCCTCGCAGATGTCGGAGTCCGGCAACCTTGCCTCGCTGCTGCGTGTGCTCAGCTTCAAGTGGGCGCTGCGCAGGCTGGATCTCGTCGAAGACGCCTCGTCCATGGCAAACGTCAATGCGATCATCCAGGCGTCGCCGTCGCCGACGATCCTGCTGACACAGGAAAAGAAAATCCAGCTCTTCAACGATCCCTTCCTGACCATGCTGCGCCAGCGGCTTCCGCTTGGCGATACGGCGCAGCTGACGAAGAGCTTGCGCTTCTCGATCGACACGCAGATCGATGAGGCGATCGCCACGCTCTATCGCAACAGGGGCAAGACGCTGAACACCGGCTTCACCATTGCCGTCGGCTCGGCCTCGATGAAGGGCCAGATCAATCTGGCTCTGGCGCCAACGCACGAGAAGCCGATGCTGATCGGCTATGTCTCTCGTCACTGACCAGCAAATCTCAGACATGAAAAAAGCGGCTGAGATTCAGCAGCTGAGATTCAGCCGCTTTTTTTGCATCTTGCCGGCGATTTTCAGAACGTCGTGCCTTCGCCTGGAGCGACCTTTTCGAGTGGCAATGCCGAGGCAACCTGCTTGGCGCCGGTGCGTGTTCCGTGCAGGTAGCCCTTGCCATCCGCGATCGAGTAGAGCGGCACATAGTCGGGCAGCCTGGTATCCAGTAGAACCTCGTCACGCATGTTGTCGAGAATGAAGCGGTTGCCGTTCACCGCGACAGAAAGCACCGCGTGGTAGAAGTGGCGCTTCTGATCGAACAGGACAATGACGGACATGTCCTTGAGCTCGACGCCTTCGGCGTGCAGCGCGGCCATCTTCAGGATCGCGAAGTCCTCGCAATCGCCCTGCTGGCGTGAGAGCGTTTCGGCGGGCGTCGCCCAGTAGTCGGCCACCTTGTAGGTGTCCATGTCGCGGCTGTAGCGGATCGTGTGATTGATCGTGATGTTGACCGCGTTCAGCTTGTCGCGGATCGAGGACTGCAACGTCTTGCTGAAGGCAACCTTGATCGCGGTCGCGGCCTCCGAGCACTTGCCTGCGCTGCAGTCAATGGCTGTCCCATCGGTTATTTCCGACAGGGACGGTTCGAGCTTCTTCAGGGCAGCCAGTCGTTTGAACGGAATGGCGACAGTCCCGAAAGCGGCGCTGCCCCCCGGCGCGGCGATCGCCGGCCGTGCGACTGGCTGCGTCGGGGCGACGCTCTCGTTCACCCAGCCTGCCGGCTCGGGCTGCAGTGAGCGCGTCAGCGCGGCAACGTCGATGGTTCCGATGCTTTTCGTCGCCAGCGCGAGGAGATTGGCGACGCTGGCGAACGTCAATGCGCGGGCTGTATCAGCCGCGAGGTCAACGGAGTAGATCGCGCCTGACATTTGCGAAGACGGCAATACGGATGCCGCCGAAATATTCGGTGCAAATGCGGCTGAAAATGCAGACAAAGTAAAAGCAGCGATGTTGCTTGTTTTTATACTGCGCTTCATGGATCGCGGTCTCTCGTTGGCTGCGAGAACCGTATAAAAAATCTATAAAAATCAGGTATTTAAGCATAGATAAGGTTGGGATAAATTATCTGTTCAAAAGAACATAAAAGTTTAGTGTGCCCGTCAACCAAGTTTGGGCGAAGGGTTTGCTTTCCGGTGTTGACTGTGCAGATATGAAATCCTGTCAAACGGCCGGAAAAGGCCGCGATTGCGAGTAGTGGGGGAACAGGTGACAGTGCAGTCAATCGAGCCGGTGCAAGGCTCGCATGGTTTACACTCGACACGGCAAGTGTCGCCTTCGGAAGGCGCCGGTCCCCTCAAACTCATCAAATCCGTTCTCGCAATGTCGATCGTCGTCGCCTGCGGCGTGGTCTCGGGCTGCCAGTCTGACGTCGATGGCATCGCCAAGAACGTGAAGACCAACGACATCAAGGCACCTTCGAGCGAAGTCGAGGAAAACTTCGGAGAAACGGGAGCGGAGATCACGCTGCTGCTCCCCAAAGGCACGACCGGCATCTATGAGGGTGCTGCGCGTGACGTGCGCGACGGTGCCGGCCTCGGCGTCGGCGAACTCGGCGGCAACCAGGTCTTCGTGAAGGTTGTCGACGTGGCCTCCGGCGCTCCAGCCGCCGCGACTGCCGTCAGCGAGGCGAGGGCGCGCGGTTCCGTTATGCTCGTCAGCTACGCATCGCCTGCCGTCACATCAGCTATCGCTGCGGTCCCGGCTGACCAGCGGCCGGCTTTGCTCAATCTGGGCGTGCCGGTTCCGCCCACACCGGGCAATGTCTACAACTTCGTTTCCGATGAGATCGACAGCGCCATTGAAGGCGTGCAGGCAGCCTCTGCCAGCGGCCACAAGAAGGTGCTGGTTTTCGCCCAAAGCGATTTTCCGGCTGCTGACGAGGCCCGGTTGGCAGGCGCCATCCAGGCCGGCGGCGGTACGTATCTCGGCCTTGCCCGCTACGATCTGACGGACGCCGCCGCCGCTGATGCGGTCAAGAGGGCGGGCGCCAATCTGCAGAATGCCGACACCGTGCTCGTGCTCGGGAAAACGGTGATTACCACGACGATCGCCGGCGCCGTAAAAGCCAGCGGTAAGACGAACGTCACCTTCGTCGGCACCAGCGCCTGGCCGCCGCAAACGTATACGGATCCCTCGGTGGCAGGCACGGTGATTGCCATGGTCGAGCCCGAAGGCGCGACGATGATCGCCGAGCGCTACCAGCGGCACTACAAGCGCGCACTCTCCACCGACGCGGCTTACAGCTACGATGCTGTTGCCGTTGCCTCGGGCATTGTCCGGACAAAGGGACCGGAGGGAATGAACGCACAGAACCTGACCAGCAAGGTCGGCTTCCGCGGCGTGACCGGTCTCTTCCGGATGACGCCGGCGGGTACCGTGGAGCGCAAGATGAGCCTTTATTCCCTTAACGGCGGCAAGCTCAGCCTGGTCGGTGCCACGCCGGCCTCGTTCTGATACCCCACACACTTGGACATCGGACCGTATGCGTCCGCCTTCACCAAGCGCCGTGCTGAGCGCTTAGAGACCCGGCCGGCAGGTGCTCCGCCCGACAAACGGAAGCGCAGTTGCCGCGCCGCCACTGCCTCCTACCAATCAGGAGTCAGAGCACGAATTCACGTCAAACGGCCAGGCAGCATTTCCTTTGCTCTCACTTGGCGGCCTTGTCGGTGCCAAGTAGGTAGCCTCCGTCCCAGTGATAGATCTGCTTGTCGTCGACCGTGACCTTGACGACCGCCTGGAAACCGGCGAGCGTCCCGCTGCCGGCATGAAACGCACAGGTTCCTTGCATTGGGCTGGCGGTGTCGTAGGTGACGCAGTACCCGACCGCCGTGTCTCCGTTTCCGACGGCAATAACAGCCGTGCTACTGCCGAAAAGGGGACTGCCGGTCACCGGCCCATAGTACAAGATCTTGGTACCCGCCGGGATCGCCGCCAGGTTCGATTCCGTAATCGTGCAGAAGCTCGGAGTCTCGCCGGTGTACTGGCTACATTCCTTAGAGATCTTGAGTGGTTGCATAGAGGGCGCCGCATGCGCCACGGACGCTAGTACCAGGATGGCACCAGCCGACAGGATCAACAATCTGCTCATTGCCTAGTCCCCCAGTCGAATGGTGTCGAGAACTCTACTCTCTATCGCCTCTCCTCGCAATTCGCTGCTTGGTCCAGGGAGCGCCTTCCGCGACGCCGCCGACTTGCATGAGTCCGGACCCTAAGGCCGTGCAGCCGCGAAGAAGGGCTCCGGACTCTCCACTTCGATCAGCCGCCGGCGCTCGATCTGCCAGAACCGGTTGCCGATGGCGCGCACGAAGCTGCGGTCGTGGGAAACAACAAGGCAGCTCGCCTGGTGGGCCATGAGTTCGCCCTCCAGCGCTTCCTGCCCGTCGATATCGAGGTGGTTGGTCGGCTCGTCGAGCAGATAGAAGTTCGGCTCCGCCAGCCGCAAAACCAGCATGCCGAGCCGCGCCTTCTGCCCGCCCGACAGCCGCCCGACCGGACGCGACTGCATGTCGATGGTCATGCCGGCCCCCGCGAGCAGCGCCCGCGCCCGCTGGTCGCCAACGTCGAAGCGGCGGATGATCGTCTCCATCGGCGTATCGCTGTCCTTCAAGTCGGCCAGCGCCTGGTCACTATAGCCGAGCACCAGCGAAGGGGTGGCCTTGATGCCGTCCTGCGCCGTCTCCGGATGGCCGATTGCCTTTCGCAGCATCGCGATCAGCCGTGATTTGCCGGCGCCGTTCTCCCCGAGCAATACGATCCGGTCACCCTGGCAGATGAACTGCTTGCCGGTCCGGAAGAGTGTCGTGCCTTCAGGGGTACGGACCTCCGCTTCGTCGAGTGTCACAAGCACCTTGGCATGCGTGCCGCGGTTGGCGAGCTTGATCGCACCGGCCGATCGCTCGAGATGGGCGGGCTTGGCCGCATCCTCAAGCTTGTCGGCGCGTTGCTTCAGCTGCTTTGTCTTGACAACCAGCAGGTCGCTGCCGGAGTTGATGCCGATATTGTTGAGTTTCGCCGCTTGCTTGCGCAATTGCTCGGCCGTCTTCATGTCGCGTTCGTAGCGTCTCCTGTCGGCCGCGTCCGCCTCATCAAGCGCTGCCCGCGCCCGGCTGTAGGGCAGGGAGAAGACCTGCGACTGCTCCGGCCGCAGGAACAGCGTACGATTGGTGACTGCATCGAGAAAGGCACGGTCGTGGCTGGAGATGATGACAGGCACATCGCGGGGCAGGGCGTTCAACCAATCCTCAAGCGCCGCGATCTTGCCGAGATCGAGGTGGTTGGTCGGCTCGTCGAGCAGCAGCGCGTCGGGCTCCATCACCCAGGTGCGCGCCAGCATCGCCAGCCGCTGCCAGCCGCCGCTGAGCTGCCTGACCGGGCGGCTGCGCAAGGCTTCGGGCACGTCCAGCGAATCCAGCACGATGTCCACGCGCCAGCTTTCGTTCGCCTGCTGATCGGCAGGCAGCGCCTGAAGGACAGCATCGTGGAACGGCACGTCAAGCAGCTTGGCTGGCACGTCCTGTTCGACATAGCCGATCGTCAGCCCGCGCGAGCGCGTGATGTCGCCGTGGGTTGCCTCGAGCGCTCCCGAAATGCAGCGGAGCAGTGTGGACTTGCCGCGGCCGTTGGCGGCGACGAGCCCCAGACGGTCGCCGGCATTGATGACGAGGTCAAGCTTGGCAAAAAGCGGTGCGCTGAGGGTGACGCCGAGATTGCGGATATTGATAAGGGTCATGATCTTGCTCTGGTCTTGCCGAGCGATCACACGGGCGAGGGCATGCAGCCTTCATCGCGTGCGTGTGCTTCGAGCTCGGTGGATGAGTATTGCAGACGGGCGAATACCCAAACTGCTGCCACGAGGGGCAGACCAGGGAAGAGAGTTTGTGAGAAACGGTCTCTGGTCAGCCCTGCAAACGCATTTGCAGGGCGTTGACGGGGCCACGTTGCCGGTTGAACCGGAAATAGAAATTTTGCACGCGACCCTCCTTTCTCTTTGAGCGCATAGGAGAAATAGCATTGCTAACCCAGGAATGCAACCAAAGCGCTTGTGCTGCGCGGTAGGCTCCCGAACTTGCATTGGGCAGCGTGGTTGCTGTAAGCGGCTCGACAGGTATTCTTAAATTTCCAGGAGAGACGCCATGGCAGGCGGTGACGACGATTACGTTTATGATGAAGTGACGGGCGAATGGCGTCCGGCTTCGGAAATGGCTGCCGCGGCCGCGCAGGCCGCTGAGGTCCGGGATGCTGCCGGAAACTTCCTCAAGGACGGCGATTCCGTCACCCTCATCAAGGATCTGAAGGTGAAGGGCGCCAATCAGACCCTAAAGCAGGGCACGGTCATCCGCTCGATCCGGCTGACAGATAACCCGGAAGAGATCGACTGCCGCCACGACACCATCAAGGGCCTTGTCTTGCGCACGGAGTTCGTCCGCAAGCGTTGAGCGCGTGACGCGCAGAGGATTTCGCGGGGCGGAACGAGGGCGATAACCCCCTTCCGCTCAGCGCTTCAAACTTCCGAGGATGCCGCGCACCAGGGCCCGGCCGACCTGTGTCGCCACCGTACGGGCCACGCTCTTCATCGCCGCTTCCACGACCGTTTCGCGCTGGTAGCCGGAGGAGCGGGCGCGGCCCTGGCTCTTGGCCTGCGGTTCGGTCTCATCATCGCCGAAGCCCGGCAGTGTCCAGCGGCCCGAGGCGCTGCCCTCGGTCGGCTCGGTCGGCTGCACCTGCTTGGCTGCATCGGAGTCGGATGCCTTCTTGGCGCGCGCCGCCAGAATCTCGAAGGCGGATTCACGATCGAGATCTTCGTCGTAGACCCCGAGCACCGGGCTCTTATCCATGACCTGCTGGCGCTCCGGATCGGTCAACGGGCCGACGCGTCCGGACGGCGGGCGGATCAGCGTCCGCTCGACGATCGAGGGTGAGCCCTTCGCCTCCAGTGTCGACACCAGCGCTTCGCCAGTGCCGAGCGTGGTGATGACGGTGGCGCAGTCGAAGGCAGGGTTGGGACGGAAGGTGTCCGCCGCTGTCCTCACAGCCTTCTGCTCGCGCGGCGAATAGGCGCGCAGCGCATGTTGCACCCGGTTGCCGAGCTGAGCGAGCACGGTTTCCGGCACATCGAGCGGGTTCTGCGTCACGAAATAGACGCCGACCCCCTTCGAGCGGATAAGACGCACGACCTGTTCGACGCGCTCGATCAGTACCTTCGGCGCGTCGTTGAAGAGCAGATGCGCCTCGTCGAAAAAGAAGACGAGGTTCGGCTTCTCGGGATCGCCGACTTCCGGCAGTTCCTCGAAGAGCTCGGACAGCAGCCACAGCAGGAAAGTCGCATAGAGCCGCGGGTTCATCATCAACTTGTCGGCGGCGAGCACGGAAATCTGGCCATAGCCGCGGTTGTTGGTCCGCATGATGTCGGTGATCTTGAGCGCGGGTTCGCCGAAGAAGTGCTCGGCGCCCTGCTGTTCCAGCACAAGGAGACCACGCTGGATCGAGGCGACCGACGCCTTCGAGATCAGACCGAACTGGCTGGAAAGCTCGGTTGCGTTCTCCGCCATGTAATTCAGCAGCGAGGAAAAGTCCTTGAGGTCGAGCAGAGGGAGGCCGCCCTGGTCGGCGAGCTTGAAGGCGATGTTGATGACGCCTTCCTGCGGCTCGGAGGCATCCATCAGCCGCGCGAGGAGCAGCGGCCCCATTTCGGCAATGGTGGTGCGGACGCGGTGGCCCTTCTCACCGAAGAGATCCCAGAAGATGACCGGGAACTGGTCGAATTCGTAATCGTCGAAGCCGATCTGCTCGGCGCGCTTGGTGAGAAAATCCTTCGGTTCGCCCTTGGCGGCGATACCGGAAAGATCACCCTTGATGTCGGAGCAGAAGACGGGCACGCCGGCCCTCGAGAAGCCCTCGGCCAGCACCTGCAGCGTTACCGTCTTGCCGGTGCCGGTTGCGCCCGTTACCAGGCCGTGGCGGTTTCCGAATTTCAGGTCGAGATATTCCGGCTTGTTGATGCTGTCATCCGGATTGCGGCTGACGCCGACGAAAATCTTGCCATCCTCGAGCATTTCGAAAATTCTCCCTGCGGCTGTCGGCGCCGATTGCGTCAAAATGCGGAGCGTCGTTTCCGCACGGTCATTGTAATATCGCTTCCCTGTTATAAGCAGGGAGCCCGGTGCGGACAACTGTCTGCATTAAAAGGAAAAGTAGGATAAAGCGTGCTTTTGCGGCCGGCGGCTTGAGTTGCCCGGAAAGTTCGACTAACGTTGACGTTAACGTCAAAAATAGGAGGCTGACAATGAATGAAATCGTAGACCAGATCGCCGCGCGTGTGGGCATCACTCCGGAACTGGCCGAAAAGGCGGTGGGCATGATGCTCGGCTTCCTGCAGCGCGAGGCGGCAGACGGTCCGGTCGCCAAGATGATCGAAGCCATTCCGGGCGCTTCCGACCTCGTTGCCAAGTACAACGGCGAAGGCGCGAGCGGCGGCGGCGGGATCCTCGGCAGCATCATGGGCGCGCTCGGCGGCGGCGGCATTATGGCGCTCGGCCAGCAGCTGATGTCGGAAGGCCTCGGCATGGGCGAGATCACCACGCTCGCCAAGGAAACCATCGCGATTGCCGAGCAGCACGCCGGCAAGGAAGTCGTGGACGAGGTTGTCGGCTCGGTTCCGGGCCTCAGCCAGTTCGTCTAAGCGGCAAAACGAGACTTTTGGGGGGCGGGCTTGTTCCCGCCCGTTCGCTTTTGTGGTTACGGCGTGACGCCAAGCAAGGCCAGCCAAGCTTGCGACTGGTCGCCGGCAGCCTTGCGTCCGGCATCGTCAAGCACACGGGGGCCGCAATAACGGTCGATGTTGGTTCGGTCGGTGTCGTTGATCTCTGGGTTGTGCGATGCCGCAATAACCTGACTCCAGGCACAGCCAAGGACGGGCTCGACAACGATGCCCTCGTTGCAGCCGGTGCTCAGGCAGAAAGAAATTTTCCTCTGACTTTCGATGCGACCGGCGATGGCATCCGCGTAAAGGCCGGTCCAATCAGCACGGATCTGTTCGCAGCGCTCGGCAGCGTCGCTTTGCTGGCAACCGATCTTCGGAACATAGCTGTCCGCGGGTGGCCAGTCGGCAACCTCAGCGAGGCTGACGCATCCACAGGCAAGAAGAACGGCTGCAATCAACTGCGACATAGGGCCTCTTAACCGGCAAGAGAATCACTGGAGACAAGCTACAGCTTCTCTTGCGTGTTAGGGAGGCACTTCTGAAGCGTCATGGCATCAAAGCCGCAAGGCAGCCGGTTTAATGCTTGCTCTTCGTTTCTCTTGCCAGCTTAAGGATGACGTCGTCGGCAGCGTCGGCCAGAGCCATCGCGATTTCGGCTGCCTTCCATCCCCTTTTCTCGCCATTGCGAATGAGCTCGAAAAGGAGGGGTTCGAACTCCGACCTGCAGGTTTCCATACGCTGATCGGAAATCGAACGATTCTTAGCCAATTGACTATCTACCATGTCAATACCCCAAAACCCTCGAGATAGATTTAGCAAGGCGGCGAGAGAGCGCAAGTAAATATATTAATCGAGCTTTAACAATTTCGACTAATATATACTTTATTCGCCAAATGCTAGAAAAATACAAGAAGGGCCCGTCGGGGTTGGACGAGCCCCGCCTTCTTTGTCGCACAGAAAAAGCAACGCGGTCAGCCGGAGAATCTTCGCTATACTAGGCGAAAGGGTCAACACATCCATATTTTGTATAGCACACCATAAATGTGTTGCGATGGGTCTCGTCCATACGAGATGGTACAATATCTATGCTCGCCATGCGCGAGCTGCCGGGAAATTCTATTCGGTTTTACTTTAGTTAAGCGTGTATTTCCGGACTTTACTTTGGATCGTGGTTGCGGGTGGCTGCGCCCAGTTCATGCCACTCCCGGCCATCGCGGCGGATCAGTTCGTCGGCGCAGGATGGACCACTGCTTCCAGGCGCGTACGACTCCGGCGTTTCGTTGCTTTTCGCCCATATATCCAGGAAGGGCTGCACCGTCGCCCAACCGGCCTCGATGCCGTCGGCGCGCTGGAACAGCGTCTGGTCACCGGTGAAAAGATCGTAGAGCAGCGACTCGTACCCGGTCATCTTGCCGATGTCGAACTCGTCGGCATAGCGGAAGTCGAGCGAGACCGGGACGGTGTCGACAGATAGGCCGGGCGACTTGATGGAGATCTCGACGCTCAGCCCTTCGTCGGGCTGGACCTGGATGACCATCTTGTTCGGCGGCAGGTGACGGTTGACATCCGTTTTCCGAAACTGCGCGAAGGGCACCTGCTGGAAGGTGATGACGACTTCCGTATCGCGCGCCTTCAGCGCCTTGCCGGTCCTGAGATAGAAGGGCACGCCGGCCCAACGCCAGGAATCGACGTAGAGCTTCATCGCGACGAAGGTTTCGGTATTGCTGTCGGGCGAGACGTCCTTGGTTTCCCGGAACGCGGTAATGTCGTTTCCGTCGAGCTTGCCTGATGTGTAGGCGCCGCGGACGGCATGTGCTTCGGCTTCCTCCGGCGTATAGATGCGCAACGCGCTCAGCGCCTTGCTCTTTTCCGTACGGATCGCTTCGGCGCCAAATCCGTTCGGGGCCTCCATCGCGATCATCGCCAGCAGTTGGAACAGATGATTGGGGATCATATCGCGCATTGCGCCGGTCGCGTCGTAGAATTTGCCGCGCGTGCCGACGTCGACTGTTTCGGCGGCGCTGATCTGCACGTGGTCGATATAGTTGTTGTTCCAGAGCGCCTCGATCATCATGTTGGCAAAGCGGGCGGTCAGAATATTCTGTACCGTCTCCTTCCCCAGGAAGTGGTCGAGGCGGTAGACCTGGCTCTCGGAGACATTGGCGAGGATGCGGGCGTTCAGGGCGCGGGCCGAGGCGAGGTCGGTGCCGAAAGGCTTCTCGATGGCAATCCGCCGGAAGCATCCGTCAGTCTCGCTGGTGAGTCCGTGCTGGGCCAGCTTTTCGACCAGCGGGCCGAAGAACTGCGGCGGTACTGCGAAGTAGAAGGCCGCGTTACAGTTGGTCAGGTGCTTCTTGATCTCGACGAATATGCCATCTTGCGTGAAATCGCCTGAAATATAGGAGATACGCTGCCGCAGACCCCGCCAGGCGTCGTCGGTCTCCGGGCGGATCGGGTCGCTCAATCCGGCTAGGAAGCTGTCCAGCCTCGCAACCAGTGAGGCGTCGTCGCCAGCTTCTATGCCGACGCCGAGGATCTTCAGATCGTCGCCGACCAATCCACTTCGCGTCAGATTGATGATCGCCGGTATCAGCAGGCGCCGCGTCAGGTCGCCGGTCGCGCCGAAGATGACGAGTGTGGCTGACGGAATGGGGGCGGCGTCCATGAAGGTTTCCTCGCTGTTTCCATCGACTATACTGCGCGCTTGTGCGGCGGCAAGCAGGATGCCGCCTGAGCATTGCACGGCAATGTCACCAGAATCGGTCCTACCCGTCGACCGGCCAATGGGATCCGGTCGATCTGCCAGGCGTGTCAGCCCTTTACCGCCACCATGAAGATCCGAGGGAAGCGCAACAACACGCGCCCGTCCGACATCTTCGGGTAGGCCTTTTCAACGCGGCCGAGATAGTCCGCCAGGAACGCCTCGCGATGCTTTTCGCCTGCGTGATCGAGATAGGGCCGCAGGCCCGTTCCTTTGACCCATTCGACGATTGCCGCGGCGTCAGCCATTGGATGGTTGTAGGCTGTATGCCAGATGTCGACGCGGGCGGCCTTGCCGATGAGCCGGCTGTAATAGGTGGAGGGCGGCGGCAGGGTTTTGCGGCGAACGCTCCGCGCCTCGAACGCTGCTTTCCACGGGCCGGCATGCGCTGTCTCCTCCATCAGCAGATGCGTCGGCTCGGCCAGATTATCGGGCATTTGCACCGCCAGCACGCCGCCCGGCGCAAGTCCGTCCATCAAGCGATCGAAAATGTCGAGGTGCTCAGGCAGCCACTGGAAGACGGCATTCGCAAAGAGGAGGTCCGCCGGTTCGCTCGGCTGCCAGGTGGCAAGGTCGGCCTCGACAAAGGGCGTGCCGGGCATGCGCTTGCGAGCCGCTTCCAGCATGTTCAGATCGCTGTCCAGGCCGGAAACGCCTTTGGCACCGAAACGCTCGACAATCAGCTCCGTCGAATTGCCCGGCCCGCAGCCGAGGTCCACGGCGTGGCGGACGTGTTCAAGCGGCACCTGCGCCAACAGATCCCGCGCCGGGCGTGTGCGTTCATCCTCGAATTTGACATACTGGCTGGCAGACCATGCCATGACCATCTCCCTTACAAATTAGCTTCCAGGGTGCGCGCTCGCATCGCGCCTACGTCGCGACCGGTCGGCGTCGAGCTCAAATACAGTCGACGAACGGCGGCGAACGCAAGAGGCCACGTATGAAATCGCCCATCGTCTTTGTATGACAGTATTTATTAAGGGAGCGGGTGAGGCTCGCCCGAGCTATAGTCTCGGGCGGAGACCAAAAGGACTCAGGCCGCCAATATGGTGATCCCATGGGCGTTGGCTGCGGCATTCATGCGGTCCAGCGTTTCCGCTGACGGCGCCGCCTCCGGCGGTTCCTTCGAGCCAGCTGCCTCCAGGAATTCCACCATGTCGCTGTCGACGATAGCCGAGAAGACGGCGGGCTGAGGGCCGGGATTGGAGTAGGCGTGGGGCTGGTTCGCCTCGATGCGGACGATGTCGCCGGCAGTCGCCTCGAACTCGTCGATGCCGTTCTCCGTCGCGCGGCGGATCGTCAGCTGACCCTCGATGATCCTGAAGACCTCGGGACTGGCGTGGCGGTGCAGCGGCGTCCGGCTGCCCGCCGGCACGGTAATGTCGAAGATGTTGAGCCAGGCTCCTTGCAGACGAGCCCGTCGCTCGATCCGATCGCCCAGCACGAAAAACACCCTCGCGCTCGCCTGGGCAGGCGCCTTTACAAATGAGTTGGACATCATGTCTCGCTTTTCTTTTTCTTGGCGGCGAGCCCGTTAGACCTTTCCAAGGTCAATGGCAACTGGCTCCAAGTCCGTCGTGGTTGGCGTTTTCAGCGTCGGCCGGCATATGGGCAATGATCCTGTCGGCATCAAGACGGTGCGGCGTATCGCCCCTTTGCGGCTCTCTTCGTCCGAGAGCCGCCGCATGTCCAGCACAGCTGGCGGAATATCAGCGACGAGCCGGGCCAGATGTTCGGGACCGTCACACCTGGAGGCTGCGAGCAGCTGTTCATAGACATCGAAGCACTCAATGCCGATACGCCCGAGAAAATTGCAGTGATCGAGGCGCGCCTGGGAATCATCAACGATGTCACGCTGGCCCTCAATCTGGCGAGCGTGAATCAAGGATAGGTTACCGGCACCGCATTGGCGCCTACCGTTTCAGGCTGCAGCACTCTCCTGGCCCTCGCTCTGCGCCGCCAGAATGCGTTTGGCGACTTCCCCCAAAACCTTTGCATTGTCCTTGGCGATGGACGCCGCGATGGCCTGCAGCGCTGCAATATGCACAACCACAGTAACGCTATAAACTGCAGCACTCGTCTTGATTGAAGTCGGTTGCGGTCGAGCCGTCAGAACTGCGTGATGACACTGATCCCGACTCCTTCGGCCTGATCCAGCGTCATCAAGCCCGGGATCGCCTCTTCAAGCGTGATGCGCCGGCCGATTAGCTTCTGTGGCGCGATCTTGCCTGACGACAGCATCGACAGCATCGCATCGTAGCGCCAGGCCTGCATGCCGTGGCTGCCGTAGATCTCCAGCTCGTGGCCGATCACCTGCGCCATCGGGATCTGCGGTGTCGCATACTCGCCGAGCATGAGGCCGACCTGCACATGCCGCCCGCGCCGGCGCAGGTTCTTGATCGAGTTGAAGCAGGTGACGGGATGGCCGAGCGCGTCGATGGAGACATGCGCGCCACCCTTGGTGATCTCGCGAACCGCTTCCGCCACATCGGCGACGCTCGTCGCATTGATCGTGGCCACCGCGCCGCACTCGCGCGCGAAGGCGAGCTTCTCGTCGGAGAGATCGATGCCGATGGCGTTGGCGCCAAGCGCCGTTGCGATCATGATCGCCGATAGGCCGACGCCCCCGCAGCCGTGAACGGCGATCCATTCGCCGGGACCGGTGCGCGCCTGGTCGGCGACGGCGCGAAACGACGTCGCAAAGCGGCAGCCGAGGCTTGCCGCCGTCGCATCGTCGATGCTGTCGGGAAGGTGCACGAGGTTGGTGTCGGCATAATCGATCGCCACGTATTCCGCAAACGAGCCCCAGTGCGTGAAGCCCGGCTGGAACTGGTTCGGGCAGACCTGCTGGTTGCCGGAATGGCATTCGCTGCAATGGCCGCAGCCGGACACGAAGGGTACGGTCACGCGGTCGCCGACCTTGAAGCGCACCACGCCCTTGCCCGTTGCGACGACCTTGCCGGCCAGTTCATGGCCCGGCACATGCGGCAGCTTGATATCAGGATCATGGCCCATCCAGCCGTGCCAGTCGCTGCGGCAGAGCCCGGACGCGCCGACGGCAATGACCACACCATCCTCGCTGGGCGTCGGATCGGGTAGGGCGCGAATTTCGGGAGCCTTCTCAAAGGCGTCGTAGAACATCGCTTTCATCGATTTTACTCCCTATCAGCCGCAGCGATTCCGACGGATGATGCCACGCCGTCGGTGTCGCATCCAATCGCGCCATCCATGATTTTCCGTGATATACCCATCGATGGCGCGCAAGGGATCGCGCACGAATATTACGCCCTGGAAAGCCTCGTCGCCATTTTCTTGCGTAGGGTTCCAAGCCGCGGATTTCCGCTTGACCGGCTCTTCGCGCGGGGATTTTGCTCTTCGGACTTTTCAAGGAGAATGCCCATGGCCGTCGACACATCGCCCCGTTCAACCACCTGGACCTACGTCGAGGGAGAGTGGCTCACCGGCAATCCGCCGCTGATCGGGCCGACCTCGCATGCCATGTGGCTGGCCTCGACGGTCTTCGATGGGGCGCGTTGGTTCGACGGCATCGCGCCGGATCTCGACCGGCATTGCCAGCGCGTCAATCGCTCGGCGATCAACATGGGCCTGAAGCCCGTCAAGACCGCTGAGGAGATCGAGGCGCTTGCCTGGGAAGGCATCAAGAGGTTCGACGGCAAGACGCCTGTTTACATCAAGCCGATGTATTGGGGCGAGCATGGTTCGGCCGGCAGCGTCGTCACGGTCGACGGTGAATCCACCCGCTTCGCGCTTTGCCTGTTCGAAGCCCCGCTCGGCAACAATGCGCCGAATTCGCTGACCGTCTCGCCATACCGCCGCCCGTCGCCGGAAACGGCGATGACGGATGCCAAGGCCGGCTCGCTCTATCCGAACAGCGGCCGCGCCATTGCCGAGGCCAAAAGCCGTGGTTTCGACAATGCGCTGATGCGCGACATGAACGGCAACGTTGCGGAAACGGCGTCCTCCAACATCTTCATGGTCAAGGACGGCATCGTCTCGACGCCGATCGCCAACCGCACCTTCCTTGCCGGCATCACCCGCGCCCGCGTCATCGGCCTGCTGCGCAAGGCGGGCTTCGAGGTTCGCGAAGTGACGCTCTCGGTCGAGGATTTCATGAACGCCGACGAGATCTTCACGACGGGCAATTACTCCAAGGTCGTTGGCGTCAATCGCCTCGATGGCCGCGACTTCCAGCAAGGGCCGGTCACGCGCAAGGCGCTCGAACTTTATATGGATTGGGCCTTCGGCCGCAACGAAAGCGACAGCTAAGTCTGTTGCCTCGGATCTGAATACAATGGCCGCGCTTGCCGCGGCCATTCGCTCGGCTGTAGGGAGGAGAGCCGACATCTCTTTGTTCGAACGACCGAGAAGCCCGCGTCATGATCGTGCGCCCCCGTCCCAGCCTGCTTAAACTCTTCTTCATTCTCCGCGGTTCGATCATAAAGCAGGTTTTTCCGCAGATCCTGCTGACCGGTTTCCTGTCCTCGCTCGTGGTTCTCGTCCACAGCGTCTGGCCGGGTGTCCTGCCGGTTTTCAGCGGTGCGCCTTTCGCGCTTCTCGGCATCGCGATCTCCATCTTCCTCGGCTTCCGCAACAACGCCTGCTATGACCGCTGGTGGGAGGCGCGCAAGCAGTGGGGACAGATGATCTTTTCGGCGCGTCACTTCGCGCGGCAGACGCTGATCCTCGAAACGGCGCATGGCGAGGCCGGGGCCGAAGCGCGCAGACGCCTGGTCACGCTCGTCATCGCCTTCATCCAGTCGCTGGTGCCGCATCTGCGTGCTGGCAGTCGCCGCGAAAAGGTCGAACGCCTGCTGTCGCCTGAGCTGAAAGCCCGCTATCACGCGAGCCGCACGCCGCCGGAGGCGATTTCGCTGGAAATTTCCCGGGAGCTTGCCGATCTGCGTGCCAAGGACATGCTGTCAGACATCTCCTATCAGATAGTCGACAAGACGCTCGGAGAGCTGACGCTGGCGCAGGCCTCCTGTGAGCGTATCCGCTGGACACCGGTGCCGTTCGGCTACACGCTGCTGCTGCACCGCACGGCGCACCTCTTCTGCCTGCTGTTGCCGTTCGGCTTCGACGACGTCCTCGGCTGGTTCATGCCCTTTGCGACGGCGCTGGTCGCCTACACCTTCTTCGGCCTCGATGCGCTCGGCGACGAGCTGGAAGCGCCCTTCGGCAACCAGCCGAATGCGCTGCCGATCGGCGCCCTTGCCGACACGATCGAGATCAATCTGCGCGAAGCGCTGGGAGAGACCGACCTGCCGCCTCTCCCGGTGCCGGTGGACTACCTTTTGATGTAAGCTCTCCGGCCTCCGTAGCGCTGAAAGAAGTCAGGGCAGGACAGGCGTGCCGGTCCGGTTGGCGGCGGCCAGATAGACCTCTGGGGCGAAAAAGACGCCGTCCTGTTCGAAGGCCAGCAGTTGCTCGGCTCGTAGCGCTTCTCTCACCCTTGGCCGTTCGCTAACCCGCTTCATAAAAGCGGAAAGCGCCGGCCATTGTCTGAGGTCGATAGCGATCCATGGTGACCAGTTCAGGCAGACGAAGAGATAGGCATCGGCTACGGTGAAATTCTCGCCGGTCAGGTAGGCCCCCTTCATGCGTTTATTCAGCCATTCCAACCGTTTGAGGATGAGGGCGTGGATGGACTCGTGCGCGCCTCCATAAGCCGCATCGAAAAACATAACCATCGGCTTGTGCAACTCGGAGCTTATGAAGTTCAGGTAGGATTGCACCTGGCTGCGCTCGAAGGTACCCGCTGCTGGCAGCATCGATGTCCCCTCAGGCGCGGTCTCGGCAAGAAACTGGGCGATGACAGGCCCCTCGGTCAACATCTTGCCATCGTCGAGTATCAGGGCCGGCACATAGCCGTTGCCGTTGATGGAAAGGTAGTCGTTGCCATTCTCTGCCCGGTGGTTCGCGGGGTCGACGGCGATCAGTTCCACATCGATTCCAAGTTCGCGGCAAACGATATGCGGCGAGAGCGAACAAGCGGCAGCGCGCATGTAAAGTTTCATCGGATTTCCTCCTCCGCAGACCGGCATTGACGTGCCGGTATCAATTCATTGGACATTTGTACTGTTTCGCATAAAAATAAATCAGTCAAGAATTTAATGCGAAGCGGTACAAAAATATGAACGATGAGAAAAAACGGGGCCGACCGCGCGCTTTTGATACGAGTGCGGCGATCGGCAAGGCGCGTGAGGTTTTCTGGGATCGGGGATTTTCCGCGGCGTCGCTGGACAATCTGAGCGCTGCCACGAGCCTCAACCGGCCGAGCCTTTACAATGCCTTCGGCGACAAGGAGGATCTCTATCTGGATGCGCTGGAGGGCTACCGGATGGACAGCATGGTTGTCCTCGAGGAGGCGCTGGATGCGTCCTTGCCGGTGCGCGAGAATCTGGCGCGGATCTACGATCGCGCGCTTGCGACCTACCTTCACGGCGATACGGCGGCGCGCGGCTGCTTCTTGATCAGCACCGCGGCCGTCGAGGCCATCCAGCACGAGCGCGTGCGCGACGTGCTGGGCCGCAGCCTCGCCGATTTCGACCGCGCTATAGAGGAACGCCTCGTTCTTGCGGTTGAACGCGGAGAGCTGCCGGACAAGACCGATCCGAAGGCATTGGCCCGGTTGGCCTCGGCGATCATGCACTCGCTGGCCGTGCGGGCGCGCGCCGGGGAAACCCGGGAGGCGCTGGAAGCACTGGCGCGCTCCGGCGTAGAGCTTATCTGCGGCGCGCCGTAACGGCATTGTGCGGCCGCACGAGCCAGGCGTAGGTGGCGCCGGCGATCAGCAGCACGCAGGTTCCGAGGAAGACCGCCCGCATGCCGATATGGCCTCCGACGAAACCGCCGAGCACGGGGCCGGCGACCTGACCGACATATTGCGAGGAGACCGACAGTCCGAGGATGCTGCCGGCCGCACTGTCCGGGACATTATGGCGGATGACCGCGGAGATGCAGGGCAGAAGCCCGCCGAGCGCGATCCCCATCAGGAAGCGCAGGATGATCAGCTGCCAGGAACTGGTCACGAATGCCTGCGGGATCAGCAGCAGGCCGGCGACGGCAAGGGCACCCGCAATGACCGGCCAGTGGCCGATCCGGTCGGCAAGCTTGCCGAGACGCGAGGCCGACAGGATGCTCCCGAGCGCTGCCGCCGACATGACGATGCCTGCTATCATCGTCACCCTGCCGGGATCTTCCGCCAGCTGCGCGACGTAGACGGTGATGATCGGCTCGATCGACATGTTGGCGAGCATCAGCAGCATGCCGGTGGCGAGCATCGCAATGACGGGACCCTTGTCGGGGATCGAGGCCCAGCCGCCGCTTGCCTTCGCGGCCTGCTTGCGGGCAGGGGACTTCTCTTCCTTGATCAGGAAGGTGGTTGCAAGGAACGCCAGGAAAATCATCCCACCGGCGGCGAGGAAGGTGTTGCGGATGCCGATCAACGGCGGCAGCGCGCCGCCGATCAGCGGCCCGACGAGGTTGCCGGCCATGATGCCGGAAGCGAGTACACCGAGCGCCCATGCGGATCGATCCTTCGGCGTCTGCGTCGCAACCAGCACCATCGAGCCGGACGAATAGCCGCCCGCAAGGCCGACGAACAGGCGCAACGCCATTAGCTGCCAGACGTTGTCAGCCATGCCCATCAGCGAGATCGCGACCGTCATCCCGGCGCTGGCGCGCACCAGCATCAACTTGCGCCCGTAGATATCGCCAAGCCGGCCCCAGAGCGGCGCCACGAAGGCGGCGGCCAGAAAGGTCGCGCCATAGGCGATGCCCGACCACTGCACGATCGCCGCGTGGTTACTGACCCCAAGCTCCTCGACATAGAGGGGCAGGAAGGGCAGCAGCAGCGTCATCGCGACAATCGTCGTGAAGGAGCCGAGCAAGGAAATGACCAGATTGCGCTTCCAGTAGATCGAGCCGCTCTCGACAACGGCTGCGTCCCATTTGGTATCGGTCATTTATTTCGTGGCCTTTGCATTGATCGTATAGGTCAGTTCAGCCGCGCCGGAGGCAAGGACATGTCCCTTTGCGGCGGCAAGAAAATCGGCGCGGGTGAAGGCGTCGGGAAGCGTGAGCCTTTCGGTGTCGAGCGCATAGACCGTTACGCGGTAGCGATGGATGCGGAGATCGTTCCACGGTGGGCACGCGCCCATATAGCCGCCGTAGGGACCATCCTTCAAGAACCCAGCGAAACCATTCTGGCCGCGGCGGCCATGCTCGGTCATCTCCAGTGGCAATCCGCCCCGCGGCAAGCCGTCGCCATCGGCTCCTTCGGCGAGCTTTGTGACCGTGGCCGGGATGTCCGCAAGGATCCAGTGCGTGAATTCCATCCGGGGCAGGTCGTACGCGATCACCGTTCCGTCCTTGTTGAGCAGCGAGAGGTCTTGCGGCACATCCGGATCGGTCATGGTAAGCGCATAGGACCGCGTGCCCGCCGGTCGCTTCGACCAGGAGAAGGCCGGGCTCTTGTTCTTGCCAGCCGCCGCCTTGCCGCCGGCCGCGATGCAGGAAGCGTTCTCCTCCGGCAATGTGCCGCCCTTGCCGCTCTCGAAGGTGACCTTCAAGTCCGCGGCGAGGGTCGGCATAGCGCCGAGAGCAAGAATGAGGGTCGCTGCCGTTATCGTTTTACGCATGAGCGTGTCTCCTTTTCGATGAGACAGCTCTAACGATCGCACTGATCGCCTGATGCGCAGAAACGCTCAAAGAATTGTCGGAAAAGCTCAAACATTTGCCCCATGCTGTCTGGCCCGCATGCGCTCGGCGAAGCGTCGCGGCGAACGATAGCCGGCCGCAAGCGCCRCCTCGCGGAGCGAAACGCCTTCCTCCGAGAGCAGCGTTGCAGCAAGGTCCACACGCACCTCGGCCAGCAGGTCGCGCAAGGACGTCGATTCCGCCGTCAGCCGGCGCCGCAACGTCGCGTTGCTGGTGCCTAGTTCGGCGGCGATCRCATGGGCGGTCCAGGACTTGTCCGGTTGCCAGCGGATGAGCGAGCGTACGGCGTCGCTCGTTGTCTTCGACTTGACCGGCAGGACGCCGCGCATGCCAAGCACCGTCAACACCTCCATCACGCGATGTTCGATCAGCAGGGCAGGCAGCGTCCCGCTCGTCAGGCCCTCGCCGGCATGGTGGATCGCGGCAGCAAGGACCGTGTCGAGCGGCAAATCGATCGGCCGAACCGCCCGCTGCGGCGGGAACGAACGCGCCGCCCGCGCGACAAGTTCGTCGGGGAAGCCGATGAAGATCGCCCGGTAGACGCCGCTGGCAGGATCAGGGTCATTGACGACATCGCCGCGCCAACCGCCGGGCAGGACCAGAACGGTGCCCGCGCCAAAGCGCATCTGCCGTCCCATGGTCACGAGTTCCTTCGAACCCTCGACGATGACCACGATCGACGCGCGCGGAAACGCGCAGCCGGCGATGCGTTCGCGCTCGCGTGTCACGAAAGTAAAGAGCGTGGAGAACTGCTCCGCCACCTCAGGCAGGGCCCGCGGGCGGTTGTCCTTGGCGGCAAGCTTCTGCAGCCGCTCCAATATGGTTTGCGCTTCCGACATGCGATCGTCCGTCGTCCATGATGGCGATGATCTTGAACCATCGCCGGAGACTTTCCAAGCCGCCAGTGGTGCCGCAGTTGCCGCAATGGGCTAGAGATGCTATAAATCCGATTGCAAAATGCAATCGGTTTTTGGGGCGAGGCCACTGACGCCGAAAGGATTTGTGCCATGGACACCCTGCAAACATCGCGCGAGCAGACCGTTCGCGGGCTCTACGATGCCTATCTTCAGGGCCGCAAGGATATCGCGGCCGGGATGATGACGGAGGACTTCACCTTCTCCAGCCCGCGCGACGATCACATTGATCGCGTTGCCTATTTCAGCCGTTGCTGGCCCGAGCCGCCGCCATTCCGCGATATCGAGATCGAGCACCTTGAGATCGCGGACGACGAGGCCGTGATACGCTACCGGGCCGAAAAGCATGACGGCGGGGCCTTCCGCAACATGGAGGTCATGCGCTTCAGGGGCGACAGGATCGCCTCGGTGGACGTCTATTTCGGTCGCAACGTCTAGAACATGCCCCCCAAAGGGGACCAGGGCCGAGGCATCGGCAAAAGGGAAAACAGAATTCGGTAGCACGCCCGCGCCAAACGTCCTGGTCTTGCCAGCGAACACGATATTGGCGATCCGCGACGGCGTGTCGTCAGTCTGTCATTCTCTCTCGGCCGGCTCTCCAAATCCGGTACCGGATTTCCACGTCGACGGGTGCAAACACCACGAGGGGAAGCCTGCTGTTGTATCGCAAGAGCGGCTCGTCCGAGCTCCGCACGAACATTTTCTTCTTGGTATTATCCAGGCACGCCATCCGCGTACTCGCGACCGCGCCAACTCCGGTAACGACGTAGTAGTCATATCCCCAGCCATCGACCGTGCGCTTCTCCAGCTGGGAGCCAAAGGTATGTCGATTACAGTCCACCAACTCGGTTCGACCGACGATCACGCCAACCCGGCGCGCATCTTCGTCGGAACGCTTTGGCAGGAAGATAACGTGTCGTTGCTGACCTGCGGGTGCCTCGGGAAATGCCTTCAACTCGTCCCGCGCCTGGCGGGGCTCGGCCGCAGAAGCCCCACTCGCCGCGAGCGACAGAAAAACCAGAACTGGAATTGAGTATTTCGCTGCTTTACCCGCCCAAAATGAAGTTGCCATTTTTCACCCTTTTGCCCGCAATGGTGGTCGAGGTTGGGTTGCCGATAGAGCTATCGCTTTCGCTTGATGCCCGTCCACCTTGCATGCCCCGGACCAAGTGCCCGTAGATTATCCAGAACGGCCATGTTAGCGTCGGGTTGTATTTCAGCGCCTTGAGATGGAAAAAGCAATGCTTCGTTTAGGCCGGAAGTACAATTGCTTAGCGTCAACGGCGAGCTGCGGATGTGCAAACCCGGAGCTCCACAGGGTCTCAAACCACCTCGCGGATTACTCTCGCAGAAGTTTTCTGAAGACTGTCGGTTCGGCCGCGATCGCGGCAGGCCTACCAGGTCTGGCAAGCGCGCAGTCTTCGCCCCCGCAAAAGCTGATGCTGCGACAGGCTCGTCTGTTTGACGGCAAGACAACTACCCTGCGAGATTCGGTCCAGATACTGATCGAAGGCAATGTGGTGTCGTCCATTGACGCGAACGGCAATCCTCCGCCCGCCGACGCGACGGTTATTGACTGCGCTGGCAGGGTCGTGATGCCGGGCCTGATCGATGCCCATTGGCATTCGATCTTTGCCGCGGTGCCATTGAACGTTCTTATTGCGGGTGATCCCGGCATAATTTACGCCGCGTCGACTGCCGAAGCAGAGCGGACCCTCATGCGCGGGTTCACCACCGTGAGAGACCTGGGCGGGCCCGTCTTCACCTTCAAACAGGCAATCGACACCGGCATCATTCCGGGTCCCCGCATCTTTCCTGCGGGGGCAATGATCACCACGTCCGGGGGGCACGGCGACCTCAGGATGCCTTCGGAAATACCCGCGAAAGATGGCCAACTCAGTGTCGGCTTGCTTGGCGCCTCGGCGATCGTCGATGATATCGGCTCCCTGAAGCGGCGCGTCCGCGAGCAACTCCTGCAGGGCGCGTCCCATATCAAACTGGTGGGCGGCGGCGGTGTCTCCTCGCCTCGCAGCCCTCTCGACATGACGACGTTCAGTGAAGATGAGATCCGGGCCGCCGTCGAAGTGGCCAGGGATTGGAACACCTATGTCACGATCCACGCTTACGCTCCCCATACCGTGCAGCGCGCTATCGCGGGGGGCGTCGCCTGCGTCGAGCACGCCCATTTGATGGATGAGGACACGGCAAGAATGTTCGCGGACAAGAACGTCTGGCTGAGCACCCAGCCGTTTCTGAGCATGGAAGACGCCGCGTCGCAAACGGGTCCGGGTGTTGAGCGCGTCAAACAACTCTTTGCCGGCACGCCGAAGGTGTACGACTACGCCAAGAAGTACGGCATCAAGCTTGCCTGGGGATCGGATGTCCTCTTCTCGCCGCAGCTGACGCCCCGTCAAAACATCATGCTGACCCATGTGTCCAACTGGTTCAGCAATGCCGACGCGCTGAAGATGGCAACTTCGGTCAATGCCGAGCTGCTCGCTCTTTCAAATTTGCGAACACCCTATGCGGGGAAACTCGGGGTTATCGAAGAAGGGGCACTCGCGGATGTGCTGGTATGGAACGGAAATCCGCTTGACGATCTTCGATTGATCGAAGCGCCGGAAAAGAATTTGTCCGTCATCGTCAAGGATGGCCGCGTCCACAAGAACCTACTGTAGTCACGCCACATCGGCGGCGGAGAGTTTGCGCGTATCACTCGCCTCCGTTCTAGGCCGCTTTGCGCCGCCAGAAGCAGACATCGTACCATTTATGTATGCAGGTCACTCGCGTAGCTATTGCTACGCCCGATTTCGGGGCCGGCTCGCTCGCTCTGGAAAAAATGAGTTACAGAGGTGCAGCATAATTTGGATCTTGCTTGGTGTACTCTGCAATTCGCTATCAAGGCCATCCCTATGCTTTTTCACTCGCTCAGCGGCGTCCTCCGGAGACTTTCCAATCTCAATGAGGCCATTCTTTCCTTTCTCGTACAGGAAGTTCGCCTCTGAGGTATGAAAGGCTTCGGCGTCCGAAAAACCTGTTTTCCTGTAGGCTTCGGCCAGCTTCATATGGACGGCCGCGCAATAGAAGAATTGATATTTGGCAAAACGACGCTTGTGTTCTTGCGCGGCCGAGACGGCTGGCAAGATAATTAGAAATGCTGCAAGCAACCGAAATTTCACATCGCCTCTCGACGCGCAAAAGTGGAACGGCCCGACGCGGCCGAGACCAGATGTCAACGCCCGCTGCGCGAGTTTGTCGCTTGAACCTTAACTTTCGATTGCGATTGAGGCGTGGCTTTTGTCTGATGCAAGTGGCGCGTTTGATGGCCGCAAAGGGCCGAAAGGCGACGCCGATACGGACATCTCTTTCGCGCTACAAGGGGACGTGTCGCCGTCGCAAGACTTCTGAAGCCTCGCACTCCACCCGATTGCACCGTGAACATAGCGAGTGTTGCCGTGGCGTGATAGGTGTTGGACTTGGATCAAGCCCAGCATTCACCTGAACTCCTAGCAAAGGACAAATGCCATGGGAGACCAGAAGCGCCCGCTCCAACCAGGGGAATACGCTCCCGCCTTCGCACTTCCGTCGGCAAATCAAAAAGGAACGGTCTCACTCGCGAGCCTCCACGGTCACCCTTTTCTGATCGCCTTCTTCCGCGGGCTGCACTGCCCGTTCTGCCGGCGTCAGGTGGGACAACTCGGTAGTCTACAGCCTGCCCTGCGCGCCGCGGGGGTGGAAACAGTTGCCGTGATCAACACGCCGGTAGAGCGCGCCCGCATATATTTCGAGCACCGGCCGACGCCGGCCGTGCTCCTATGTGACGAGGATTGCTCGACGCACCGGGCCTTCGGCGTGCCGCACGGTGAGTTCCTGCCCGAGGGCAGCGGCGAGAAACCAGTATGGCCCTATCGGGCAAGCATGGAGCAATTCGAGGCCGCTCGCATTAACCCGACGGGTGAATTGCCGGAAGCGTTACACCCGATGGCGGCCAACGCCTTACTCAACGCCCAAGACGGCTTCGAGCTTACTGAAATCGATCATGCCATCTTCGCAAGCCACCCCACACAGCTTGTTGGGCACTTCCTCATCGACGGCGATGGCATCGTTCGCTGGGTGCAGATTGAAGCGCGCGACGGGCCTGACAGCCTCTGCATCTTTCCAAACGCGGCGGAAATGCTTGCCGCTGCCAGCAGCCTCCGACGCTGAAGGCGTTGCATCTCCGACATTCGTCACGCATTTGCGCCGCTACCGGACACCTCATGGTCGCAAGGCAAGCTCGCCGAGGTGACTGCGGACCCATTTCACCTCCTCTGAGGCGGTGCGGCGGAAGTGCCTTTTGAAGTCGCGGCTGAATTGGGCTGGGCTGAGGTAACCAACCGACAGCGCGGCCTCTGCGATCGTTTTTTCCTGGCGCGCCATGATCAGCCTTGCTTCGTGAAGCCGCATCGCTTTGACGTATTGCATCGGGCTGCTGCCTGTCAGCGCCTTGAAATGTGCGTGATAGGAGGGGACGCTCATGCCCGCTTCCTGTGCGAGCGCCGTCACTGAAATCTCCAAGCTGTAGGTTTCGCGCAATCGGGCGAGGCTTTGGACGATCTTGCCGGAGGTGCCTTTCTGCTGTAGCGCCGCAATCATCTGTGCGCCCTGCGGGCCGACGAGGATGCGATAGTGCAATTCGCGCAAGATGCCCGCGCCCAGAACCACCATCTCCACGGGATCGTTGAGCACTCGCAACAGGCGTAGCACGACATCCTCGATGTCGGGCTCCATTCTGCTGGACATAAGACTTCTCGCCGCGGTGCCTGTCGGTCCGGAACGCCGTGCCTCGACGTCCGAGGCGATCTCGGCCGCGAGCTGCATGTCGAATTCGAGATAGACCGCAAGCAGGGGGCATTCTGCGCTGGCGACGGATTCCATCCGGAACGGAACCGGGACCGAGACCGCCAGATAATGCTCCTCGTCGTAGAGATAGACCTCGCCTTCAAGCATTCCCTGCTTGCGACCCTGCAGCACGAAAACCGCACCAGGCTTGTAGAGGACGGGTATGTCGTGGAGGACCTCTTCGGTCCTGAGGATGCGGACGCCGTGAAGCCCCGTCGGATTGTAGCCGTGACGCGGGGCGAGGCGTCCGGCCAGTTCCACAAGCTCCCGGCGCCTTGATGGCGCACTCTTCGCATTTATAGGATTTGGCAAGACATTCATAGTTTCCGCAATCGATGAACCTGTAGGGAAAGATTATCAGTCAAATGATTATCACCAATCAAGAAGAGATTGTCCACCATGTCACAGAAGACTTTCTTCATCACAGGCGCGAATTCCGGGTTCGGCCTGGCAGTTGCGACGGCAGCCAGCGAACAGGGACATACCGTCATTGGCACCGTCCGCTCCGAAGCCTCGCAAGCAAGGCTTGCGGAACGCCTGCCGGCGGTCCGTTCCGTCCTTTGCGACGTGACCGAATTCGACAGGATACCGGACGTCGTCGAGCAGGCTGAGAAAGGCCACGGCCCGGTCGACGTCCTGATCAACAATGCCGGTTACGGTCACGAAGGGCTCCTCGAGGAGTCGCCGCTCGACGAAATGCGTCGTCAGTTCGACGTGAACGTCTTCGGCGCTGTTGCGGTTGCCAAGGCTTTCCTGCCGCGGTTTCGCGAGAGGCGCCGCGGGTTCATCGTCAATGTCACGTCGATGGGCGGCATGATCACCATGCCCGGCATCGCCTATTACTGCGGCAGCAAGTTCGCGCTTCAGGGAATATCGGAGGTGATGCGTGCGGAAATGGCGCCGTTCGGCGTCCACGTCACCGCACTCTGCCCCGGCTCGTTCCGGACCGACTGGGCCGGCCGCTCGATGGTAAGGACTGAGCGGTCCATCGACGACTACGACGCGCTGTTCCATCCGATCCGAGAAGCGCGGCAAGCAAAGAGCGGCAAGCAGCTTGGCGATCCCAACAAACTCGCGGCAGCCGTGCTTAGCCTCATCGAGTCTGCCAATCCTCCACCGCAACTCCTGCTTGGAAGCGATGCGCTCAAACTCGTGTCTGACAGGATCGAGCGCCTGCAGCAGGAGATTGAGGCTTGGAAATCCGTCACGGTCTCGACCGACGGGTAATAGCGCAATGACAAAGGTGGCCGCGGTTCGAATTTCCGATCACGCGGTCTGCCGCTCTCCTCATACTGAGGAGCGTTTCGAGCCGTAAGCAGTCGTTGTTGGCACTCGTTGCGTGTTGCCGAGAACAAGGCGCGGCAAGAGAATCGGAAGATCGCCACGTGCTTTAGGGCATTGGCAGGCTGCCTATTTCGTCTTCCTGGACACCACCCCCACAGCTGGCGCTACCAGCGCGAATTCCTTCATCTCGTCGGGAGACAGGTAGTAGAGCCTGTCGGGGGGCGTTTCCATGGCGTGGATCCAGAGGTCCGGCTTGATTCCCATGTCGTCGAGATGTCGGGTGATATCGGCGGTGGTGCGTTGGGCTTCGGACATGGCGAGATCAGGCGACAGCTTCTCCCTGGTGGCGTTGAAGACCTGATGTACGCCGATGACAGCATCCTTGTCGGCCGTACGGACGACGCCGCCGGCCATGACGATCGGGCAGGAGGAAACACAAAGCGCGCCGCTGGCGACGCTGGTCGCGATCTTGCGTTCGCGGATAACCGTGGAGATGGCGATCGCGTCGCCAATCGATCCGCCCGGCGAATCGAGCGCGACTGTTTTGACGTACTCGCCACGGGCCCGGATTTCGGCGTCAAAGCGTGCGGCCGCGCCGGGTTCGATCGTGCCCTGCGCAAGGAGCACGCCGTCCGCCTGCAGTTCGAAGCGGATCGGCCTCATCAGGACCTCGGGGTCCGCGGTGATCTCGGCAGGTGCGTTTTGGGGTTTGCCCTGCGTGAGAGCCGGCGGAAGCATGGGCAGGGCACCCGGCGTAAGTGGATCGGAGGCCGGACTGTTGGGACTGTCGGAGCTGATTTCATGCCAGTCTATCACCACGAAGACGGCGGCTGCGGCGAGGAGAGCGTGGAAGGCATGCCGCATCAGCGTGCCGTCATCGGCGGAGAGCACGTAGTCCTTCAACCTTTGCCCCGCCGTTTCCAGTCTCATGCCGGCGGTCCTTTGCGTGGTCCTTTGCCTGACAGGTCGAAGCTCGCGACATTCGACTGGTCCGCCGCTTCACTGCGCTCTGCAGCATCCATGGCGGCCTCGACGTCGGCACCCTGCTGCTGGATCTCACGCCTCACTTCCAGGGCCTGCAACAGTTCGGCCGCGGTAATCCGTTCGGCGAAGGGCAGGCGCTGCTCCTGCTGGCGCAGCGTCGAGTGGACGATCGACAGCATGAAGATCAGCACCGCCGGCAAGATATCGATCGAGATGGCGCCGGCCCAGCTGGGGATGAAGTCGCCGGCGTAGCGCAGCACCGCTTCGGCCGAGGAGAGTGGAACGAACCGCCGTTCGGACACCGGCTTGCGCTCGAGGATCTGGTCGGCTGCCTGTGAGAGCACCTTCGATTGCGCCGCGACGGAGGATCGGATCGTTTCCATCACCTGGTCTTGCCGGGTGACAAGATCCGCCTCGCGTCCATCCGCCACCGGAGCGATGAAGCCGAGCGACAGGTCTTCCGCCGCGCGCTTGACCGACGGCGCGATCGAGGTCTGCTCCAGCGAGGTGATGACGCCGGAAAGCCCGACGACTTCGGCAGCGAACTGATCGGCGCGCGGATTGATCGCGCCCGGCGCCGACACCAGCGTCCGCATCGTCTCGAGATGCTTGCGGCCCGCGTCGAAGAGCGTCGTCACCCGTTCGCGCGAGGCGTTTATGCCGTTTTCGAGCTCGGTCAGCTGCGAGGCCATCTGCGACAGGAGCTGCACGACGCTGCCGGCCCCGGTCGTACCGGTCAGCGCGCCGGTCTCGCGTTCCTGGTCGGCGAGGCGCTGGAACCGTTCCTGCGTGCGCTGGATGTCGGGCAGCAGGCTCTGGGCGGCAAGCGCGTTCTGATGCGCCTGGTCGAGATCGGCCGTGTAGTCTTCCAGCGTTTCGGCCAGATGCTGTTCGAGCGCCGCGGAACCCGCCAGCGCGGCCGCGTTGAGCCAGCTCGACATGGCGATGATCATCGCGCAGCCGAGCGCCATGACACCAAGCATGGCCGTCCGCCCGCCTGTACTGGTCACGTGCGGATAAAAACGGGCCATGTAGGTCCAGAAGGCGTAGATCGCCACCGAGACGGCGCTGGAATAGATGAGCGCCGCGAAGAACACGGCGGTTGCCGATCCGTCGAGGATGCTCCGCACGCCGAGATAGGTGTAGACGCCGGAGGCGAGCGCCAGGATCGCGAACGCGAACCGGGTCATGGTCTCGACGGATTCGATGCCTTCCTGCAAGCGATGCGACGTGCCGAGCGCCATGGTCTCCTCCGGGCCAATGCATGCCTTCCGAAAACGCGCAGCGGTTCGAGGCAAGGACATGCACAAGAACAATAACCTAAGGCAGGTCGCGCAAGTCTTTGTTCACGCGATCGGCCTTAGCCCCTTAAGAAACCAATATAATACAGGCAAAAGCAAGGTTTGGCATCAGGCCGAAGCCTGACGCCGTCAAGCCTTATTCGGCAGGCGTGCTGTCGGCCGACGGCGCACGCAACGACTTTTCGGAGATGTCGATCATCGGTGTGAAGCCTGCCGCCGGCATGCGGACTTCGTCGCGTTCCTCGAGGGCGGCGGTGGGGACCACGACGCCCGGCCGTTCGCTGCGTGCGACTTCGAGCTGGCCGGTCAGGATGGCGCGCTCGGCGCGCAACTGCCGGATCTCCGACTTGGCAATCTCCAGGCTGGTGCGCAGCTGGCCGATTTCGTAGCGATCGGAATCCATGCGCGTATCGTTGTCGCGGCGCAGCGCATTGGCATCCCGGTCGCGGCGCACGCGCAGGCTCTCCGCCTCACGCAGCTTCAGCGTCAGCTCGTTGGTCTGCGTGGCGAGTTCGCGGCGGGCGGACTCGCTCTCGGCGCCGGTCGTGCGTGCGCGCTGCAGTTCCTCGGCAAGGCGCTCCGAGCGGGAGAGGGCGGTGACGAGTTCCGATTTGACGCGCTTGAGATCGGCGCGGGCTGCCTGCAGTTCCTCATCCGTCATCTTGTTGCGGCCGTTTGCCGTGACGAGTAGCTTCTCCACGAGTTCGGCCTTGGAGCCGATCGCCTCGTGCTTCGTCGTCAGGTGGGCGATCTCGAGCGCCGAGGAGGCCTGCAGGGTCTCGTGCTCGACTTCGAGCCGCTTGTGGCGCTCCTCGAAGAGGGCGAGGTCCTGCTTCAGGCTCGCAACGGCCATCTGGAGGTTGCGCACCTGGGCTTCCTGTTCGATGAGGCTGGATTTCAGATGGCTGCGCTCCTCGTTGAGGCGGGCCATTTCGCGCGCCTGGGTGCCGTTTTCGCGGCGCGAGGTTTCGATCAGCAGCTGGTGCGCCGTCGTCTCGTTGTCGAGCTTTTCGCGGGTGGCAGAGAGTTCGCGGCTGCTCTGGTCGAGCTCCGTCTGGGCGCGCTTCAGGAGTGTCGAGGCTTCATCGAACTGGATGGCGCGATCCGTCAGTTCACGTTCGGCATCGAGCAGCCGGTTTTCGATGATCGTGAATTCTTCGCGCGTGACCTGATGCACGCTCTGCAGCTTTGTCAGCTCGTCGCGGAAGGCGTCGATCTCGGAGCGAAGCTGCGCGTTGTCGGCGTAAAAAGCCTTGTTCTCGGCTGTCAGGCGAAGATTGTCCTGGTCCGCCTTCTGGCGCGCATGGCTTTCGTAGTCGAGAAGCGAGCTGATGCGCGTGCATTCGGCGCGGAGCGTACCGGTCTCGTTCAACGACTGGCTGTGAGTGCCGAGCAGCGAGGAAACGCGCTCCTGCAGCGATGCGAGGCTCGACATCAGGTCTTCCGACGTCCGCTGGTTTTCCTCCAGCGCCGAACCGAAAGCAGCGAAATCGTTGACGTCAGGGATGGCATAGCGCAGCGGCTCTTCGGCGGAAGGGCAATGATCCGTTATCGAAGCGGGTCGGTATCCTATTGTCGACAGCGACTTGCCGCCGTCTTCTGCGCGACGAAAAAAACTCATGACCATGAATTATGCCCCAAAAGTACCCTGTCAAAACGCCGGCGAAATATGGATTTCAGCTAATTAAGCGAACCTATCGAAAATTGCCTTGATTCCGTACACGCATGCTGTGCGTGCATCTAGAAACGGCGGCGCGGTCGCTGTCAAAATACGCAAGATGACAATCAACAGGTTTGAGCGGCTGACCTGTGACATTCTCGCAACAGCCGCCTGGCGACCTTATTCCTCAGGGAGAATCCGCATGCCGTCCGTCTCAAGCTCGCTACCGAGTTCGACACTTTTCGTCTGCTTGTCGTAGACGCAAAAGTAGCTAACGAAGCCGTTCGCGCCCTTCGGTTTGCCGGTTACAAGGGCGATGCCGTAGTGCTCGCTGCCGAACGGATCGACGACCGCATGTGGAAACTCGATCGAGGCGCGCGCCGCCTGTTTGCACTTGGCTTCAACCTCGGACGCGAACTCCTGCCAGGCGTCGCCTGAGGAGGCGCGGGCGGTTCCCGCCGCAGCGATTGCCATGGCAAGTATGCAAAAGCGGATTTTATTCCTCTGCATCTGAAAAGCCCGTCTTCCAGCTGTTGTAAAACTCGCCCATGATCAGCGATTTAGGGCTGCAAAGCCAAGTGCTTGGCGAAGGCAATTTTTCCTCTCTGCCCGTCTTTTTTGATATTTCGCAGGTTGCCTCTCCATGCTTGCGCTCCTATGTTCCGCCTCACCTGCCGATTACGCAAACTATTGCCAAGAGGAGACCCACAATGGCTTTCGAATTGCCCGAACTTCCCTATGACTACGAAGCGCTCCAGCCCTTCATGTCGAAGGAAACCCTGGAATTCCATCACGACAAGCACCACAAGGCTTACGTCGACAACGGCAACAAGCTCGCGGCAGAGGCAGGCCTTTCCGATCTCTCCCTCGAAGACGTCGTGAAGAAGTCGTTCGGCACCAATGCCGGCCTCTTCAACAATGCTGCCCAGCACTATAACCACGTCCACTTCTGGAAGTGGATGAAGAAGGGCGGCGGCGGCAACAAGCTGCCGAGCAAGCTTGAAGCTGCCATCAATTCCGACCTCGGCGGCTACGACAAGTTCAAGGCCGATTTCATCGCTGCCGGCACGACCCAGTTCGGCTCGGGCTGGGCATGGGTTTCCGTCAAGAATGGCAAGCTCGAAATCTCCAAGACCCCGAACGGCGAAAACCCGCTCGTTCACGGCGCGACCCCGATCCTCGGCGTCGACGTATGGGAACACTCCTATTACATCGACTACCGCAACGCGCGTCCGAAGTACCTGGAAGCTTTCGTCGATAGCCTGATCAACTGGGACTACGTCCTGGAGCGCTACGAAGCCGCAGCGAAGTAATCGGCCCGCACAAAAAAAGATGTCAGCACCCGGCGCCTCGAAACGCCGGGTGTTTTTGTTTTCGATGACTGTCACAAGCTTGTCATGCCGCGCGCCTAAAGCGCTGACATGACATCCTTTTCCGATCTTCCCATTCTCCGTTTCGGCGTCGTCGCAGATCCGCAATATGCGGCGAGGGAGCCGCATGTCGGAATGAACCGCCACTATGCCAGAAGCCTTGCCAAGCTCTCCGCGGCGGTCGAGGTTTTCAATGGCGAGGAACTGAGCTTCGTCATCACGCTCGGCGACATCATCGATCGGGACTTCGAGAGCTTCGACGACATCCTCCCCGTCTACGACCGCCTGAGACACGAAAATTTCTTCCTGCTCGGCAATCATGATTTTTCCGTCGCAGCCGATCGGTTGGCCGATGTCGCCACCCGCGTCGGGATGGCGACGCCTTACTACAGCTTCACCAGGCAGGGCTGGCGGTTCATCGTTCTCGATGGCAACGAGGTCAGCACCTTTGCGCCGCCGGAAGGGCATCCCTATCGGGACATAGCCGCCCGTCGGCTCGCCGAGCTTAGGGCAGCCGGCGCCATCAACGCGCAGGAGTGGAACGCCATGCCGAGCGACGAGCAGTTCGCCTGGCTTTCAGACCAGATTAACAAAGCCCGTGCTGCAGGCGAGCGGGTTATCGTCATGAACCATTACCCCGTCTATCCGCCGAACGCGCACGACAGCTGGGACCGCGAGCGCATCATCACTCTTCTGACGGCGCACAAACATGTCGCGGCCTACTTCAGCGGCCACAACCACGCCGGCAATTTCGGCACGCTCGAGGGATGCCATTTCCTCAATTTCAAGGGGATGGTCGATACCGAGACCGAGAATACCTTGGCTATCGTGGAAATCTGGGCCGATCGCATCGAAGTTCACGGTTTCGGCCGTGAGGACAGCCGGACGCTGAAGCTCCGCTAGGCTGCCGCCAATCGTTGCCTGGATAGGGCCGGCAAAGGGTGCCGCCTTCAACCCATCGGTAGGGCTTGCTGCACCTGCTGTGCTATCTCGCTTCGATCCATCGCGCTCAAAAGGCCGTCCTTTGTGTCGCAGCCATCTTGGAAAAGATCGAAGAGCGTTGAGGCGGCTCGGCAGCCTTCGAGGCTATTCGGGTCTTTCTTGTGCAGGTAGCACCACTCCGAAAGAGCCTCGAACACGACATTGATGTCATCTGTAAAGGAGATCACGTTTGATAGGGCTGTCATTTCATTCGATGCTCCGCTCAGGCAGAAGCACGAAACTCCCAAGCGGCCGTTGCCAACAGATTCCGACCGATCATGGATAATACTGCCTGCGACGCAGCATGGCTATTAATTAAGACATAGCGGGCGTCCACCAAACGCGCTGGCCTCAGAAGTCCGGGGGAATTGATCTGATCTCTCGCAGATAATGTGCGATTGGCGCCAGTTCGACGACGCTAGGCATGCTTTGGACGATGTCCTCCGGTTGGCACCACGGATATGGGAGCGATGTGATCCAATCCATGACCGCTCCCAAATGATCCGCCGAAATGATCTCCATCCGATCGATGCTAATGACTAGCCTTTGGACAAGACCTTGGATGTCGGAAAAGTACCAATCGTAGCGGCCGCAGCCAATTCGGATGTCTCCGTTATTCTTCGCCGACATGCCGACGAGCCAATGGCATGGAAAATGGCGTCGATTGGCGTCTGTGGGGCGAGCCAGGCAGAAAGTATAGACATTTTCGAAGTCGTTCGCGAAACGCCGGCAGAGAATCTGTTCGATCTCAGGCAGGCCCTTGGCTGAACTTGGAAAGGAGATGGCGTCGGTCTTGACCACCATCTCCAGCGCAATATCCTCGGCGAAGGCGTGGCGCATCAGGAACGGCCGGTTCCCGTCTTTCGCATGGAAGTACGCACTGACGGCTTCGAACGGACTTGGCATGGCGTAACCTCCGCAATAGACCCGCATCACCCTATCCTATTTTGCTGTTACGGTGGGCGACGGAGGCGCGGTCGTGGTCGTGATAACAATCCCGTCGCCCATTCAATCCGAAGCGGACTTTTTGGAGGCTGGACTTTAGCGTCTGGCTTTCCATTTCCCCTCGATCGAAACCCATCGAAACGTGCCTCGGCCATTGAAGATTGCGACCTACAACGTCAACGGCGTGAACGGACGCCTCGAGATCCTTCTTCGCTGGCTGAAGGAGGACAAGCCCGACGTCGTATGCCTGCAGGAACTGAAGACGGAAGACGCCCGGTTTCCACGCGGTGCGCTCGAGCGGGCCGGCTACGGCGCAATCTGGCACGGACAAAAGAGCTGGAACGGCGTCGCGATCCTATCCAGGGGCTCGACGCCGATACTGACGCGGCGCGGTCTTCGGAGCGATCCTGATGACACGCACAGCCGCTACATTGAGGCAGCCATCGACGGCATCCTTGTCGGGTGCCTCTATCTTCCGAATGGAAATCCGGCCCCTGGCCCGAAGTTCGATTACAAGCTCCGTTGGTTCCGACGGCTGCACGAATATGCAGCCGAATTGCACGACCTCGAAATTCCGGCCGTTTTGGCTGGTGACTTCAACGTCATGCCGACGGAAATCGACGTCTACAAGCCGGAGCGCTGGCTGGATGACGCCTTGTTCCGGCCGGAGGTTCGCAAGGCCTATGCCGATCTGGTCGCACAAGGCTGGACCGACGCTGTAAGGCACCTGCATCCGAACGAGCGCATCTATACCTTCTGGAAGTACTGGCGAAGCTCCTTCGAACGCGACGCTGGTCTCCGGATCGACCATTTCCTGCTCAGCCCGATGATCGCCCCATGGCTCAAGTCGGCGAGCGTGCGCAGGAAGCCCAGGAGCTGGCAACATACGAGCGACCATGCGCCAGTGATGATCGAGCTTGAGGTTCCCAAGCGCGAAGACGACGCGTGAACACGAGCGATGAAACTGGAAGGAACGCAAGGTGGATGCCGACCTCGATACGATGTCGCGCAACGAATTGATCACGGAGGCGAAGCGCCTCCGCGACGCGATCAGAAAACACCGCGACGCCACAGGTCAAGACCTCTGTTGGCATCATCCTCAGCTCTGGGAAATGCTGCCGGAAAAGCTCAATCCCGACATCGCGGTGCCTCCCTGGCCGAAGTTCCTCCGAGGTTGCGTCCGCTATCGTGAGAGTTTGGATCGGCAGAAGCCCGACGCACCGGTCCTGGACGAAGAGTTCAAAACCTGATTCGCGCCAACTTCACCGACGGTGAAACTCGGGCGGAAGCGGAGAGCACTGGCGCGCACCTTTCATCCACTCAGGCGGTTGCAGTGGCTGGCGGGTTCATCCATTCGTTCGTCCAGAGCTGCCGCAACCGGTCGCCTTCGCCTCGGAAATAGGCGTCTGCCGCTTCGCAATGCTCCACACGATCGCTGCGAAAATTGCGGATTGCCTGACGCAGCTCACACCAGGCGACAATGTTGGCGGTCTGCGAGTAATAGATGAGGGCGATCGGCTGGATCCTGCGCTCCGTCGCGCGGCCGAGTTCGTCGCGGTAGTCAAGTTGCAGCTTCTGTTCGTCGCGGATGGCGCGACGAACCAGACCAAGATCGAGCCCGACAGGAGATTGGGCAACGGATCCCCAGGCGTAGAGCGCTTTTCGTTCCATCGCCTGGCGCAGCGGCGCAGGTACGGCGCCTGTTATCTTCTGGTTGACGCCCTTGGCCGCCTGCTTGAGTTCCTCGTCGCCGGTTCGATCGAGCAAAGCCAGCGACAAGACGATGGCCTCCATTTCCTCGACCGAGAACATCAGCGGCGGCAGGTCGAAGCCCGGCCGCATGATGTAGCCGATGCCCCGGCCGCCCTCGATCGGAACCCGCATCGCCTGCAAGGCGGCGATGTCGCGATAGATCGAGCGCACGGTCACCTCAAGCGTCTCCGCCATGGCCGCCGCCGTCATCGGTCTGGTCGCCAATCGCAGGATCTGGATGATCTCGAAAAGCCGTGAGGCCTTGCGCATTTTTCGCCTCCGTTGATCCAGGCTCCTGACAATACACTGTCAGTTGGGCAGTCGTATAGCTTTCCCTATCGAATTGAAAATCAACACGGTCTTGGAAATCGACCTTGAATTGGATAGCGGGCAACTGACATGACTTACAGCGAAAATCTCTGGCTCTACTTCACCCTTCTCTTCGGCATCATCATTGTCCCGGGCATGGACATGCTGTTCGTGCTGGCCAACTCCCTGAGCGGCGGCAGGCGCACGGGCATTGCTGCGACCGCCGGCATCGTGGCGGGCGGGGCGGTGCATTCGCTCTATGGCGCTATCGGTGTCGGTGTGCTCGCCGTCCTCCTGCCGACGCTGTTCAACCCGCTGCTCTTTGCCGGCGCCGCTTACATGGCCTGGATCGGCTTCACGCTGATTCGCAGTTCGATCACCGTGGAGACCGTCGGGGCGGGCGGTCTGGGCTCGGGCTGGCGGGCATTCCGCCAGGGCGCGGCGACCTGCCTGATGAATCCCAAGGCCTATCTCTTCATGATCGCCGTCTACCCGCAATTCCTGAAGCCGATCTATGGACCGATCTGGGCGCAGGGCCTGGTCATGGGCTTTATGACGATGGCGACCCAAGCGGCTGTCTATGGCACTCTAGCGCTGACAGCGGCGCGAAGCCGCACTTTGCTGGTGTCCAATCCCAAGGCGACGATCCTCGTCGGACGGGTCGCAGGCGCCCTTCTGATCGCCGTCTCAATACTGACGGCATGGCATGGCTGGCGCGTGTCCCTATGAGGAGGGCGCCGCCACCTGACGGTCCATCTTTCCTGATGTCTCACCCACTTGTTACTTTTTTGGTCTGAAAAATTTGCAATGATGCCGCCCGTCCAGCGAAGCCGGGGCTTTGAGGACCTTTGGTAATCAAACAGGAGTGCAGACATGAGACTGAAAGCTATAACCGCGGCAGTGCTGATCGCCGGTCTGGGGGTGATAGGCGTTGCGATTGCAGCGGAGGACGGCACGCACGAAGCACGTTCTGCGCTGATGAAGAAGGTCGGGGGCGCGGCAGGGGCAATGACAGCGATCGCCAAGGGCGAGAAGCCTTATAATGCGGAAGCGGTGAAGGCTGCCCTGATGACGATCTCGGAAACGGCAAAGGTTTTCCCGGATCAATTCAAGCCAGGCACCGAAACCGGGGATAAGGCAGCAAGTCCGAAGATCTGGGAAGATCACGAGGATTTCAAGGCTCGTGCGGCGAAGCTTTCAGCGGATGCCGACAAGGTTCTCGCCCAGCTTCCGACCGACGCAGCCGGAGTCGGCGGCGCCCTGAAGACGCTTGGCGGCAACTGCGGCGGCTGTCATGAGAAATTCCGAATAAAGACCGAATAGCGATCCAGGCATTTTGCTCGAACGATCCGTGCCAGCCTTGCTGCCGGTGCGGATCGTTTTATGTTTTCCGCAAAGCGGTTGGCAACAGGAGCGGTGAATGATCCGCAGGTTCGTCCGGTATTTGCTCTGTCTCGTCGGTGTATTCGTCATTGGCGGGGCGGTCTTCTATTTCATCACCGCGCCCAACGCGCTCCCCGAAAGCCACTGGGCCAACCTCGGCGACCCCGACCTGAAGAACGGCGAGATGGTCTTCTGGACGGGTGGCTGCGTCAGTTGCCACGCCGCGCCGGGATCGGAGGGCGATGCCAAGCTCACCTTGTCGGGCGGCCTGGCGTTGAAGAGCCCCTTTGGCACATTCCACGTGCCCAACATCTCGCCCGATGAGAAGGCGGGTATCGGGACATGGACGCTGGCGCAGTTCGGCAATGCGATGAAGCGTGGCGTCTCGCCGAACGGACAGCATCTCTATCCGGCCTTTCCCTACAATTCCTATGCCCGGATCAGCGACAAGGACATCAACGATCTCTTCGGCTATCTGAAGACGCTGCCGAAGAGCGGGAACGTCGCCCCGCCGCACGACTTGCCTTTCCCTTATAACATCCGGCTGGCATTGGGCGGCTGGAAGTTCCTCTATTTCAACGACGAGCCGCGCGTCGTGCTCGCGGCCAATGTCGACGACAAGGTCAAGCGCGGCCAGTATCTGGTCGAAGGCGCCGGCCACTGCGGCGAATGCCACACGCAGCGCGATCGGCTTGGCGGCTTCGTGGCAAACACCTGGCTGTCGGGAGCACCGAATCCGGAAGGCCGGGGCCGCATCCCTAACATTACGCCAGGCTCGAAGACCGTCGGCTCATGGAGCCAGGACGATATCGCCAACTATCTGGAAACCGGCTTCACGCCCGACTTCGATACGGCAGGCGGCTCGATGGCGGAGGTGCAGCGCAACCTCGCTCGTCTGCCGAAGCCGGAGCTCGAGGCGATCGCAGCTTACCTGAAGGCGGTTCCGAGCCATTAATATTAGCGATATCTCAAAAATGCCGCATTGCAGCACTCCACTCGGCTCCACGCACTGGAATGCCCTGTGGCGAACCCCGGTTCGCTTTCCGAACGACGCCCAAGAACGTCTTCCGAAAGGACAGCCGCATGCATGTTACGTCGGTCAACTCTGCGGATGATCTCGAAACTGTTGCCCGCAAGGGCGGCAAATTACGGCGCATGGTCGCCCGGTTGCCGACCTACATGGCCGACATCCGCGAAAATCCTGCCTGGCTGCCGATGTTCCTGCTGGCGCGCACCGTCCCGGCGCGCAAGGTGCATTGGCTGACCGCGCGGCGCAGCAATGGTGCGATCGAGAATCTGCCGACCCTCTTCAAGGGCGTGAATCATGCGGATGCCGTCGCGTCGCTGCGGCGCGACGGGATATTTCCGAACCTGAGCCTACCCGAGGCGATCACCCGTGAAATCGCCAGCTTTGCAGGCGCGACCCCATGCTTTGGAAATTTCGATCGCAAGATCGAGTTCCTGGCGTCCGATCACCGAGCCGTGGAGCAGCAATGGGAGCGGCCGATCCTGAGCGGCCACCATTTCGAGCGAGCGCTTGATTGCCCAGCCGTTCGTGCTGTCCAGCGCGATCCGGTTCTGTCGGAGATTGCGCGCTGCTATCTCGGTGCGCAGRCCCGGCTGATCACCACCCGCACCTGGTGGAGTTTTCCGACGAGAGCAAGCGAAGCCGACCGCAGCCTGGCATCGCTCGACAAGTATCACTTCGATCTCGATGACTGGCGGATGCTGAAGTTCTTTTTCTATCTCGTCGATGTCGACGAGGGCACCGGTCCGCATGTCTATGTCAGGGGCAGCCACAACAAGCGGCGCCTCAAGCACCAGTTGACCCTTCTGGTCGGCCACCCCGCGCACGAGATCCTCGAATTCTACGGCAAGGAGAGCGTGATGACGCTGACCGGCGCGGCCGGCTTCGGCTTCGCCGAGGATCCCTTCGGTTTTCATATGGGCACGGTTGCCAAGACGAAGCCGCGTCTGATGATGGAGGTGGGCTTCGGTGTTTCCAAGCCCTCACGCCGCCGCTTCCACGGTGAGCCGGTCCTTCGATAAGACAAGCGGCGCGTCGGCCTAGGCCGCCTTCGGCTGGTGCTCGGCGCCGAACATCAGGACATATTGGTCGAGGTCGTCGCCTGCGTGCCCGAGGGCGCGGTAGATTTCAGCAGCAAAGGTCATCGGTGCCGATCCCGGCGCCGTCACCAGCTTTCCGGCGCGCACTGCCTGCGGGCTGTCCTTGTAGTGCGCCTGGCCGGCATAGCCCGGCGCGCTGGCGATGAAGTCGGCGGCGTTGCTGGTATGGTCGGTCGCATTCAATGCTCCGGCGCGCGCAAGCGCCAGAGTCGCGCCGCAGATTCCCGCCACGAGCTTGCCATGCGTAGTGAAGTCGTCGATCACAGGCTTCAGATCGGGTGCCTTTTCCGTTTCCCAGATCGTGCCCCCACACAGCACCAGCCCGTCGAAGGCATTGGCATGCAGGTTTTCCGCGACGGTGTCGGACGCAACGCGCATGCCGCCCATCGAGCGCACCTCAGCGCCGTCGGGCGTTGCGATCACCACGTCGAAGCCGAAATAGGAGCGCGCGGAGGCCGTCAGTTGGGCGACCTCCCAGTCGGCGAATCCATCGGTGAGGACGATTGCAAGTCGGGTCATCCGTTTCTCCTTGCAGGCTGTCCGGGGCGGTCAATGCCGCTCATGCCAAAGCTTGCATATAGCGCATGCCGGTGACCGGGCGAGGCACGAAGTCCATATTCTCGTAGAAGCGATGGGCCTGTACATTGCCGGTGGCGGCGCTGACTGAGAGGTAGCCGCAGCCTGCACTGCGGGCCGTGTCGCGGGCGCGGTTGACGAGATGCTGACCGACGCCATGGCCGCGATGGCCGTCCCGCACGAAGAGATGATGCAGATCCATGCCGCGAGCACCGTCCTGCGCCCTGTAGAGCGGCACAAGAATGGCGTAGCCGATCAGGCCTTCATCGCTTTCGGCAACCAGGGCGCTGATCCATGGCACCGGACCGAACAGGTCACGCTCGAGCTGCTCCGGGCTCGAGGCGGCCGGATCGCCGTGGTGCTTGGCGAGCAGGCCGATCATTTCGTTGAGTTCGGGCAGGTCACGCGGCTTGGCGGCGCGGATATTGATCACCGGCGGGCGGATCAATGAGATTTCGGTGTCTTCGATTTCAAGCATGGTCTTCGCGTCCTTGTGTGGTGTTCTGCCGTCAGGACGCTGCCGATACAACAAAGCCGCCTGACGGCGGCTTGTTGACAATATGATCTGTCCGGCCGCCCCTTACAGGTACAGCCAAAAATACGAGCTGGTGATGTGCGCGTTCTTGATCATGTGTTGATAGATCATCCAGAACGCGGTGTTTGTCAATGGGTTTTGTGAGCTCGCGCTTGGAAGCGAACAGCGTCGCCTGACGCAGCCGTCCGATCGCTCGGTCACCGACATCGAGAGCCAGATCGGCAAGTGTCATGCCGATCTGTACGCCGCCGCTGATCGCTCTTGGCGCCGAAATCGCGAGGCCGTTGATGTCGCTTTTCATCTCAGGGATACTTGTATATAGGGTACCCCCCTATGCTAAATGGATAAGCTTATGTCCCACACCACGCACCAGAAGAAGAAGCTGCTGGCTCGCGTCAGCCGTCTGAAAGGCCAACTGGAAGCCGTCGAGCGCGCGCTGGACGCGGAGCGACCCTGCGGAGAGATCTTGCAGCTGCTTGCCTCGATCCGCGGCGCCCTGAACGGCCTGACCGGTGAAGTGCTGGACGACCACCTTCACGAGCATGTCCTGCATGCCGCCGATGAGAAGGCCCGGATGGAGGCCGTCGAGGAAATATCCGAAGTTCTGCGAACCTACATTCGCTGAGACAACCGACATGAGGAGCGTGCGATGGCCGCACAGACCCAAACACTTGAGCACGACCACGTTTTCCTGGGTGCCGACCACGACCGCAACGCCCGGCGCGTTTGGTTCGTCATTGCGCTCACCGCCGTCATGATGGTGGTCGAGATCGGCGCCGGAATCTACTACGGCTCCATGGCGCTGGTCGCCGATGGCTGGCACATGTCGACGCACGCGAGTGCGCTGCTGATCTCGGCGGTTGCCTATCTCTATGCCCGCCGTCAGGCGCACAATCCGCGCTTCACCTTCGGCACCGGCAAGCTCGGCGATCTCGCGGGCTTTGCCAGCGCCATCATTCTGATGCTGATTGCGCTCCTGATGGCCTGGGAGAGCTTCCTGCGCATCACCCATCCCGTGCAGATCAGTTTCGCCCAGGCGATCGGCGTCGCTGTCGTCGGTCTGTTGGTCAATCTGGCGAGCGCCTGGCTCCTGAAGGACGACCATCATGGCCACAGCCATGGCCATTCCCACCATCACGAGCATCACCATCACGGCGATCATGCCCACCATGGCGACCATGCACATTCCTCACATGCCTCGGACAACAACATGCGCGCCGCCTACGTCCATGTCATCGCGGATGCGCTGACCTCGGTACTTGCCATCGCCGCACTGCTGTTCGGCAGCCTCTACGGTTGGCTCTGGCTTGATCCGCTGATGGGCATCGTCGGGGGCCTTATCATCGCCCAGTGGTCGTGGGGCCTGATGCGGTCGTCCGGCCGCGTGCTGCTCGATGTCGTGCCGCAGGAGGCAGATCTACAGGACGAGATCCGTTCGGCGCTGGAAACGGGCGGCGAGCGGATCACCGATCTCCATGTCTGGCAGGTCGGTCCCGGCCACCACGCCGCGATCGTCGCTCTGGTGACCCCACAGGCGGAAAGTCCTGCCTTCTACAAGGCAAAGCTCGGACCCGTTGCCGGCCTCTCGCATGTTACCGTCGAGGTCACGCAGTCGGCAGCCGCTTGACGCGACTCATCGGGGCCACAATCAGTCTCTAGCCAAGTGTTCGTTGATTTGAGGCAGAGGAATTCTCATGCGTGGCTTTTCGATCCGTCGCCGGACCCTTCTCGGTTCGGCATTGCTTTCACCTGCCTTGCTCCTGCCGCGCGTTGCGTGGTCGGAAAACAGCGACGACGAAATCAACCGGCGGATGGACGCGCTCGAAAAGGCGATCGGCGGTCGCATCGGCGTGTCGGCGATCGACACGGAGACCAACATCTCCTTCGGTTACCGCGAGACCGAGCGCTTCCCCCTCTGCAGCACCTTCAAGGTCCTGGCTGCGGGGTTGGTGCTGGCGCGTGTCGACAAGGGACAGGAAAATCTCGAGCGGCGCGTCGTCTACGAGCAGGACAAGCTCGTCACCTATTCGCCGGAAACGGAAAAGCACGTCGGCGGCGAGGGCATGAGCATCGGCGAACTCTGCGAGGCGGCGATCACACTGAGCGATAACACGGCAGGCAACCTGCTGCTGGAGAGCTTCGGCGGACCGGCCGAGTTGACCAAATGGCTGCGCACGCTCGGCGATCGATCGACGCGGCTCGACCGCTGGGAAACGGCGCTCAACGAAGCCAAGGACGGCGACCCGCAGGATACGACCACGCCGGACGCGATGGTCGACACACTCGGTAACCTGACGCTGGGCTCGGCCCTGTCGGAACCGTCGCGTGACAAGCTGGTGGCGTGGATGGTGGCGAACACGACAGGCGGCGCGCGGCTGCGCGCCGGCCTGCCGGACACGTGGAAGATCGGCCACAAGACGGGCACCGGAAACAACGGCAGCGCTGCCGATATCGCCGTCGTCTGGCCGCCCGGTCACGGTGCGATCCTGGTCGCGGCTTACCTGACGCAGGCCAAGGCGCCGGTCTCCGAGATCAACCCTGTCTTCGCCGAGGTCGGAAAGATCGTGGCCGATATGGTCGGATAGCGCTTTCCTCTCAAAGAGATGCTACGGAAACGTGAATCTCCGTCGCATCGATCTGAGTCAGTTTGTGAAGGCTTCATCGCCGAACTGAAGCGTTGTGCCAGGCAGGTTTCGTGAAATGTGGCGCCACTGGTCCTTTGGCAACTCAACATGACCGCTTTGCGCCGAAAGCAGCCGCCCTGTTGTCGTCTATCGCCATACTCACGCGATCGTTGCGAGCAGATCCTCCACCGAGGCAACGCGGACGAAGGACTGCGCCGCCGCGGCAAGATCAGGGTCCAGAGTAGCCAATGCGTCCGCCTGGAGCTGCGCGACGGCGATGTATCCGGCACAATAGGTATTCGTCCATTCGAGTTTGCTGGCGATGTTCCACGCGTACCGCTGCAACACGCGGTCGCCGAGCAGTCGAATTCTCAGACCTCGAAGATAGTCCAGCTGATCGTCAGCTTCCCTCTTGTCCAGATCGCCATTACGAACCGCCGAGTAGAGGCGGGCCAATACCTGGGATCGCAAGAGCGTCGGGGCAACCAAGGCGTGGCTGTCAGGGACCTCTGCGGCGTTCTTCGCGAGCAGGAGCGCAGCGTCTGCCGCGATCGCAAACCGCTTCTTCATCACGATCTTCCCTCCCTGGACATTGATGCGGATCCAGCTTGTGCGGTTAGATCATCCTCCCTCCAGTGCCGACAGCAAAAAATGCCCCAATCCGTCGTCGAGCCCGCTCTGCCGCCTTCCGGTCGTCAGAAACGGTCCGCCGGATCGACCGGCTGGCAAAGCGCGACTACGCCAGCTCCGCATCTAGGCACCGATGATCGTGTCGGTGCTCGGCTGGTCCTTGCTGTCGCCGTCGCCGGTCAGCTGCCGCTTCAGCTCGTCGGCAATCTGCTTTTCGATGGCCTCGCGCTGTTCTGGCGGCATCGCCTTGAGATCGTCCTCGGTCAGGCCGAGCCGCTGAAGGACCTGGTCGCGGATCCGCTCCGCCGGAGTCTGGTCGGCGAGATCGGTAAACTCGGAGACAACAGCGTCATGGCGTGCTTTCGCGGGATCTTCGGTGCCGTCCATGGTCACGGTGCCGCTGCTCTGCAGCGCCCACATCGTGCTGGAGATCGACGTCGGCGTGCTGCTTGGCTGCAGTGCCGCGCCGCTCTGGCGAACGCTGAGTTCGATATCACCCGTCTGTTGCTTGTTGCGTTGGCCGGATTGGCTGAAGAGGTTGCTCAGTCCATAGGTGCTGGAAATGCTGCTGCCGATCTTCATGAAAATTCTCCTTTGAGCAATGCGCGGAGAATGGCGCGGCAGTCCTGCCCGGAGCTTGTGTCGGCGGGCTCGGATGGCCGGGACAAGTGGCGGCCATCCAATGGGTCTCGAGGCGTCAGGGCAGGGCGTAGCCGATCACATAGTCACCGGCCTTGGTGCCGACCGAGCCATGTCCGCCGGCGACGATGACGACGAACTGCTTGTTGTCGCTGGTCGTATAGGTCATCGGCGTCGCCTGGCCGCCGGCCGGCAGACGGGCCTGCCATAGTTGTTGGCCGTTGGTGACATCGTAGGCTCGCAGGTAGTTGTCGACGGCAGCCCCGAGGAAGGCGACCCCGCCCTTGGTTAGCATCGGGCCACCGATGCCGGGTACGCCGACCTTGAACGGCAGCGGCAGCGGCGTCATGTCGTGCACGGTGCCGTTCTTCAGCTTGTAGGCGATCTTGCCGGTGAGGAGATCGACGCCGGCGACGTAGCCCCATGGCGGCGCCTGGCAGGGGACCTTGAGCGGTCCGAGGAACGGTCCCATGAATACCCCGTAGGGTGCGCCGTCGTTGCGGTTGAGGCCCTGTTCGCTCCCTTTCTCATCCTGCCCCTTCGGCGGGATGTCGGAGGCGGGAACCAGCCGCGAGGTGAAGGCAAGATAGGTCGGCATGCCGAACATGATCTGCCGCTCCGGGTCGACAGCAACGCTGCCCCAATTGAAGGTGCCGAAATTGCCGGGGTAGATGATCGAGCCCACGAGCGAAGGCGGCGTATATCGCCCTTCATATTTGTATCGGTGGAAATCAATGCGGCAGGCGAGCTGGTCGAGCAGAGTCACCCCCCACATGTCGTTCTCCTGCAGCGGCGGCGGCGAGAAGGTGAGGTCGGAGATCGGCTGCATCGGCGACGTATGATCCTCAGGGATGGCACCTGATGGCGCGGGGATTTCCTTGAAGGGAATGATCGGCTCACCGGTACGACGGTCAAGCACGTAGATGTCGCCCTGCTTGGTCGGGCCCACCAGCGCCGGCACGACGGTCCCATCGGGCTTCTTCATGTCGAAGAGCACCGGCTGGGCCGGCACGTCCATGTCCCAGAGATCGTGATGGACGAACTGTTGAACCCATTTCAGCTGCCCGGTGTTGATGTCGAGCGCGACGATCGAGGAGGAGAATTTCTCGACGTTCTCGCTTCTGTTCATACCGAGTTGGTCCGGCACCTGGTTGCCGAGCGGGATGTAGACCATGCCGAGCCCGTCATCGACGCTGAAGACCGACCAGCTGTTCGGAGAGTTGGTCGTATAGGTCCGGCCTTGGGGCAGGGGGGTTGTCACATCGGGATTGCCGGAGTCCCAGTTCCAAATCAGAGCACCTGAATTGATGTCGAATGCGCGGATGACGCCGGACTGCTCGTGCGTCGAATAGTTGTCGTTGACGGCCCCGCCGATGATCAGCTTGCCGGCGACCGCGACCGGCGGCGAGGTCGAATAGTAGTAGCCGGCCGGATTGTACTTCATGCCCTGCTCAAGATGCAGCACACCCTGATCCGCAAAGCTCGTGCAGACCTTTCCGTCGAGCGCATCGAGAGCGATCAGCCGCGCATCCGAGGTCGGCAGGTAGACCCGATCGACGCAGGGCTGGCCGGCGGCCGTCGCCGTATCGTGGTAATAGGTGACGCCGCGGCAGGTCTGGTGCTGCCTGTCAGGGTTCATGCCGGAATTGGCGTCGTATTTCCATTTTTCCTTGCCGGTCGTCGCGTCGAGTGCGATCGCCCAGTTATGCGGCGTGCAGAGGTAGAGCGTGTCGCCCACTTTGAGAGGTGTCACCTGGTAGGTCGTTTCGCCGACATCATCGGGTCGCTTCACGTCACCGGTCTGATAACGCCAGACCTCCTTGAGATCCTTGACGTTGCTAACATTGATCTGGTCGAGCGGCGAGTAGCGCTGGCCGAATGGGGTGCGGCCATACTGGTGCCATTCGCCGTCCTGAACGGTGCCGCCGAATGTCGTCGTGCCGGAAGCCTCGGTCGGCAGGTTGCCGTGCAGGTCATGCGGGTCCGTCGTCATCGAGAAGCTCGCAACGGCGATGGCGATCAGCACCGGAATGGTAAGCGGCCAGTGGCTGGCCCCGTAGGACGTCCCGGTCGGACTCTGGAAGCCGAGGGGCCGACGGATCCAGGGCGTCAGCAGCCACAGTCCGAGCAGGATGATCAGACCGCCGCGCGGACCGAGTTGCCACCAATCGAAACCGACCTCCCAGATCGCCCAGACAAGCGCAACGATGATCAGAGCCGCGTGGACCCACAGGGCGGCTGCACGACGCAGCAGAAGCAGGACGGCGGTGATGAGAAACATCGCACCGGCGAAGAGGTAAAAGAAGCTGCCGCCAAGGATGATGAGCCAAAGCCCGCCGCCGACCAGGGCAAGGCCGAGGAGCATGAAAAGAACGGAGGTAATGACGATTACTACCATTATGGGGAACTCCCGCTGAGGTTAGCCGGGTGCGGTCAGGCGCGAAAAATGCCTTCTAATCAGCGAGATAGAGCGGTCGCAATGGGCGTCAACTGCGACCATAGGTGTCAGAGGGGATAGGTTTGCATCCGATCACGTGCCGCAGAAGGTCTGCAGCACACGTTCTTCCGGCTTCGGCGGCTCCATGTAGGCCGCAAAGTCCGGTTGGTCGTCATACGGCTTGGCGAGAACGGCAAGCAACGCCTCGAACAGCGAAAAGTCGGCATCCTCGACGGCGGCGTTGATCGCCTGCTCGATGCGGTGGTTGCGCGGAATGAAGGCGGGATTGACAGAGCGCATGGCCGCCCTGCGCTCGGCCTCGGTCCGGCCCTCGTCACGGGTCAGGCGGTCGCGCCAGCGGGCAAGCCATTCGCGCGCCCCATCCGGTTCCCGGAAAGCCGAGAGGAACAGTGCCTCGCCATCTCCTGGACCGACGGCGTCGGAAAGGCGGCGGAAGGCGAGGGTAAGATCGGCCTGGCTTGCCTGCATCGCGGCAAGCAGCGATTGAATAAGGTCCAGATCGCCGTCTTCGACGGTCGATAGGCCGATCTTCTCGCGCATGCCGCGCAGCCAGTGGATCTGGAAGCGCTCGCCATATTGCTGGATCACGCTGTTGGCGAGCTCGACGGCCTTTTCCGCATCCGCATCAAAGAGCGGCAACAGGGTTTCGCCAAGCCGTGCCAGGTTCCATTGGCCGATGCCGGGTTGATTGGCATAGGCATAGCGGCCGCCCTGGTCGATCGAGGAAAAGACCGTGCCGGGATGGTATTCGTCCATGAAGGCGCAGGGGCCGAAATCGATCGTCTCGCCCGAAATGGTCATGTTGTCGGTATTCATGACGCCGTGGATGAAGCCGATATGCAGCCACCTGGCGATCAAGGCCGCCTGCCGCTCGCAGACGGTCTCGTAGAGCGCGAGGTAGGGATTGTCCCTGTCCTTGAGTTCCGGATAGTGCCGGTCGATCACATAATCGGCCAGCGCCCGAACGCCGTCGGTATCGCCCCGCGCGGTGAAGAACTGGAACGTGCCGACGCGAATGTGGCTTGCGGCAACACGGGTAAACACTGCACCTGGCAGAATGTTCTCGCGATAAACGGGCTGCCCGGTCGAAACGGCGGCCAGCGCGCGGGTTGCCGGGACGCCGAGCGCATACATCGCTTCGCTGACGATATATTCCCGAAGCACCGGGCCGAGCGCGGCACGGCCATCGCCGCGGCGGGAATAGGCGGTCTGGCCCGCACCCTTCAGCTGGATGTCCCAGCGCTGGCCGTTTCGGTCGATCACCTCGCCAAGCAGGATCGCCCGCCCGTCGCCGAGCAATGGCACGAAGGAGCCGAACTGGTGCCCTGCATAGGCCATCGCCAGCGGATCGGCGCCTTCAGGCACGAGGTTGCCCGAAAAGATCGCCGCGCCGTCGCGCTTTAGCGCCTCGACATCGAGGCCGAGTTCTTCCGCAAGCGGTTCGTTCAGTTTGATCAGCCACGGCTCGGCGGCCTGCGAGGGCGCCTGGCGCGTAAAGAATTGCTGTGGCAACCGCGCATAGCTGTTGTCGAAGGCGAAGGGCCGCGAAGGGGATGCATTCTGAGCAAGGGTCATATGCTTTAGGTAGGGCTCCGGCGCGCATGACGCAAGCCGGGAGCCCTTGCTCCGAGCTTGCGGCTGGTCGTGCGGCGCTTCAGTAACCCAGCCATTCCCGGATGGCACGGCTGCCTTTCCATATAAGCATAACGACGCCACATTTGCGGGCGTATACAAGGATCTCTAATCCCCTTTTGGCATCACGCCATACCATACCGCGGCCATCGCTTCCGCGCCGGCCACGCCATTGCGAGTGATCCCTGACGATGTCGGATCAGATCTATCAGGCGGCTGCCGTCGGGCGCGCCAAGCCCAATTTCCGCGTGATAGCGATGATCGTGGCGAGCGCCATGTTTATGGAGCAGCTCGACGCCACCGTTCTGGCGACGGCGCTGCCGACCATGGCACGCGATTTCGGCGTCAGCGCCCCGTCGATGAGCATCGCGCTGACTTCCTACCTTCTCAGCCTGGCGATTTTCATTCCGGCAAGCGGCCTGATTGCCGATCGCTTCGGCTCGCGCACCGTTTTCCGCTCGGCGATCGCCGTCTTCGTGACAGGCTCCATCTTCTGCGCGCTGTCGCCCAATCTCCTCTGTCTCGTGCTGGCGCGACTGCTGCAGGGCCTTGGCGGCGCGATGATGCTGCCGGTCGGGCGCCTCGTGCTGCTCCGCAGCGTCTCCCGCAAGGACATGGTCAACGCCATGTCGTGGCTGCTGGTGCCGGCGCTGATCGGCCCGATCCTCGGCCCTCCGGTTGGCGGCCTGATCGTCACCTATCTCGACTGGCGCTGGATCTTCTACATCAACGTGCCGATCGGCATCATCGGCTTCACCCTGGTCTCGATCTTCATCGAGGACTTCAAGGGCGAGGCGAAGCGCCCGTTCGATACGGTTGGTTTCATTCTCTCTGGTATTGCGCTCGGCTCGCTGTTGTTCGGTTTTGAAAGCTCGAGCCGTCCGGGCGAGGGTGCGTTCTCGCTGTTCCTCATCGCGGTCGGTCTGCTCTTCGGCGTAGCCTATCTCAAGCATGCCCGCCGCCACCCGGCGCCGATCATGGATTTTTCGCTGATGAAGGTGTCGAGCTTCGGCACGTCGGTCATTGCCGGTTCGCTGACCCGTATCACGCAGGGCGCGCAGCCCTTCCTGCTGCCGCTCTATTTCCAGCTCGGTTTCGGACTGTCGGCGGCCAAGGCCGGCCAGCTCGTCACCGCAGCGGCCCTCGGCTCGATGGCGATGAAGGCCGTCGCACCCAGCGTACTGCGCCGTTTCGGCTTCCGCAACAGCCTGGTCGCGAACGGCATCATTGCCACCTGCGGCTATGCCCTCTGCGCCGCCTTCCGGCCCGACTGGCCGCTGGGGCTGATCTTCGCGATCCTCGTCATGTGCGGCTTCTTCATGTCGTTCCAGTTCACGGCCTACAACACGGTGGCCTACGATGAGATCGACCGCGATCGCATGAGCTCGGCCACCAGCTTCTACACGACGTTCCAGCAGCTGATGCTGTCGCTCGGCATCTGCGTCGGCGCGCTGGCGCTCCACACGTCGATGACGGTCAACGGCAGCGAGACGCCGGAGCTCCACGATTTCTCCGCCGCCTTCCTTTTCGTCACCGCGATCTCGATCACGGCGACCTTCTGGAACCTGCGCTTTTCGCGCAGCGCCGGCGCCGACATCAGCGGTCATAACGCGGGCAAGGCTGCGCACACCGCAGAACACTGACCGCGACGCGGCAGAGAACTGACCGTCACGCGGCACTCGGAAGCGCCGGCAGGCAAGCCTCGCAGATCGCGGCAACATGCCGGTGATCGGTGCCGCAGCAGCCGCCGACGATCCTGATTTGCGGCATTCTCTGCATCAGCTCCCTGTACCGCTGCCCGAGATCGACCGGATCGCCGGCATCCAGCGTTTCGCTGTCGTCCAGTTCGGCATGGCTCATGCGCGAGGCATTTGCCCGCAGCCCATGAATGCGTTTTGTCCATCCCGCGCGATGATCCAGCGCCTCGGCAAAATGCGTCGGATGCGCGCAATTGATCATGTAATAGGCCACCGAACCGCCCGTCGCCGCATCCGTCGTCTCGATTACCTCCTGCATGCTGCGCCCGGTCACCAGCTTGCCGTCGGTCTCGACCGTGAAGGAGATAACGCAGGGCATATCCCGGGCCGAGGCCGCCCGGGCGATACCGATTGCCTCGTCGATGTTGTTCAGCGTGACGGCAGAGATCATGTCCGCATCGCTCTCGGCAAAGCTGCCGATCTGGACGCTGTGATAATCCTCGGCCTCGGCCGCGTTCATCCGGCCGGCCTTGTACCCATCGCCGCGTGGCCCCATCGCGCCGCTGAGCACGATCGGCCGCCCCGGCTCCTCGCGCCGCTCGCGCAATCCCGCAAGCAGGGCAATGCTTTGAACGTTTGCGTCATGCAGCGCCTCCGACGTGTAACCCAGCTTTTCCGCCCAATCGGGGCTCGCCCTCCATGTCGGGCTGTCGAGAATGAAGCCGGCGCCATGCTTGCGGGCGATGTCGAGGTAACGGCGGTAGTAGGCGCGCAGCCGGTCGCGGCCTTCTTCTGAAGCCATCATCACGAAGGATGCGAAGTGCGGCAGCTGCAGCCCGTCATGAAAGATGAAGGTCGTTTCCATGCCGCCGTCGGTGACGAATGCGCCGCCCTTGAGTTGCGGCAGGCTGTGTCTGTACTTGGCCATGACAATCCCTCTATGTGCAAGCAATTCTCACGAACAAGTTCTCCGCTTCCGGGCTGCGAAACTAGACGACTTGCGGTATAGTTGGGCATCGCATGATGTTTGCCTTTGATTTCAGCCGCTTCCGCGGGGCGGATGACAAAAGGCCTCCATATAGACCAGAGCTGGCGGGCAAAAACCGTACCGGCGGTACAGGGAATTTGATGCGCAAGGGCGAGGAGACCAGAACCCGCATCCTGGATGTGGCCGAAACTGCCGTCCTGCAGAAGGGCTTCGGCGGCACCTCGATCGAAGAGCTGATCGCCGAGACCGGCATCACCAAGAGCGGCTTCTTCTACCACTTCCGGGACAAGAACGCGCTCGCCAAGGCGCTGCTCGAGCGGTACATCGAAAACGACGAACGAATCTACGACGAGATATTCACCCGCGCCCGCGAGCTGACCGAAGATCCGCTGCAATCCTTCATGCTCGGTCTGAAGCTGCTTGCCGAACTGCTGTCCGACCTGCCGAACGGCCATCCGGGCTGCCTCGTGGCCACGGTCTGCTACTATGAACGCCTGTTCGACCGCGACATCCAGGAAACCAACAAGCAGGCGGTGCTCGCCTGGCGACGGCGGTTCCGCGGCATGTTCGAGGAGATCATGGTAGTCTACACGCCGCGCGAACCGATCGAGATCGACCAACTGGCCGACATGGTTTCGACGGTGCTCGAGGGCGGCATCGTCCTGTCGAAGGCCTTGAAGGAACCGCAGGGGCTCGCCGACCAGGTTCTCGTGCTGCGCAGCTTCGTGAAGCTGCTGTTTCAGCCGCAGATCGTTCGCCAGTGATCCGGCCTAGCGGTCGTCTTCCATGGCAGCCGCCATCTCGGCGAGCTTGCGCACGGTATTGAGATTGCGCGCCGTTCCTGGTTTCAAGGCCGGCAGCTTGAGCTTCGATTTGCCGGAGCCAACAGGGAAGTGGACATAGATTTCGCGCCCGGCGAGAACGGCCTCTTCGCCATCGGGGGCCACCATCTTGTCCAGCGCATCATCAGGCGCCGCTTCCGGTAGGAAGCTTACCAGGAGATAGTTGGGCTTGGCATCTGGGAAGGGCGCGTTGGCGGCAATCGCTTCCAACTCCTTGCGGCTGCGCAGCATCACGCCGGGCTTCTTGCCGAGCAGCTTTCCCAGCGCGTCGTCCAACTTCTGCTCGACCTCGACCTCTGCTGCATCGGCGCGAAACAGCACGTTGCCGCTCTGGATGTAGGTCTTCACGTCGCTGAAGCCGAGCTCTTCGCAGACCGCCTTCAGCTCCGCCATGGGCAGCTTGCCCGTGCCGCCGACATTGATCGCCCTCAGGAGCGCCACATAGACCGTCACGGGCTCCTCCAGCCGATTATATCTTGCCCGCGACCTTGATCGCGAAAGCATATTCGAAGGCGATCTCCTCGAGGCGCTGGAAGCGTCCCGAAGCGCCGCCATGGCCGGCATCCATGTTGGTCTTCAACAGGATCGGTGCCGAGCCGGTGGTCTTTTCGCGCAGCCGCGCCGCCCACTTTGCCGGCTCCCAATAGGTGACGCGCGGATCGGTGAGGCCGCCGAGCGCCAGGATCGGCGGATAGGCCTTGGCGCCGACATTGTCGTAGGGCGAATAGGCGGCGATCTGCTCGTAGTCTTCCTTGCTCTCGATCGGGTTGCCCCATTCCGGCCATTCCGGCGGGGTCAGCGGTAGCGTGTCGTCGAGCATGGTGTTCAGCACGTCGACGAAGGGAACGGCGGCGATCAGGCCGGCGAACTTTTCCGGCGCCATGTTGGCAACGGCGCCCATCAGCATGCCACCGGCCGAGCCGCCCTCGGCGATGATGTTGGCATAGGAGGTGAACTTCTCCTGATTCAGATAGTCTGCGGCGGCAATGAAGTCCTTGAAGGTGTTGGTCTTCTTTTCCATCTTGCCGTCTTCGTACCAGGCAAAGCCCTTGTCCTTGCCGCCGCGGATATGGGCGATGGCATAGACGAAGCCGCGATCGGCGAGCGACAGGCAGTTGGTGTTGAAGCCGGCCGGAATGGTGATGCCGTAGGCGCCGTAGCCGTAGAGCAGGCAGGGTGCCGAACCGTCGAGCGGCGTGTCCTTGCGATAGAGCAGGGTGACGGGCACCTGTTCGCCATCCCAGGCGGGCGCGAACACGCGGCGGGTGACGTAATCGTCCGGATTGTGGCCCGAGGGCACCTCCTGGGTCTTCAACAGCGTGCGCTCGCGCGTCACCATGTTGTAGTCGTATAGCTGCGACGGCGTCGTCATCGAGGAATAGGAGAAGCGGATGACGTCTGTGTCGTATTCCGCGGCCCCCTGCAGCCCGAGCGAATAGGCCTCTTCGGCAAAGGCGATCGCGTGTTCCTCGCCGGTGCGACGGTCACGGATGATTATCTGCGGCAGGCCATCCTTGCGCTCCAGCCAGAGCAGGTGGCGGGCATAGGCCATGTGGCTGATGATCAAGGTTCCCGGCTTGTGCGGCACGACCTCGCGCCAGTTCGCCTTGCCCGGGTTTTCAACCGGCGCTTCCATGATCTTGAAATCCTTGGCGTCGCCGTCATTGGTCAGGATGTAGAAGACGTCGCCGCCTTCCGTCATCGAATATTCGATGCCTTCCTCGCGCTCGGCGACCAGCTTCGGCTCGGCCGTCAGGTCCTTGGTGGACAGCAGGCGGTATTCCGAGGTCTCGTGATCGTGGATGTCGATGTAGATGAAGTCGTCGAGCAGCGAACCGCCGACGCCCATGAAAAAACCCGCATCCTTTTCCTCATAAACCAGCCGGTCTTCAGATTGAGGCGTGCCAAGAATGTGGTGAAACACCTTCGACGGGCGGTGGTTCTCATCGAGCGCAGAATAGAAGAAGCTCTTGCCATCGGGCACCCAGACGCCGCCGCCGCCGGTGTTCCCGATCACGTCGGCCAGGTCCTCGCCAGTCGCAAGGTCACGCACGCGCAGCGTATAGAACTCAGAACCCTTGTCGTCGTAACCCCAGATGCCGCGGCTGTGGTCGGTCGAGTGATCGAGGCCGGCGAGCCTGAAATAGGCCTTGCCCGCGGCCTCCTTGTCGCCGTCGAGCAGAACGGTGCGGATAGCCTCGTCCTTGACGGCGCCGTTACGCGGAATCCGGAAATAGCGAGGCTGTTCGCCGCCGGTCACAAAGAAGGTACCGTAGGCGTAGTCGCCGTCCTTCATCGGCACGGAGCTGTCGTCTTCCTTGATGCGGCCGCGCATCTCCGAAAACAGCGTCTTCTGCAGCACCTTTGTGTCTTCCATGGCCGCGTTCATGTAGACGTTTTCGGCTTCCAGATGTTGGCGGATCGCGGGATCGAGGATCGCGGGATCCTTGAACATCGCCTGCCAGTTGTCGGCGCGCAGCCAGGCATAGTCGTCGGTGCGGGTGATGCCGTGGCGCGTATCGGAGATCGGTTTCTTGGCGGCGACGGGTGGGTTCGGCAGGTTCTTGAAGACGGTCAAGGAAAGCTCCGGAAACGTGATGTCAGGTGGGCAAGAGATAGAGAGGCGGATGCCTGGGATCAAGCGCCCAAGACGGACCTGTGGCAAAACCGAAGGAATGCTCACGTTGCCTTGATGTCACCACATTGTTTAAGAAAGTCCGCTATGCCACCCGGAATTCGCCCCTCGTACGACCGTCAAAACCACGGTTCTCCACAGGCGATTCCGGAATGAGAATGCAAAGGAATCCCACCGTAATGCCAAAACGTCTCGTGTTGCTTCTGTCCGCATTTAGCCTTGCTTTTCCAGCCTTCGCAGTCGATCCCGCCATCAAGAAGCAACTCGAAAAGCTCGATCCCGCGACCCGCCTCGAACAGAGCTGTGACACGGAGGCGATGAGCCGAATCAACAAGGACGAGACCGGCTACAAGCCCGACAAGGTCATCGCCTACACGTTCAAGGATCCCGTTCCGAGCGACGACAGGCTGGAGGCGCCAGGCGCGGTCTTCCGCAGCAAGGGCGACTGGTATCATCTCTCCTACACCTGCATCACCGGCCCGCAGCACATCAATGTCCGCGATCTGCAATACAAGATTGGCGAAAAGGTCCCGCGCGAGAAGTGGGAAAAATATTACCTCTATGATTGATCGCGGCGCGCGCCGTGAGTTGCCTTTCTGAAGCCTTAGTCCTCAGGCATCAGAATTGCCGCTGAAGCCGGCGGCGAATCGCAGCAGCGACCGCAGGCGGCATCAAACCACATGGCGCCTGACCGCGATGTGCATTATGCAGCGCTTGAACCACGAACGGCTTCTCTTTGGCATGAATCGCATTCTTCTCGTTTCGGCGTTGCTGATCGCATCCGCCTCGATTGTGTCCGCTGCCGCTCCTCCGCCGGAGGAAGCGCCGGTCGTCACCGCGCCCTCGAAGGTCGTGCAGGCCCCCAAGATGGCAGCAGGGCCCAAGCTGGTTGAGCCGCATCTGCGCATTGCCCGGTCGGGCATCAAGGGTCACGCGCGGGTGGCGCTGACCTTTGACGCTTGCATGGGTCAGGCCGACGACCGCATCCTCTCGGTGCTGGTCCAGGAGCGCATTCCCGCGACCATTTTTGTCACTGCGCGCTGGCTGAAGCATAATCCGCAGGCGCTGCAGGTCTTCCTTGAGAATCCCGATCTGTTCGAACTCGAGAACCACGGTAAGAATCACGTTCCAGCCGTCGACAAGCCGGTCTCGATCTATGGCATCGCGTCCGCGGGCTCGCCCGAGGCCGTGCGGCAGGAAGTGCAGGGCGGTGCCGATGCGATGCTCGCAGCCGGTATTGCCCCGCCGCACTGGTTCCGCGGCTCGACCGCCAAATACGACCTCTCCGCCATCGCCCAGATTCGCGACATGGGGTACCGCATCGCCGGTTACTCGGTGAATGGAGACGGCGGCTCGCTGCTCGGCGCCGTTGTCACGGAAAAGCGCATTGCATCGGCCAAAGACGGCGACGTCGTGATCTCCCACATCAACCAGCCGACCCACGCCGCCGGCGAGGGCGTCGCCAAGGCGATCGTCGATCTCATGGCCAAGGGTGTCGAATTCGTCCGGCTGCAGGATGTCGAGGACACCGGCGACGACCGGACGACGCAGTGAGCTAGCCAAGGGCGCTCTGTAGCGTTTCCTCACTCACGTTCGAGGGTCGGGGCACGTCGGGCGCGTCGCGATCCAGTGCGAAATCATCAAACCAGTCGCGGTACCCTCCGCCGATCAGTGCGCCGATAACCTGTGTCGCAAGATAGGAGAAGGTGATGCCGTTGCCGCCATAGCCATAGGCGGCATAGACTTGTGGCATCGAGGGAACCGGACCGATCAGCGGTAGCCCGTCCGACGTCGCCCCGAACGTGCCGCACCATGCCGTCGCGACGCGGGTGTCGGCGCTGGACCAGAGCCGCTTCATCTTCTCCCGGATCGTCATGATCTTTTCGGCCAGCTTGGCGTCGCGGGCCGCGGGGTCGACGGTGTCGTCATCCTCGCCGCCAGCGATGATCCGCCCATCAGGCGTCGTGCGCATGTAGAGATAGGGGTGGCTGTCTTCCCAGATCAGCACCTGATCGCGCCAGAGCGCTGCCGGATCCTGCGGTATCGTCGCCAGCGCCCAGCTCGATGTCATCCGGTGCTGTTTCGGCATATCGATGCCCGGCATGGCGTAGCCGGTGGCGAGCACCGCCGTTTTCGCCTCGATGACGAACGCACCGTCTGTTTCGGAGCTGACCCGCCCGCCTTCGCTATGTAGCTTGGTGACCGAGGCGCTGACCAGGCGCGCGCCTTGCTTCACGGCAATGTCCAGCAGGGCCCAGGTCAGGAGCAGCGGATCGGCCTCCGCCGAGCCGCGCGACAGGATGCCCCCATCGCGGTCGATTTCGAACTCGGTAAAGAGATCGCAATGTTCCAGATACCGGCTTGGCAGTCCGGCACGACGACGCAGCTCGACCTCCCTGCGAAGATCGCCCGCGCCCTCCTGGTTATTGGCGAGGAACAGCGATTGCCGGGGACGCAGGTTGCAGGCGATCCGGTGGGCGACGATCAGCTTGGAGAGACCGGCGACCGAGGCTGCGCTCCGCCTGTAGATGCCGGCGGCGCGTTCGAAGCCATGGAAACGCTCGAGTTCGCTCAGCGTTCGGTCTATCTCCCACTGCAGCATGGCGGTGCTCACTGCCGTGCTGCCGAGACCCGGCGTCTCGCGATCGACGATGACCACGGAAAGACCTCGTTCCGCGAGGTGCTGGCCCATCAGCGCGCCGGTAATCCCGCCGCCGATCACCATGGCGTCGACTTTGAGATTGTCCTGAAGTGGCTGGTAATTGGGCTTTGTTCCTGCGTGGCTCCAAGGGGAGGTGCCGCTCTTCAGCCGGTTCTGGCTGGAATCTGCAAGATCGATTTCTGCCATCTGACGCTTCTTACCTCAATTATTTCGGCAATTGCGGTTGCAGTCTCTCTTCGATGAAAAGTTCATCGACGATGGTCATGACAATCAGCGATAGTGGTAGTGCCAGCATAGCACCAACTGCGCCCCACATCCAAGTCCAGAACAAGATCGCCAGAAACACCACGAAGGGATTGATTTCCAGGCGCTTTCCCATGACCGCCGGGAAGATCAGGTTTTCCATGACGAGGTGGACGATGAAGAATGCCGCCGCTGGCATAAGGCCCACCACGATGCCGTCATGCGTGATGATCCCCGCGATGGCGACCGCCAGCGTCATCATCGTAATGCCGAGATAGGGGATGAAGCTCGACAGGAACGCGAAGAAGCCCCAGAGCACCGGCGCCGACAGGCCCCCTACATAGGCGATCACCATCATCACGAGGCCAAGGCAGACGTAGATCAGCGACGCCGTCGCAAAATAAAATCCGAGAACCTGTTCCACGCCGTTGATCACGCGGATGGCGGCAAGCCGCTGCGAGCGCGACCGGAACACCATAATGATGGATTTGCGCAACGTCACCCGTCCGGCAAGGAAAAGCAGCAACGCGGCGAAGAAGATCAACGCCTGCACGAGGGCAGGGGTGAGGTTGGTGCTGACGAGATGCACGACGTTGCCAGTGTTCTCCAGAAGCTTCTCACTCGACATTGGCCCGGTCTGGAAAGTCTCCGGCGTAATGTGCAGCCACTTGATGCGCTCGAGATAGGGCATGAGGCGGTTGAAGGTCTTCTCGACGAAGGCCGGGCCCTCGTTGACGAGCCTTGTCACCGGTCCGGCAAGCGAATTGGCGAGAAGCGCGATCACAAGCGCAACCGCAGTAGACAGGATGACCGCATTGGTGATGCGCGGCACGCCGAGCTTGCTGAGCTTTTCCGCCAGCAGCCCAAGGATCATGCCGACGACGACGGCGAGCGTCACCGGAATGAGGATCAACGACATCATGTAGATGGCCGATAGTGCAAGCACTCCAAAGATACCGATGATGGCCCAGGCCATGCTGACATCAAGCCCGTCCTTCTCCAGGCGACGCATCGGCGCTTGTGGCATCTCCTCCGTGTCCTGGGTCAGTTTTTCTGCCCAGGCGCTGACGGGAGTCGTGCCCACTGTCATTTTGCTGGCCTGCTTGCGGATGCCGTTGGCAATTCCCATCGATAGACGATCCCCGGAAGCCCAGTTGCTTCGCGACGGAAACGCGCGGAACCCCTTCAGGTTCCTAAGGTCAGGCAGACAGGGTCAGGCCGATGCCCCAGGGATCATGCAGGAAGACACCGCCATTTCGCGTTTCACTCTTGATCTCCAGTTCGTCGAGCTTGGTGACAGCTTTTTTGAGCGCTTCCTTGTCGTTGAAGCGTAGCGTGTAGTCGGAAAGGCCCGTCATGCCCTCGGCGCGGGTGCCGGCGCCGCGGCTGTTCCAGATGTTGGCGGCGACATGGTGATGGTAGTCGCCGGTCGCAAAGAAGCTGGCGCCGGGATAGCGCGCCATCAGCTTCAGGCCAAGAATATCGCGGTAGAAGGTGTCTGCTTCCGGAATGTTGCCGACCTGCAGGTGGATGTGGCCGATTGCCGTTCCGTCGGCCATTCCGTTCCAGGCATCGTTGGGTGCGCTGTTGTAGAGCGGTTGCAGATCAAGGCGAAGCGTCGCCATTTCCACCTGACCGTCCGGCTGGAATTTCCATTGGTCGTGGGAACGGTCGGCATAAATCTCGATGCCGTTGCCTTCCGGATCGGAGAGATAGATGGCCTCGCTGACAAGGTGATCGGATGCGCCGTCCAGGACGACATTGTTGTGCGCCGCGTGGCGCAGCCAGCGGGCGAGCTCGGTGCGGCTGGGCATCAGGAAGGCCGTATGGAAAAGGCCGGCTGCGTTGCGCGGTGCGACACGCACATCCTTGCCTGTCGTCAGCGTCAGAAGCGGCGTGCCGTCGACACCGAGGATTTCGCCGCTCGCGCTTTTCTCGATGACATTAAGGCCAAGCATCGATTGATAGAAATTGGAAACCAGCGGCAGGTCGGTGACGACGAGATGCGACTGATCGACATAAGCAGGACGCGTCAGGGCGTAGGACGTTTCAGTGGTCATGGGTGTATCTCCTGCCTTGGATGGGGAGGCATACCGGCGGTAGCGGCGAAAGCGCCGCCCGTAGCAATACCAAGGAATTTGCGCCGGTTCATGTGCCTCAGAGGTTCCCTTGGTCGCTGTACTTGATCCCTATATGGCGCATTCTGATTGTTCACAGAAGATCCGATTTTGACGATTCAGCGTTCGATGCTTGTTGACAAGAATCCATCCTGATCTTGATCTTGATCAAAGCGCCTTATTTATCTCTTGAGAGGATGTGGCCGTAAGAAACGGCAGCGCTGGAGGGCCTGAATGTACAAGAGAATCATCGTTCCGATAGAAATAGGCGGGTTGGACAGGGGCGAAAAGGCGCTCCGCAAGGCATCCACGCTCCTTGAAAAAGGTGGCGAGATCATTTTGCTCAATGTTGTCGAGGACGTTCCCACCTATGTCGCGATCGATCTGCCGCCCGAGCTGCGGCAAAACGCGATCGACGATGCCGAACAGAAACTCGGCATGCTGATCCGCACGAGCGGCATACCGGCAATGATCGAGATCGGTCACGGCCGCCCCGCCCACAGTATCCTCGCTGCCGCCGAAGCGCATGATGCGGATCTGATCATCGTCGCCTCGCACATTCCCGACTTCAGCAACTACTTCATCGGTGCCACCGCCGACCGCGTCGTCAGGCATGCCAAATGCTCGGTGCTGGTCGATAGGCAGCGCTGAGAAGAAAACAACGGCAAAAGACCGATGGAGGAATATCCATGACCGACACGCAGACCTACGAGCAGATCCTACGCAACCGCCAGCGCGAGCTTCTATCGCGGCTGAGTCGCATCGACGTTGATCTCGGGCGCACCAAGGAGCAGGACAGCGACGACCGCGCGATCGAGAGCGAGAACGACGAAGTGCTGGAGGGGCTTGGCCAGGCCGGCCAGGAAGAGCTGCGCGCCATCGACGCAGCCCTCGATCGGATCACGAAAGGCACGTATGGCACCTGCGTCCGCTGCGGCGAGCCGATTTCGAAGAAGCGTCTCGGCGCCGTACCCTATGCCCCGCTCTGCGAAGACTGCATGAGCTGAAAGGCTCTAAGTCATTAAGGTGGCATGTCATCAAGGGTGGCCCATTTTCAGGCTACCCTTCTGCCTTCCACCTGTGTATCTCCACGCCGAAGCCAGAGCGTCCAAGGCTCACGAAGATGTAACGGCGTGCCATCGCTGTTGTGTTGCCTGCACACCGTTTCGGTGCGACGATCGGTTGGAAAGGTGAGGGGTTTCCCGGCATGACAGAGTTCAACGGCATCCGCTGGGCTTACGACAAATATGAGCTGATCGCCGATGGGGTCGTCCATGGCATTGGGCTTGCTTTCGCGCTCATCGGCGCGACCGTTCTGATCTTTTACGCCACTCTCTGGAGTTCCAATGGCGAACTCGCGGCGGCATGGATCTACAGCGTAGGCCTCGTGCTGACGATCGGCATCTCCTTCTCCTATAACGCCTGGCCGGTTTCGCGGACGAAGTGGTTCCTTCGCCGGCTCGATCATTCCTCGATTTTCATCCTGATCGCCGCCACCTACACACCCTTCCTGGAGCGTGGCGCCGACAGTCCGCTGCTGTTCGGGATGCTCATCGGCATCTGGGCGATCGCGGGGCTCGGCATCTTCCTGAAGTGCGCCCTTCCAGGCCGCTTCGACAAGGTTGCCATCCTTCTCTACCTCGGCATGGGGTGGAGCGGCATCTTCGTGGCCGGGCCGGTGGCGGAGCGCATCCCCTTTGTATCGATGCTCCTGATCCTCATCGGCGGGATCATCTATTCCCTCGGTGTCATCTTCCACGTCTGGGAGAAGCTGCGCTTCCAGAACGCCATCTGGCACGGCTTCGTGGTCGCCGCGGCGGCCGTGCACTACTCGGCGGTGCTCACCTGCTTCAGCATGGCAGGCTCCGGGGTCTGATCAGCCGGCCTGCGTGTCCATTTCGATCAATTCTCTGCTATCGCGAATGATCGCTTTCGTCCCGTCATTTCGTTGGTTTACAACGCTGAATGCCGGGCGTATGCCGCTTGCCGGAACCGAACTGAAATTGGACTTGATATGAACCACGCCGTTCTCGTGCGCGATGCCACCGAAGCCGACCTCCCGGCAATCCGCGATATTTATAATCACGCTGTCGAGCATACGACCGCCATCTGGAACGAAACGCTGGTTGATCTCGACAACCGCATCGAGTGGTTCAAGGCCCGCAAGGCAAAGGGCTTCCCGGTCATCGTTGCGGAGAAGGATGGCAAGGTCACAGGCTATGCCTCCTATGGTGACTGGCGAGCCTTCGACGGCTACCGCCACACGGTCGAACACTCAGTCTATGTCGACAAGGATTGCCGCGGCGCGGGGATCGGCGAATTGCTGATGCGGGCGCTGATCGAGCGTGCGGCCGAGGCCAACATCCACGTGATGATCGCCGGCATCGAGGCGGCAAACGCTGCGTCCATCAAACTGCACGAAAAGCTGGGTTTCCGTGTTGCCGGCACCTTCTCGGAGGTCGGCACGAAGTTCGGCCGCTGGCTCGATCTGACTTGCATGGAGCTTAGGGTCACGAAGTGAGCCTCATCGTTCTCACTGGCGCTTCCGGATCGGGCAAGACGGCGATTTCCAAGGCGATCGCCGCTCGGTTCGCTGGTGAAATCGACGTCTACCATTTCGATGACATCGGCGTTCCCCCGCTCTCGCGGATGGCGGCGGACTACGGCTCGCCAGCCGGATGGCAGCGGGCCATGACCTTCAAGTGGTTTGAGAGCCTCGCGGAGGCACAGCACTCCGGCCGAAATCAGTTGCTCGAAGGCCAGATGCGCCTTGCATTTCTAGAAGAAGCGGCAACAGCAACAGGCATTGCCTATTTGCCGCTGCTGGCCGACTGCGATGACGAAACACGAACGCATCGCCTGGCGGTCGAACGCCGGCAGCCAGAGCTTGCCAACACCGAAATGATGATCTGGGCATCCTTCCTCCGCCGCGAGGCCGTGGCAAAGAAATGCGCGATATTGGATACGTCCCGCTTGTCGCTGGATGAAAGCGTCCAGGCGGTCGTCGAACGCTTCTAAGCAGCTCGGACGCGAGCTTTTATTTCTCCGGCTCGAACACCATCGCGTGGCCGTTGATGCAGTAGCGCAGGCCGGTCGGCGGCGGACCATCGGGGAAGACATGCCCCAGATGGGCATCGCAAGTGCCGCAGCGGATCTCCGTGCGGACCATGCCGTAGGTCGTATCGCGGAGTTCGGTCACCGCGTCGGGTGAGACAGCTTCGAAATAGCTCGGCCATCCGCAACCGGCATCAAACTTCGTGTCTGAGCGGAACAGCGGTGCATTGCAGCCGACGCAACGATAGAGCCCGGTTTCGAACGAATCCCAATAGGGGCCGGTAAAGGCACGCTCGGTGCCATGCTGGCGGGTGATCCGGTATTGCTCGGGAGTCAGCTGTTCCTTCCACTCCGCGTCGGTCTTGTGAACTTTGGCGATTGTCGTATCGGCCATGGCTTGTTCCTTTCGCGCCGGGGGGCGGCTTTGATTTTCGACAGCAATGTGGTGCGAAAGGTCGCATGGATCAAGGGATGCCGAGCTCGTCAAAGCGTCATCCCGTTCCGGCGAAAACGGCGATGCCGTTGATATTTCGTCGATAAACCGATCGCCCCGGAGGTTTGAGGCGCCCTGGACAGAGTCTGTGACTATCGCTTCAATAGACGCTTCGAAGATACTGCAAGGGGCTGACCGACCCGAGAAGATCCGTTCCCTGTGAGTATCCTGCCGCTGCCGGTTGCTCCCGGTCGAACAAGACTTGTGACCGCGCTCCTGTTCTCGTAAACCTGACGGACTTCCGGCTTTTCGCCGGCTCCACGAAGCACTGCCAGCAGAGGAGGGCACATGGCCGGTGTCACGGCTTTGACATTTGCGGCCTTGTGTCTGCCACTTCTCGGCGCAGTTCTCGCTCCCTTTCTCGTTCGCGTCCTTGGGGCGAACGCCGCTTGGCTCTTGGCGCTTGCGCCGCTTTTGGCCTTTGCGCACTTCGCCAGCCTGCTGCCGGTCATAGCGGGCGGCGAGGTGATAACAGGCGGCTATGCCTGGGTGCCGAGCTTCGACCTCCGCTTTTCCTGGCTGCTTGACGGTCTTTCGCTGACCTTCGCGCTGCTGATTACCGGGATCGGCACGCTGATCGTCCTCTATTCGGGCGGATACCTGAAGGGGCATCTGGATCAGGGGCGCTTCTTCTCCTTTATTTTCCTGTTCATGGGCGCCATGCTCGGCCTCGTCGTCTCGGACAGCCTGCTGATGCTCTTCATCTTCTGGGAACTGACGTCGATTACCTCCTTCCTCTTGATCGGGTTCGACCACGAGCGCGAGGCAGCGCGTCGCGCCGCCCTGCAGGCGCTCGTCGTTACCGGCGGTGGCGGCCTGCTGCTGCTGGCGGGCCTGCTCCTGATCTGGAGCACGACAAACGCGACTGATTTGTCGACGCTGCTGCAATCCGGCGATCTGCTGCGTGGCAATCCATATTATCTGGCGATCCTGATCCTCATCCTCTGTGGCGCCTTTACCAAATCGGCGCAGTTTCCGTTTCACTTCTGGCTGCCGAACGCGATGGAGGCGCCGACGCCGGTCTCGGCCTACCTGCATTCGGCAACGATGGTGAAGGCGGGCGTCTATCTCCTGATGCGCCTCAATCCCGTCATGGGCGGGACACCGGCCTGGGAGACCTTGCTGCCGCTCTTCGGTAGCGTGACGCTGATCGTCGGCACGCTGCTTGCGATCCGCCAGACCGATCTCAAGCTGCAACTCGCCTATACGACCGTTTCCTCGCTTGGCCTTCTCGTGCTGTTGACCGGCTTCGGCGCGCCCTATGCCACCGAGGCCGCGGCGCTCTACCTCATGGCGCATTCGCTCTTCAAGGGTGCGCTGTTCATGGTTGCGGGCATCATCGACCATGAGACCGGCACGCGCGACATCACCAGTCTGCGCGGCTTGAAAGCGGCGATGCCGCTGACCTTTGCGGCAGCACTCGCCGCGGCTATTTCCATGGGCGGTCTGCCGCCGTTCTTCGGATTCCTCGCCAAGGAAGAGATTTACGCCGCGCTGGCACATGCGGACCCACGATCGATCGTCTTCACAATGGTTGCGGTCGCGGGCAACGCGTTGATGTTCGCGATTGGCTTCGCCGTGGCGCTGAAGCCGTTTCTCGGGCCGGTCCGTGCAACGCCCAAGCACCCACACGAGGCACCGCCATTGCTTTGGGTCGGTCCTGTCTTGCTGGCGCTATTGGGCCTGATGACTGCGGTTTTCTCCGCAACGGCGCACCATTACATCTCGTCTCCAACGGCATCCGCCATCCGTGGATCGGCGAGCGTGATCGAGATTTCCCTTATCCCGCATGTCGGCGTGCCGCTGCTTCTGTCTGGTCTTACGATCGCGCTCGGCACGCTCGTTTATTGGCGGATAGACCAGGCGCGTCTGGCCATGGCGACGGTACTGTGCAAGCTAGGACCCGGACCGGATCGTGGCTTCGATTACTTCATCGTAGGTCTGATTAGATTATCGATGCGCGTAACGCGGTTCGTCCAGCCGGGGCGACTTGAACTCTACATCACCTGCACCTTCCTCTGCCTTGCCGCAATCCTGCTCGTCCCCCTCTGGCTCTATGGCGAAATGCCGATGCTGCCTGTCTGGCCACGGCAGGTCCAGGTCCACGAATGGGCGATCTTCCTGCTCGCCGTTCTTGGTCTGTTGAGCGTTGTCATCGCGCGCGACCGGCTGACGGCGATCGTCTCGCTCGGCATCCAGGGCTTCTCCGTCGCCATCATATTCCTGCTGTTCGGCGCGCCCGACCTGTCCTTCACACAGTTCATGGTGGAGACCCTGTCGGTCGTCATCCTGGCGCTTGTCATGACCCGCCTTCAATTGTCGCCGACCGATCGGCGGCCGCTCAGCCAGAAGATATTCGACGGCTGCATCGCGATCGCCTGCGGCTCTGGCTTCGCGCTGCTTCTGATGAAGGCCACGCAGGGGCCGTTCAACAATGCGCTGACGGAGTTCTTCAACACTTACTCAAAGACCATCGCGCACGGCGCCAACGTCGTGAACGTCATCATCGTCGATTTCCGCGGCACCGACACGCTGGGTGAGATCGCGGTCGTCGCCATCACCGGCCTTGCGATCCTCGCCCTCATTCGAATCCGCGCGCAGACCGAGCGCAAGCTTGCCGAAAACGATCCTGACGCGCCTGAGGATCTGGGGATCGAGCGCCCATGAACACACTGATCTTCCGCACGATCACGCCGGTGTTGACGGCTCTGATGCTGCTCTTTTCCGTCTTTGTGCTCCTGCGCGGCCACAACGAGCCGGGCGGCGGCTTCATCGGCGGGTTGATTGCCGCCTCGGCGCTGGCGATCTTCGGCATTGCCCGCGGCGTCGGCGCCGTGCGCCGCGCCATCGTCTTCCATCCCCTGGCGATATCAGGGGCCGGACTGTTGATGTCCTGCTCCGCCGGTCTGCTGTCGGTCGTCTTTGCCGTGCCGTTCATGACCGGGCTGTGGATCTATCCTGAGATAGCCAGTGTCGAGGTGCCGCTCTCGACCGTCATGCTCTTCGATATCGGGGTCTACCTGGTGGTCGTCGGTGCCATCACCTCGATCGCGCTGGCGCTTGAGGAAAGGGAGATCGAGTGATGGAGCCGCTGTTTGCGATCCTCGTCGGCCTGTTCTTCGCCGCCGCGATCTATCTGATGCTGTCGAAATTCTCGATCCGGATCATGCTCGGGATCGCCGTCCTCGGCAACGCGGTGAACCTGTTGCTGTTTACCGCAGGACGTTTGACGCGCGAGGTGCCGCCGATCATCGCGGCAAACCTCGATACGCTCCCTAACGGCGCCGCCAATCCGCTGCCGCAGGCGCTGATCCTGACGGCGATCGTCATCTCCTTTTCCTTCCTCGCCTTCCTGCTGGTGCTGACCTATCGCGCCTATCAGGACATCGGCACCGACAACACCGACGAAATGCGTGTCGCCGAGCCCGTCGATCCACCGCTGCCGCCGATGGGGTACTAGATGGCGGCTCCGGTAAGCACGATCACCGATCTCTCGGCTGCGATGGTCACGGCGTCTGTGCCGCTCGCCAACTGGCTCGTCATCGCACCCGTGGCGCTCTGCATCACGCTCGGCGCCGTGCTCTTGATGATGCGCGGCTCGCTGCGACTGCAGGCGCAGGTCGCCATTCCGGGCCTTGCCGGTCTGGTCCTGCTGGATGCCGCGCTGTTGGCGAAGGTGGTGGCGCATGGCCCGCTGACCATGGTCATGGGGCGCTGGCTTCCGCCGTTCGGCATCGCCTTCACCGTCGATCTCTTCGGCGCGCTGATGGCCCTGACCGCTGCCATCGCAGCGCTCGCCGGCGGCCTTTATGCGTTGAAGGACGTCACCGAAAGCGGCCGCCGATACGGTTTCTTTCCCTTCCTTTTGCTTCTGATGGCAGGCGTTTCCGGCGCGTTCCTGACAGGCGACGTCTTCAACCTCTATGTCTGGTTCGAGGTGCTTCTCATTTCGTCCTTCGGGATGTTGATCCTCGGCTCCGAGCGCGGGCAGATCGACGGGGCCATGAAATATGCGGTGCTGAACCTGATCGGCACGACGCTGTTCCTGATCTCGGTCGGCATCGTCTACGCTGTCTTCGGCACGCTCAACATGGCCGATATCGCTGGCAAGGTGGAGAGTGTGCGCGACACCGCGCCGCTGATGACCCTGTCCGCCCTCTTGCTGCTGGCCTTTGCCATGAAGGCCGCTGCCTTTCCTGTCAATTTCTGGCTGCCGGCCTCCTATCATACGCCGCGCATCGTCGTGTCGGCATTGTTTGCCGGTCTGCTGACCAAGGTCGGCGTCTACGCCCTCATTCGCGTCATGGTCATGCTGCTGCCGATCGAGCGCGAACAATTGAGCCTTCTGATTGCGGCGGTGGGGGCAGCGACCATCGTCGTCGGCGCGCTTGGGGCGCTGGCGCAGGACGATATCCGCAAGCTCCTCGGCTATGTCGTGATCTCGGGCATCGGCAACATGCTGGTCGGCATAGCGCTAGGCACGCCCGGCGGCCTGTCCGGCGCGATCTTCTACGCGCTGCATTCGATGGTGCTGATGACGGCGCTCTATCTTCTCGCCGGGCAGGCTGCCGCCCTTGCCGGCGGTTTCTCGCTGACCGCGCTCGGCGGCCTCTATCGCAAGAGCGGCGGTTTTGCCGCGTTCTCTTTCATCCTCTTCGTCGCCGCGTGTGGGTTGCCGCCCTTTTCCGGCTTCTGGCCGAAGGTGATTTTGGTCAGAGCATCGATCGACGTCGGCGCCTGGTGGCTGGCCGCCGCGATCCTGATCGGCGGCTTCCTGCTGACGGTCGTATTCGGACGCGTCTTCCTGCTCGCCTACTGGCGACCGGCAACGGCACCGCAGGCGGCAGTGTCAATCAGCTGGCAGGCGGGGCTGCCGCTTTTCATCCTGACAGCTCTTGTCGTTGCTTTCGGCATCCTGCCCGAACAGCTGCTGGACATGGCGCAAGCTGCGGCGACCGGCCTCATCGATCCGACAGCTTATCTGCAGTCGGTCTTCCCGGATGGAGGGATGCCATGATCGCCCTGCTGCTGAACGTGCTGCTCGCCATTGCCTGGGCGACCGTTACCGGCAGCGCGTCGCCGCACAACCTCCTCTTCGGCTTTGCGATCGGCGCCCTGTGCTTGTCCATCATCCGCGAACCCTATGGCAGCCGGGGATATCTTCGCCGGTCCTTCGCGATCGTGCGGCTTGCCCTTCTGTTTCTCAAGGAGTTGGCGATCTCGGCCTGGAAGGTCGCCGTCACGGTGCTGACGCCCAACATGCGGCTGCAACCCGGCATCTTCGCCTTTCCGCTGACCGTCGACCGCGATTTCGAGATCACGCTTCTAGCCAACATGATCACCCTGACGCCGGGCACACTGTCGGTCGATGTCTCCGACGATCGCAAGACGCTTTACGTGCATGCGCTGGATTGCGCCGATCCCGAGGCGACCAAGCGCGATATCGCCAACGGTTTCGAGCGCCGGATCATGGAGGCATTTCGATGATCTCCCCGCTTGCCATCATGTCCACGGCCGCCGCGGTTGCCCTGGTCATCCTTGGGATTGCCTTTCTCCTGGCGGGATGGCGGGTCCTCGTCGGGCCGACGCTGCCCGACAGGATCCTGGCGCTCGATACACTGTCAGGCACGGCAATCGGCTTCATCGCCGTATTGGCGGTCAAGACGGGCTTCAGCCTCTATATCGACATCGCCATTTCGCTGGGACTTGTCGCCTTTCTGGCAACGGTCGCCTTCGCGCGTTTCGTGATGTCGCGCGCTCCTGTCGCGGAACGGCACAGCGAAAAAAAGGCGCGTGCCCCGAAAAAGCCCAAAGTCGCGGCCAAACGCAGCGACAAGAATGGCAGGAAGGGCAAGAAATGATGGACTATGCGACAGCGCTCGCCGTCGCTTTCCTTTTGCTGGCCGGTTCGTTGTTTGCGCTCGTTGCCGCACTCGGCGTCGTGCGGTTGCCGGATCTCTACACGCGCATGCACGCCGCTTCCAAGGCTGGAACGGTCGGTTCCGGCATGCTGCTTTTTGCCGCCGGTGTCGCCGCGGGCGAGGTTTCGGTCTTTGCGCGGGCGCTCGCCGGTTTCGTCTTCTTCCTGCTGACGGCGCCGGTCGCGGCGCACCTCCTTGCCAAGGCCGCGCACCAGTCTGGATATCGCCTCGGCCCCCAATCGGTGCGCGATGACCTCGCCAAAAGATGAGAGCGCTTCCGATTCAGTATTTTAAGTTGATTTTTGCACCCTTTTGCAGATTTCTTAATGGTTAATGTTTGGGTTTATGGCAGGCAATTCTTGCGAAATAGACATTTTTCGGTAGATATATATGAAATAATAATTGGCGTTTTCGTAAAACGGTGATAATTGGTGATCAAGTAGAGTTCTGATATTGAATTAGAATCACGTTGCTTATTTCCTCGTTGGCTTTGGATTTCAGTGTTTAATTGAGGAAGTAAGCTGCGTGGTAGCGTACTAATTCGAAATCGGGCAGTATAAGAACGGGTTTCGGCCTCAGGAATCTAGGGGTGGATTTCAGTTTTTCGAAACAGGTTGCCGTAGCCTGGGTTTTTTGCTGTTGGCTCTACGATGACGGTCTTGGCTGACGAGGCTTAGACCTTTGGAGCATTGAAACAGGAGAAACGTATTATGACGGATACTGCAGCCGGTAGCGGGCCGGAGTTGCTGGTCGAGCTCACCGCAGATATTGTTGCCGCCTATGTCAGCAACCACGTGGTCCCGGTTGGCGATCTCGCTAACCTGATTTCTGACGTGCATTCGGCACTTAGCAATACGTCGACGCCGCAAGCTGCAACGGCGGTTGTCGAGAAGCAGAAGCCGGCTGTATCGGTGCGTAAATCCGTTCAGGATGAACAGATCACATGCCTGGAGTGCGGCGGCAACTTCAAGTCGCTCAAGCGTCACCTGATGACCCACCACAATCTCTCGCCGGAAGAATACCGCGAGAAATGGGAGCTCCCCGTCGACTACCCGATGGTAGCGCCGGCCTATGCCGAAGCGCGCTCGCGCCTCGCAAAGGAAATGGGGCTCGGCCAGCGTCGCAAGCGCGGACGCGGCTGATCGTTGCCAAGGATTTGATCCTGTAGAGCCGGGCGGAAGCCCGGCTTTTGTGTTTTTGGCCGGGGAAGAAAGGGGGAAGCGGCCAAACTGATGCTGCGCGCGGCCCTGATGGCGCTCTCCCGGCATTACAATCCGCCGGCGCCCGCGCGCCGATCGCGCGTGGAGCATTGGGGTGCGCAGGGCTACAGGCCCGAACTCTATTCGTGATGAGGCGGGTGGTTGCTTAGGCCACCGCGCGTACGCGGGCTTCCTCGCGGATGCGGTTGACCATCGAGCGCAGGCCGTTGGCGCGCTGCGAGGAGAGATGCTCGACGAGGCCGATCTTCGAGAATACGTCAAAGGCGTCGAGGGCCGCGATCTCCGATGCCGTCTTGCCGGAATAGGTTGCAAGAACGATGGCCACGAGCCCGCGCACGATATGCGCGTCGGAGTCGCCCTCGAAGGTCATGACGGGATTGTCCGGATCCCCCGCGGTGTGCGTTACGAGCCAGACCTGGCTGGCGCAGCCCATCACCTTGTTGGCCGATGTCTTCTTGTCGTCGGGAAGGTCCGGAAGCGCCTTTCCGAGCTCGATCACATAGCGATAGCGATCTTCCCAGTCGTCGAGGAAGGAGAAGTCGTCAATGATCTGCTCGAGGGACGTCATGTATTGTGGCCTTTCGTTATCAGGTTTCATATAGGTGAAACGCGGCCAGATTTGAACCATTAAAAAGAAACGCCGCGGAGGATGGGCATCCTCGCGGCGCAGCAAAAGCTGGAAATAAACAGGGCAGGCACGTCAGGCATGGGATATTCCGCGGCTTGCGGATCGCCGATGCAAGCTTGGTTGCGGGAAATCCCGCGGAATTCTCAGGTGGCCGGACGCGGCGTCGGCAGCGGAATGGTGCCCGTCGTCACGGTGTCGGAAAGGCTTTCATCGCCGTCGTCAACCGGCGGGCGATAGGGCATCGGCTGGTTCAGCGCTGCGGTGCGCTCCTGTGCCTCGGCCTGAGCCTCGGCATGGGAGGGCGCAAGTGCCGCGACGGGAGCGATCGGCGCATTGGGTGCGACAGCAGGCTTGGCGGCGTTGTCGTCACCGAAACGGCTGTCCAGCAGCTCATAGGCGACACGGGCGCCTTCGCGGGCCCGGTGGCCGAGCGCGGCCATGGTCTCCGCACCCTTGACGCAGACCTCCGGCTTCTCGCCGCACATGCCTGTCACGTAGTCATAGGCGCCTGTCGCCGCGACAAAGGCGTCGGAAAACTGCAATGTCGGCTGCGAGCTGGTCGAGCTCTCGCCGCTGAAGAACGACAGCAACACGAGCACAAGCCCGAACCAGAATGATCCTTTGATCAGAAACCACATCGTCGTTGCCATCCTGTTTTCCCGTTCGGTCTTACCGCCGAATCGGTCCGGTCTTCCGGTGTGCTTTGACCTTAGAGCAGAGTTGCGAATGCCAGTTTTCAAAACTCGTCGGCATTTGCCTCAAATTTAGTTCGAATTTTAATGAACGGGATTTGCACCGCATTTCGGTCAAATTGTAGCGACCGCTGTTAAGCATGTCATCGGCCTCCTCCTGTAATTGCAGGCAAACCTTGCGGCAGAGCTGCCACAAAGGTTAACAGCAAGCTGAAATGTGAGCGAAATCCGTCGCTTACCGCCCGTTAACCGTAAAAAACAAAGCCGCTTCCATATGTCCAAAAACGGGACATTTCGCTCTTCTGCGGTGTGGAGGCGGCTTTTCCCTTATCCTTTCCTTAAGCGCCCAAGGCCTATTGTCGGCCCTGGTAAAAAGCCTTTTTTGGGCGGGTATTGCGTGCGTGTAATGAGTAAGATCGCAGAGCGGGCGGCAGCCCTCGTGGACCGGGCGGTGGAAAGCTGGCTCTCCCGGACAGGAGGGGGCACAGCGGTGCGCCAGCGTGAATTGATGATCCTGCGCCGCTTGGCGCTGCTTTCGTCGGCGGCTCTCGTCGCGGTCCCCGTTGGGCTCTCTTCTGTGACCAGTCCTGCCATTGCGCTACCCGTCGGTGTCGCAACCGTCTGCGCGGCCTTCCTGTTTTCTGCGGTGGGCAGCATTGCCCTGTCGCGTCAGGGTACGGCAACAGCGCCGATTGCCGCGCCTGTCGCCGAAGACTTTTTCATGGAAGCAACCGCCGGTCTCGCCTTCTTCCTGGATCCGCAGGGCAACGTCACTGCCGTCGGCGGTCGTGACAAGCGCGAATATCTCGCCTGGATGCGTGATCCGATCGGCAAGGGCTTTGTCGATCAGATACATGTCTCTGACCGCATCCTTTTCCTGCAGGCGCTGGATCAGCTTCGCCAGGGTGAGGCGACTGCCGCGGTCGATCTGCGGCTGGAGCGCCCTTCGGTTTCGCGTGACAACAGGCAGTTCGCCTACCTGCGTATGGATATGACCGCGCGGCAGGACGGCGACGGCACGCTCTTCAGCGTGATTGCCCAGCTACGCGATGTCTCGGTGGAGCAGCAGTTACGGCAGGAGGCGCAGAACCGCGCCGCCGACGCCCGCTCGGCAAACGATGCAAAATCGCGGTTCCTTGCCGCCGTCAGCCACGAATTGCGCACGCCGCTCAACGCCATCCTCGGCTTCTCCGACATCCTGCTCGGCGAGTATTTCGGCAAGCTCGAAAACGACCGCCAGCGGGAATATGTCGGCCTTGTCAGGGAATCCGGCGCGCACCTGCTCTCCGTCGTCAACACCATGCTCGACATGAGCAAGATCGAAGCGGGGCGCTACGAGCTTTGCCTCGAACCCTTCGACATTGCATCCGTCGTTCGTTCCTGCGAGGCCATGCTGGCGCTGCAGGCGAAGTCCAAGGGTGTATCGCTGACAAGCCGAGTGCAGCGCGGTCTCGACGAGGTCGTGGCCGATCAGCGCGCGATCCAGCAGATCCTGATCAATCTGGTTGGCAATGCCGTGAAATTCACCGATGCGGGCGGTGCGATCTCGATCGACGCGTCGATGCGCGACGGCGTTCTGAACCTCTGCGTGAGCGACACCGGCATCGGCATTCCCGGCGACAAGCTGGAAACGCTCGGCCAACCTTTTGTCCAGATCCAGAACGACTATAGCCGCCGATTCGAAGGAACGGGACTCGGCCTGTCGTTGGTGAAGGGCTTGGTGGCGCTGCATGGCGGCGACTTCGCAATCGCCAGCACGCCGGGCGCCGGTACGATCATTACGATTTCCATTGCAGCGGATGGCTCTGGCATTCCGGCTGTGGGTACTGCCCGCAACGATCTTGTCGAGTTTCCGCCGCGACTGAAGGCTGTGCCGGCGCGAGCGGGCGTTTTGGAAGAGGGGCTTTTCGATGGCCGCGAGCAAGCGAAAATCGCCTAAGGGACGGAGAGGCCGACAGAAACGGCCGAGCCTCCTTCTCACAGGGGCAACCATGGTCGGCGGTATCGGGCTGCAGGGCGCAAGCGTGCTCGGCGGCGTGATCGGCCGCAACCCGTCGGTTGCCGGCGGTACGGCAGCCTTCCTTGTCATCTTCAGCTTCGTCGCCGCAAACGCGCTCTGGTATCAGCCAGGGGCGCATCCGCACCCGTTCCTGCGCACCCGCGATCCGCTCTTTCCGAACGTGCTCGGCGGTCGCCCGGTCATCGAGGAGCAAAGCGGGAATGTCACCACCTTCAAGATCCAGCGGCAGGACGAGGCCGACGTCACGCAGACCAATGCGACGCCGCCAGTCGCTCCCGGCGGGCAGCAGCCGAGCCAGATCGTCATGGACATCCAGACCGAACTGGTCCGGCGTGGCCTTTACAACGGCACTCCGGATGGGGTCATCGGCCCGCGCACCAGTGCGGCGATCCTCTTCTTCGAAGAAACCGTGGGCATGCCGCAGACGGGCGACGCAACGCCAGATGTGCTGGTAGCGCTCAGAACCGACTCGGTCGGCCCCTCGGCGATCCCGCTGGAAAAGCCGCGCGAAGACATCACCTCGAAGGCATCCGCCGAGGATCCTGTCGCCGCCGCCATCCGCAGCGCCGAAAAGAGTGTGAAGACCGCGCCGACACTTGCAAAGAAAGCCGCACCATCCGCGGAGTTGTCGACTGTGGATCTCGTCCTGAAGATCCAGAAGGGCCTCAGCAACATGGCCTACGCCAATGTCGGCGTTGACGGTGTGCCGGGAGAACAGACCCGCACCGCCATTCGCCACTTCCAGAAGCACTACAACCTTCCCGAGAATGGCGAGCCGAGCGAAGCGGTCTTGAAGAAGCTCAAGGAGATCGGCGCGCTCTGAAGCCCGGCAATGCCAAGCATTGCCGCTTGCCGTTTGTCTGCTATAGCTCGCCGATGAGATTACGCACCGATATTTTCGTCTCCGCCCTCCTGCGCCGGGTTTTTGCCAAAGGTGACTTTGCCGCTGTCGAGGCAAAGGGTGCCGACGAGGCGGGCGCCATCTTCATTCGCCAGCACTTCCGCGATGGTCTTGAGACGCTCTACGGCCCAGCGCCGCAAAGCCTCTTCGACGACGAGACGAGCGGGGAGCGCCTATTCGAGCAACGGCTGACGCGCGAAGAGCCTGATCGGGTCAGGGAAATGCTCGAGCGTGAGCGGAAGTTCGACCCGGACCTCTGGATCGTCGAGCTTGAAGCCGATGAGCTCGGGGATATCGTTCCGCTTGGCGACGGGCGCGAGAACCCGCTCTAGTCAAAGTCAGCGTGTACGGATGATGCGCCTGTCCTGGGCGGGCGGTTCCTCATGGGCGGCTTGCGCCGTTTCTGTTTTTTCGGGCAGGTAGGTATAGCTGTCGGCGCGTCGCCAGGCGTCGACGCGGGCGTTGCACTCTTCCAGATCGAGACTGTCCAGCACCATCCATGCGCGCGTGACGCCATGCTGCGGTTCCGCGAGGTGCGGGTAGAGCTTTTCGAGCACAAAGACGGCGTCGCGGAAGTCCAGGCCGAGACTGATGAGCGTGGTCGCCAGTTGCTGACCGGAGATATCGAGCATAATGCGCTCTGCAAGCCAGCGGCTTGCCGAAAGCCCGCTGGCAAGCGCCTTTGCAAAGAGCGCCGCTTCGCGATTGCGGGCAAAGCGGACGAGGAGTGCGGCCTGGATCGGCGACAGGTTACGCAGCCCGAGGCGATCGCCTTCCGGGCGGCTGACATGACGTGCCAACTCCCTGATTCTATTGCGTATCTCCTCTTCACTCGCGAGGCGCGCTGCAGCCTCGGCTTCCTCGAGGGAAGCCGGAACCGGCGGTTCGGATGGTACGATGCCGGTTTCGACCGCAGCCGGAGCTGCCAGCCGCTGTTCCGCCTGACGCAGGCCGACCAGCGCGTCGATGACCCGCGGGGAAAGCGCATCCCGGCTGACGATCGCCTTCATGTGTGCGCTGCCCTGGGTGCGCGCAATGGTGATCAAGGTCTCGTCGTCGATCGCCGGCGAGGATGTGAGGAACGGCGCTGCAATGTCGATCGACTGGCAGCCGACGAAAAGCGCGACGGCGGGTGGAATCTGCGGGCATTGGGAAAGGGCTGCCACGGCCTGACGCTTTGCCTCGAGAGAGGAGGCCTGGAACAGCGGCGTGAAGAGTTCGGCGAATTGGCGCAGTTCGGAGCGGGTTGGCGGCTGCAATCCCTCGAAGCTGCTGACGGTCGCCATGAGAACCACGTCCTTCTTCCGGCTGGCGGATGGGGCCTCTAGGTCTCGGAACCGGTCACGCACAAGAACACACCCTGGAAACGCAAAAAGGGATGTCGCAGGACTGGACGCGAAGGGACGCCCCTTACCCCACATAGGTTATGAACAAATCCTACATGGGCAGGGTTAACGCTTGCTAAAGACTTTATTCAATTTGTACCGAAAGGCTTCACCGTATGACGACCGCGGGACGGAGTGACTAAAGCCCTTTGTGTCCGCGCAGCGCCGCCAAAAGCCTCTCGGCGCTATTGTTCCCGGACTGATAGAGGTCAAGCGCAGCGGACGCTGCCATCTGGGCTTCGGCGCTCTTGATGTCGATCCGCTTTTCCGCACACCACGCATCGAGGGCATCGCGCAGCACGTCAAGGTCCTCGGGAGAGAATGTCGAACCGATAAACAAAGACATTTTAACCCCTCCCTGTCCGCAATAAGCGGAAGACGGCGCCCCGCCGCCTGGCCACGGACCCGTGGCCGATGACACAACTTTACCGGTATTGGTGAGGATCGCAATTGATATTTTTGTGACGAGAAACCACGGAGCTGTGATGGGGCCGCCATCGCCGACACAACCTCCGTTAAGTATATGAATTAATGCTAATATCGTTGCGACATTGTCGATTGAAACTTCTTATGAGAAGTTTGAAACCAAATGGGGACTCAGCGCGTTTATAAGACGTCGTGCAAATAGCTAACGTCCAGGCATGAAATTAACGATCTGTTAACTGTCATATGTCTCAATTCGGGTATGAACGGCGATCGAGTGCTTCGGTCGTCCGGTTTCACATCACGGTATTTCAAACAGGTGCCGTGAGAAAGGCGCGAATGCCTCGGAGCCCGGTTTCGGGTTCTACAGGACGCGCTGGCTCGCATAGGCGGGCAGGGTGAGATTCCGCAGTTCATCCGTCTCGGGCCGTGCATGGAGACGAGAATGGCAATAGTCGTCGCATTGGCGGACCGTCTGTCTCAGACGCAACGCCGCAAGGGCAGGAAACCAGTCGAGGCACAGATCCTCCTTTTCACGGGCGTGCGTTACGAGCGCCTGACGGAAAGCTCGAAGCGTTCCCCGGCGCCTCGCATTTCGCGGGCAAAGAAATAGACTTATTGCTTCAATCCGAGGGGCCGGCATATTCGTCGCAGCCGGCCTCCGCGAGGAAGTTCCGCGCGGCTGCGTCGAAGCTCGCCTGGGGCGCCAATGTCCTCAACACCACATAGCCTTCCGAACGCGTACTTTCCACGAGAATGGTTTTCTGCAGGTCAGGCGGCAAAGCCTTGCGAAGCTCTGTCAACTGGATCGGCGTTCCGACCAGAATGTCGAGCGCTCCCCCCACAGACGTTCTGTCGTTCATGCTGAAGACCTCGTTCGAAGCCTCGTCATAGAGCGCGACAGACCAGAACGGCACATTGCCCTTGGCCGTCAGGCGGATTGGATTTTCCTCAATGTCGAACGAGCAGACAGCAGTGCGGACAAAAGGGTCATCGTTGGAAAGTCCCGCGGCATCGTCCGTCGACCCAAGCAGGTAGAACTTGTCGAGATCGCCCTCGGAGGCGACGCGGGTGGCGGCGTCCTTGCCGGTAAAGTGCGGCAGCGAAAGAATGATGACGAGGTGCAAGAGTGCCGCCCCGAAAAGTCCCGCGAGGATGGCAAACAGGATCCTAAGCATTGCCGCATCCGGTTTTCTGAAGCTTCGGCATCGCAAGGTCGATAACGCCGGAGCTGCCGGCTGTCGGGGTATCGAAGAGGGTCAGGACGAGTTGGAAGGTACCCGCCGCCGGCAGCGCTAGCCAGTTTCCCGGTCGGGCGTGCGCGGAAATGTCGATCGTGAAGCTGCTGTCGGGCTGCCGCAGCACCGTCCAGGAATTCAGCGCGCCGGGAAGCCCCGGTCGCAGCGAGGCAGGATTGCCGCTATTGTCTGCGGTAAACAGCGTCCAGATGCGGGCGGGCGGCGTCTGCCCCGTGATACGGTAGCTGCAGCCGGCATTCAGCCGGTCGCCGGCGTCATCGACCTTGGCGGTAAACATCAGGCCTTCGGCGTTTCCGTAAAGCAGGCGTCCGGCACGCGCCCGGTGCGATTTCGCATAGGGGTCGGCGCTTTCGGTTTGTAGCTCGGGGAAGGCTTCCCAGGCGCCGAGCTTGATCGCGCCGAAGCCGGCCGTCGCATCCAGCGCGTAGAGCGAAATCATGATCCCGCCACCAAAGGCGATAATCAGAGTCATCGCTATGAAGAGAGGAAACCGAAACACTATGCGCCCTTGAGAAACAAATCAGTTGAAAGGGTTACCACTGATTCTAGCTAGGCGGAATGGTGCAGGGCGGTATCGGCGGCATATCCCGGCCAAAACGGATCAACGCTGGACCATTCGAAAGGCCGACTAATTGTCGATTTTCGATAGCTGGATCAGCGTCCAGACTTTTGGCATCAAGCGATTTTCAAAGATCGGCGCCCGCCGCGACGACTTTTCCGGAAGCTATCAGCGCCCGCACAGATTCGTGCACTGCCTCCAAGCTCGTGTACCGCGGTTTGTAGCCCAGGCGGTTTCGGCTCTTTTCAATTGAGTGGCACGAGCTTCGGATCACGTGCCCACGACTGCTTTCGGCATACTCGCCGAGATCGGCAAGCCATTCTTCAAAGGGCTTGTAAGCGATGCGCGGCTCCTTTCCGAACCAGCGATATGCCGTTTCCGCGTAGCCCCGCAGGGTCACCGCTTGTTCCGATACCGTGTTGAAGACTTCGCCGATTGAAGCCGACCGGTTCTCGATCGCACACATGATCCAGCGAGCCACGTCATCAGCATGGACGTGATGGACCATTTCAAGTCCGAGGTTCGGCAAAACGAGTTCATCGCCACGGGCAATCAGCGAAAAGACTTCCGGATCCGCGTTTCCGATCGGGTTGATCGGATTCCAGCCTTCGCCGACGATATGGCCAGGACGGAAACAGGTCGCGGGAAAGCCGGTGACGTGCGCCTCCCGCGTCAGCCAGGCTTCGCACTCGGCCTTGCCCCTCCCGTAGGCGTCCATCGGATTGGGCGGATCGGTCTCGGTCGAGGGGATCGCAAAAAGGCGGCCATAGACCCAGATCGAGCTACAGAACAGGTAATGGCCAACCTTTCCTCGGAGGGCCTCCACCACGTGCCGTGTACTGGATAGGTCGAACGATATCATATCGACGACGATATCAGGCCTTAGATCTGCGATCTTGGCGCCGAACCGGCCGGCTTTCTCCTCGGCCGCGCGATCGAGCGCGACGTTCTCGATCTCACCCCATGCGTAGTGGGGGCGATAGGGTTTTGCTGTGCCACGGCTCACATTGACGACCTGATGGCCTCGCTCGACAAGCGCTGGCACCAGATAGCTTCCGACGTGGCCACTCCCTCCGATGATGACGATGCGTGACATGATCGGCCTCCCTCGCTCTACGAAGCAGTTACTGCTGATGCCCTTAGTCGGCGCTCGCCACCTTTTGCGCGGCAAGCGGGGGCGCCGCCTTCAGCGCCTGGCCAAGGTCCTTGAGAATGTGCGTGGACTCGACCGAGAGCATCCGGGGGCGGACGAGGGGCGGCGGGCTGCCCTCCGCCGGCTTGGCGGCGGCGACCGTTTTTGCCGTCTTGTCGGGCGGCAGCGGCTGCGTGCCGGGGATCTGTCGAAGCGTGATGCCCTGGTGCGCATAGTCCATGGCACGCTTGAAGGTCATGGCCGGCAGCGAGCCGCCGGTCATCTCGTTGGTCGAGGTATAGTCGTCGTTGCCAAACCAGACGGCGCACGTGTAGTTGCCGGTGTAGCCGATGAACCAGGCGTCGCGGTACGCCTGCGTCGTGCCCGTCTTGCCGGCTGTCAGAATGCCGTTGTCGAGCGCTGCCTTTCGCGCCGTTCCGACATAGGGGACGCGGGACAGCATCTGGTTCATGTAGGTGTCGGCCTTCTCGGAGAGCACCCGCTTGGCGGGCGGCTCGTCACGGTCGAAGTCGTAGAGGACGTCGCCGCCGTAATCGAGGACCTGCGTGATGCCGTGACGGCGCGACTGGTAGCCACCTGCCGGGAAGACGGCATAGGCGGTCGCCTGGTCGAGCACCGTCACCTCGGAGGTGCCGATCGGGATCGTCACGTCGTCGCGCACGGGCGACTCGACGCCGAGGTTCTTCGCCATGGCCCGGATCGGCTGGATGCCGAGCTTTTCCTTGGCAAGGCGCACTGGAATGGTGTTGATCGACTGGGCGATGGCAGTCGCAATGGTGACGCGGCCGGCGTACTTATTGGCGTAGTTGCGAGGGGCCCAGTTGCCCCAGTAGATCGGCGCGTCGACGACGATGGTATCGGGCGTCATGCCGCTCTCCATCGCCACCGAATAGGTGTAGACCTTGAAGGATGAACCCGGCTGCCGCAGCGCCTTGGTGGCACGGTTGAACTGGCTTTCGCCGTAATCCCGGCCGCCGACCATGGCCCGCACCGCGCCGCCGTTTTCGATCACCACCATCGCGCCCTGTTTGGCGTGATAGCGCTCGCCATATTCGCGCAGCGACGTTTCCACTGAATCGTCGGCCGCGCTCTGCAGCCCCATGTCGATCGTGGTCCTGACGACGAGCGAATGCTGGGGGAAGCGCGGCGACAGGCGCATGACCTCGTCAAAAGCCCAGTCGAGGAAGAAATCGGGTGATTCCACCTGGTTGCGGTCGACGACCGTCGCCGGATTACGCCGGGCGGCGATCACCTGGCCCTCGGTCATCAGGCCGCTTTGCACAAGGTTGGTCAGCACCTCGTTGGCGCGACCGCGCGCCGCCGGCAGGTTGACGTGCGGCGCATATTTCGCCGGCGCCTTGAACAGGCCGGCGAGCATTGCGGATTCAGCCAGATTGACGTCGGTGATGCTCTTGCCGAAGTAGAACTGCGCCGCTGCGGCAGCGCCGAAGGTGCCACCGCCCATGTAGGCGCGGTCGAGATAGGTGGAGAGGATTTCCTTCTTGGAGAGGTTGGCTTCGAGCCACAGCGCCAGGAAGGCTTCCGTAATTTTTCGGTCGATCGAGCGTTCGTTGGATAGGAACAGGTTCTTGGCGAGCTGCTGCGTCAATGTCGAGCCGCCCTGTACAACTTCGCCGGCCTGGGCGTTGGTAACAAGCGCGCGGAAGAGACCGATGACGTCGATGCCGAAGTGATCGAAGAAGCGCCGGTCCTCGGTCGCAAGCACTGATTTGATCAGCGCGTCGGGCAGTTCGTCGATAGGCACGGAGTTCTGGTGGATGACGCCGCGATGGCCGATGACGTTGCCATAGCGATCCAGGAAGGTGACGGCGTAGTCGCCGCGATTGCGCCAATCTTCCTTGGTAGCTTCAAAGGCAGGCTGGGCGAGGGCGAGCATCAGGACGGCGCCGACGGAACCCCATGTCAGGCCTTCGCCGGCCAGTTCGAAGACAATGCGCTTCCAGCCGCGAACGCGGAAGCGGCGGAAGAAGATGGTGATGTCTTCCCAGATTTCGGCCGAGCGAAAACCGGCATTCCAGATGGTCGAATCGATCCACGAGTCGATCTTCAAAAGCAGGTGGCGTTGCTTGCGCGGTCGTTTTTCTGGATTGTCCGGATCCGTCACGTCTTATATTCCCGCCCGATCAGTCACTTCGACGTCGGAGGAACCTGACGCCGGACTATGGCAAATCTGCCGACAGTGCCCCGGAGTAACCGGAGCTTGGTGAATCATTGGTTGATTTGGCTGACAAGAACAAGAGAAATGGAAGCTCTCACGCGATTTTGCGCGGAGCTGTTGCAAGAACGGAATGATGGAAGAAGTACCCTTCTGGAAGACGAAGACGCTCGCCGAGATGACGACGACCGAATGGGAGAGCGTATGCGACGGCTGCGGCCTCTGTTGTCTCAACAAGCTCGAGGAGTGGGATAGCGGCGACATCTACTTCACCTCGATCCGCTGCAAGCTGCTCGACGACCACAGCTGTCGCTGTTCCTCCTACGAGAACCGCTGGGATTTCGTGCCCGATTGCGTCCAGCTCTCCAAGGAAAACGTTGACGAGATCGCTTGGCTGCCGCCGACCTGCGGCTACCGGCTGATCAACGAGGGGCGCGATCTTTACTGGTGGCATCCCCTGGTTTCTGGCGATCCCGAGACTGTGCATGCCGCCGGCATTTCGGCGCGCGGCCGGACGATCGACGAAACCGAGGTCAAGGTCGACGACTTTGAGGATTATGTGGTGGATTGGCCGCTGACAGTGGGCGACGAGGCGCAGGCCCAGCAGCCGGAGGCGGCTAAGTAGTCGCTGGCTGAGCGACCGTCTCAAGGAATTCTCTCAGCTCAGCGCGAACATAGTCTTCGATCGAGCCTTGCGGCTCGAAGCCCCACCAGAGCAGGCAGCCCTGCCACTGCGACAGAATCAGCCGTCCGAGCGGCGTTTTGCCTTGGGCGCCGAGGGATCGGTCGAGCGCTGCCGCCAGTGTCTTTCCCCAGGCAGCCCCACGAGCACGCAAGGCCGGGTCGCGCAGATCTTCCCGCAGTACCAGCAGGCCTTCAGCGTAGGACGCGGCATCGTCGCCGTAATCCCTGGAAAGGCCGGCGAGCAAGTTGATGGCGCCTTCGGGTGTCTCGGGAAGAGACTGGATCTGCCGGGTCGTCTCCATGTCCAGCCGGTCCCAGGCGCGCAGCAGGCAGGCCCGCAGCATTGCAGCCTTGGTGCCGAAGCGCTGTACCAGCGTCGAGCCGGAAAGGCCGCTGATCTTCGCCACCGCGCCGAAGCTTGCCGCGTCAGGACCTTCCGAATGGACGAGGCCGAGCACCATGTCGAGAAGCTGTTCGTCGGAAAGCGTACGGGGTCGCGGCATGAAAATTCCTCTTGTGTTCGCGACGAATATGAACGAACGTTCGTTTATATTCAAGTGCAATGGCGAACACCCATTGCGCCTGGTCCAGCGTGGAGGACAAGCACGTGACAGCAGCGCTTTCAGGAAAGATCGCCCTTGTGGCCGGAGGCACGCGCGGCGCAGGTCGCGGGATCGCCTTGGAACTCGGGGCCGCCGGGGCAACGGTCTACGTTACCGGYCGCACGACGCGGGAGAAGCAATCGGAGTATGGCCGCCCGGAGACGATCGAGGAGACCGCGGAGATGGTAACCGCTGCGGGCGGCGAGGGGATCGCGGTTCGCGTCGATCATACCATGCCTTCGGAAGTCGAGGTGCTGGTCGAAAGGATCCGCCGCGAACAGGGCCGGCTCGATATCCTGGTCAACGATATCTGGGGCGGCGAACATCTGACGGAATGGAACAAGCCGGTCTGGGAGCACTCGCTCGACAAGGGGCTGCACATGCTGCGGCTGGCGATCGACACCCATCTGATCACCGCGCATTTCGCGCTGGCGCTGATGGTCGAGCACCCCGGCGGGCTGCTGGTCGAACTGACCGACGGCACGGCCGAATACAACGCCACGCATTACCGCCTCTGCCCATATTACGACCTCGTCAAGACGGGCGCCATCCGCATGGCCTGGGCGCATGCCAAGGATCTTGCGCCGCATGACGCGACGGCTGTGGCGCTGACGCCCGGCTGGATGCGCTCGGAAATGATGCTCGATATCTTCAATGTGCGAGAGGAGAACTGGCGCGACGCGACGTCCGTGCAGCCGCATTTCATCATCTCCGAGACACCGCGCTTCACGGGCCGGGCGGTGGCAGCCGTTGCCGCCGATCCAGAACGCGTCCGCTGGAGCGGCCAGTCGCTGTCGAGCGGCGGGCTCGCCAAGATCTACGGCTTTGACGATGTGGACGGCTCGCGGCCGGACTGCTGGCGGTATATGGACGAGGTCATGGACGCAGGCAAAGCCGCCGACGCTACCGGCTATCGTTGATTCGATCTAGCCGGATGGAATGACAACGAATTGTCTTTGCAGGGTTTTTGGCGCGGCGTTCTGCCATGACTTGCGCACGAGGCCATGCACGAGTTCGTCGCTCGCCTTGCCGTAGAAAAGCCGGGTCGAGCCGCGCAGTCCCCAGCCGCCCGGCACCGCGGCCGTGTCGTCGGGCGCCACCGCCAGCGTCATGTGTTGCTGGTCGGGCGTCAGGCGGACGACGCAATAGTCTTGTTCCGGCACCGTCAGGAATATCTTGCTGCGCACGCGAAAATCGCGCGTGCCATGATGCGCGCTCTCGACCGCCTCCGGCAGGCTTTGCGCAAAGGAAATGAGCTCTTCCTGGTTCATGGCGATAAAATTAGCACATGCTGATGGATGTGGACCAATCAGAAAAACTCAAGCAGTCCGGTGGCTTTGGAAAATTTTCACTTGATAGGAAAATAATCCTTGACGGCGTGACGGTCGTTTGATAGGGTCATGGCATAGTCGGAAAGTTGCGGGCGCGGCGGAGTGCCGAGGCAAAGCTTTTCGGATCTGAAAGCCGGGCGTTCGACCCGGCTTTTGTGTTTCTGGCCGCCATCGATGCTGAAAAGCATCGACGAGAGCCTGCCGGTCTCGACCGTGCGCGCGACGCGCGGTAAGTACCTCAGGGCCGAACCGGTTGCCGCACTCTACGAACAGGGGCGCGTTGCCCATGCCGGGCGCTTCGTCGCGCTGGAAGACCAGATGTGCGACTTCGGCCCGGACGGGCTTTCATCCGGCCGTTCGCCCGACCGGCTGGATGCGCTGGTCTGGGCGCTGACGGCACCGATGCTGGAGGGATACGGAGAACCCCGGGTGAGGGGTGTCTGAGGACTAGCGTTGAGGTTGCTGTTGTGCTGGGCGTGGCGACTGCGGCTCCGGGCGAACTTGACGCCACTCGTTTTCGAGCTGGTCGACGACATGCTGGGGAATGGTCGGCTGATTGCTGTTGGCCGGCTGCTGCATGCTCTCCTCCGAGGCTGGATTTAACGGTGAGTTAATCACTGGCACGGCTTAAACTACGTGTAAATCAGGCGCTTAAACACTTTAAACGATTGAATTAATTTTAATCGATTGAGACGTAGAACGCCGTACCACTTTTTGAGGCTGGTATTATGGTTATCCACATCGACAGGCCCTTCTTTTTCAACACTGTGCGCCATGCGCTCTTTAAGGGAGCGCTTAATCAGCCGCAGGTGGAGGGCATGACCGCGATTCTCGATTTCTGGGAAGCGCGAATGGCTGAGGCCGATCCGCGCTGGCTCGCCTACATCATGGCGACCGCCTACCACGAGACGGCCTATACGATGCAGCCGGTGCGCGAGACGCTGGCGACGACCGACGCAAGGGCGATTGAGATCCTGGAAAATGCCTATGCGTCAGGCAAGCTCTCCTGGGTGAAGACGCCTTACTGGCGGCCAGACGAGGACGGCAAGTGCTGGCTCGGCCGCGGCCTGGTGCAGCTCACCCACAAGCGCAATTACGAGGCGATGAGCTTGCTGACCGGCATTGATCTCGTGGCCGAGCCCGACCGGGCGATGGAGATGGACGCCGCCGTTTCGATCCTGATCGAAGGTATGGTCCAGGGCTCTTTCGCCACTCATAAGCTCGCCGACCACCTGAACGAGACGACGGAGGACTGGGTCAATGCGCGCCGCATCGTCAACGGTACGGACCGGGCGGAAAAGCTCGCCGGCTACGGCAAGACCTTCCTTGCGGCCATCCGTCGCGAACGGCCGGCAGGTGCGCTTGCGCGGTTGAAGGCCTGGCTCCTGCGTGCTATCGCGCGGGTCTTCGGCTAGACGCTCACAGGAGTTCCGCGTGATCCGCCACATCGTCTTCTTCACAGCGCCCGCGGACCAACTGGAAAAGGTGCGCGCCGGCCTGTCGATCCTGACGGCGATCCCGCACGCCCGCCTGCTGGAGATCGGCACCAACATCAAGACCGACCAGCTAGGCACCGATGTCGACCTCGTTGTCTACGGTGAATTCGAGGACGAAGCTGCTCTTGCCGCCTACAAGGCGCATCCAGACTACCAGCGCTCCATCGACCTCGTGCGCCCGATCCGCGAAATGCGGATGGCGGCGGATTACGAGAGCAACACGGCGGTGAAGCGGCCGCTGCGCTGATGCTGCAGCCTGCCCTCCAGCGCGCCAGTTAGGGATGCGGTTGGACGGCAGGCCTAGCCGAGAGCGCTCTGCGCGGCGCAGATCCTGTCGACCAGAGCATCGAGTTCACCCTTCGGTGGACGATTTTTGGCGAGGCGCTGCTTCAGGTGCATGATGGGCTCGGCGAGGATCTCATCCAGGCTTTCAGCACAGGTGAAGTCACCTGCGACCTGCTTGACCTTCGAATTGTCGAAGATCGCAGTCCAGGCCTTGTCGCCGATCAAGGGACCTTCCCAGGCCGGATTATACTTGATCAGGGTGTCGGTCGGCACGTGAACGATCTTGGCCTCGACGCCGAGCAATCTGCCGATCGCCCTTTGGATATCGTTCCAGATATGCGCGCGGTCGGAGGTGATGTGGAAAACATCGCGAAGCGCCGCCTTCTTGCCGAAAAGCCTGACGAAAGGCACTGCGAAATCGACCGAGCGGGTCAGTGTCCAGGGCGTGTGGCCGTCGCCTGCCACGATGGTGGGCTCGCCGTCCAGCATGCGCCTTGCCATGATGTCGCTATCGCCCAACATCATCGGCACACCGGTGCGTACCGTGTGGCTGGGGCGGACGATCGTCCAGGCCAGGTTCTCGGATTTCTTGAGCAGTTCCTCGCAGGCAATCTTGGCCTGGCTGTAGGGCCAGTACGGATTGATCGCCGGTGTCTTCTCGGTAATCACATAGTGACGTGGCGGCTTCTCATAGACCGAGGCCGAGGAGATGAAAATGTACTGACCGCATTGCCCCGTAAACACCTCGATGTCGCGCGCAATCTGGTCGGGCGTGAAGGCGATGAACTGGCATACGACGTCAAAGTTGGCCCTGGCGAGATCCGCGTAGGCGGTCGATCCAAGTTCACCCACGATCGAGGTCACGCCTGCAGGCAAAGGGTCTTGTCTCAGGCGGCGGTTGAAAACGCTGACATCATGACCCTCAGCAACGGCGCGCTCGACGCATGGGTAAGAGATTTGGCCGGTGCCGCCAATGAAAAGGACTTTCAAAGCCATCTGGAAACCTCGGTATCTGACAGGCGGGATCTAGGGTCCCCTTCATAGCGTGAAAGGACCCGGGCGTCTCGCGTAAATCTGGCTAGGCTATGGCGCCCCCAGACGGCAAGCAGGGAGGCCTGCATCTCCCGTCCCACTCTGACAAGCCATCGATAATGTGATGGGGAAAGCGGTATTGAATTTCTTCACGAATGTATGAGACGCATGCTATCTCAGCTGGGCTAGGAGCGATGCTGCATGGTGGTTGTGAGGGCTTTCGGGACGTCGTGCTTGGACCCGAAAAAGCGGGAAATCGAGCGTCTCGCGGCGCTGGAGCAGCTTGACCTCCTCGATACCCCGAAGGACGAAGGTTTCGAGCGCATCGTGCGGCTGATCAAGGAGATCTTCGCGGTCGAGATCGGCCTTGTGTCCCTCATCGACGCGCATCGGCAATGGTACAAGGCATGTTCTGGGCTGGCGGCGGACGAGGTTCCGCTCGAAGATACGTTCTGCCGTTACGTGGTCGACCATGAGGAACCAATTTTCGTACAGGATGCGACCCGCGATCCGCGGTTCGCGCACAACCCGGCCGTAACGGGAGAAAGCCACGTGCGGTTTTACGCCGGGGTGCCTTTGAAAACCAAGAGTGGCCACGTTATCGGAACGGTATGTGCGATCGATCGCCGCCCCAGATCGTTCGGGTCCAGGGATCTTTCTGTTCTCCACGAACTGGCGGGCGTGGCGATGGACCGGATCGAGCTGCTGCAGTCGGCCGCGACCGATAGCCTGACGGGCACGCTTACCCGCCGTGCCTTCCGGCAGGAGGCCGATCAACTTCTGTCGCTTGCCCTGAGACATCAGCATGACCTGTCCTGCATTGTTCTGGACATCGACCGCTTCAAGAGCGTCAACGACACCCATGGCCACGCCGCGGGGGATCAGGTGCTCCATGCGGTCACCGAAACCTGCAAGGCGAGCCTGCGGGCGGGAGATCTGTTCGGCCGGCTCGGGGGAGAGGAATTTGCCATTCTCCTTCCGCATATCAATCGCGAAGAGGCGTTCGCGGTCGCCGAAAAGGTAAGGATGGCGATCGCGTCCCGGCCGATCCGAGGAGCTTTCGGCGACTTGAACGTGACAGCAAGTTTCGGCATTTCGGCGCTTTCGATCATCACCAGGGATATCGAGACGCTGTTGGCTCAGGCCGATGCCGCAATGTACCACGCCAAGCACAACGGTCGAAACCGATGCGTGTCGTGGAACTCTATCGGCGCTGATGGTCCGACTGGTTCGCGCCGTCGCGTCCTGAAAGCGGGGTCCATCATGTTCAACGACCGCCGCTCGACGATCGACTGCACCATACGCTCGCTCGGTACCGACAGCGCCGGGCTCTCCGTCTCCAATTCCGCTGGCATACCTGCGGAATTCGTCCTGATCATCAAGGGCGAGGGTTTCGAGACCAAGTGCCGGATCGTGGCGCAGGACCGGCAAACCATAGAAGTCGCCTTCAAGGCCTGATCGGGCTCCACCTGCGATTGGCTGTCGCCACGCCGCAGGCTTGAGAGTCCGCCTAACTCCGGGATACCAACCATGAGATTGAGATCATTGCTGCCGTGGAGCTCCGCGGCGGGTCGCAGGACCGTGCCCGAGAAGAAGGCCGCAGGTGGCTTCATGTCGCTTGCCGCAGGGGGGCGGGCGAGTTGGACGGGGCGCTCCTATGCGGCACTGTCGCGCGAGGGCTTCATGAAGAACCCGGTCGCACACCGCAGTGTCAGGCTAGTGGCGGAAGCCGCAGTCTCGGTGCCGTGGCTGCTCTACGAGGGCGATCATGAGCGGCCGGATCATGCCATCCTCTAGCTGCTCGGCCAGCCAAACGGACGCATGGGTCGCCGATTTCTTCGAGGCGCTCTATGGGCACCTGCTGCTGTCGGGCAATGCCTATGTCGAGCCGCTGATGGTCGGCGGAAATGTGCGTGAGCTGCACCTGCTGCGGCCTGATCGCATCGGTATCGTCGAGGGCAGGGATGGGTAGCCCGAGGCTTACGACTATCGCGCCGGCGGTTCCGTGCGCCGCTTTCCGGCGGAGACGGAGGGGCTGGGGCTAATGCATCTGAAGCTCTTCCATCCACTCGACATCATCTCGGTTTCCCGCCGCTTGCGGCCGCCCAGGTGGCGCTCGATCTCTCCAATGCGGCGGCGACCTTTAACAAGGCGCTGCTCGACAATTCGGCCCGCCTGTCAGGCGCGCTGGTCTACCAGCCGAAGGAGGGCGGCAATCTCTCGCCCGACCAGTACGAGCGGCTGAAACAGGAACTCGACGAAGGCTATTCCGGCCCGATGCGCGCCGGACGCCCGCTACTCCTCGAGGGCGGGCTCGACTGGAAGTCGATGGGGCTGTCGCCGAAGGACATGGATTTCGTCGAGGCGCGCTGCCCGCGACATCGCGCTTGCCTTCGGCGTGCCGCCGATGCTGCTCGGCATTCCCGGCGACAACACCTATGCCTATTACCAGGAGGCGAACCGCGCCTTCTATCGGCTGACCGTGCTGCCGATGCTGACCCGCACCGCGGCCTCGCTTTCCGCCTGGCTCTCCGGACATTACGAAGACCGCCTGCGGCTTGAGTCCGATTTCGACAAGGTGGCCGGGCTTGCGGCGGAACGCGATCAACTATGGACAAGGTTGGGAAGCGCGGCGTTCTTCACGGACGAGGAGAAGCGCCAGGCGGTGGGGTATTGAAAGCCTGCGCCGGCGCATGAATCAAACTCTGAGCGCCTGGACTCAATGTTCGAGCAAACGCACCCAAGCGATTCAAAAGATTCGCTGAAGTGCGAGGACGGCACCCCGAATACGGCGGCGCGAAGTCGTGACCGCCGGTCGGCTGCCGTTCTTCGCCAACCAAGGATCCCTGCGATGACAGACCTTTCCAACGATGCCGGGCTCTGGGCGACCAGGGCGCTCGGCGCGTCGGCGGGGGCAGCGGTGTCGCTCGTCTATCTCCTGCCGAAAAGCCGACGGGAGGCTGCGAGCCGTTTCTTCACCGGCCTTGCCTGCGGGACGATCTTCGGCGGCCCGACGGGTATCTGGATTGCCGAAAGGCTGGCGCTGGCGGATCGCCTCTCGGCCTCTGAGGTCGTGCTGTCGGGTCGGCGGCGGCAGGCATCTGTGCCTGGTGGGGTCTCGGCATCCTGTCGCGCCTCGCCGGACGATACGGCGCGCGGGCGCTAGCCGGAATAACAGTTTACAACGAGGAGAATATCATGACCGCAAGCCGCGCGCTGGTGCGATCACCCATGGGCGCGGATACGCGCAAGTTCGCCAATCTGGAGCTGAGGGGGCTGAAGCGCGACGGCAGCTTCTCCGGCTATGCCAGCGTCTTTGGCGAAGTCGATCTCGGCAAGGATGCCATCGAGCGCGGCGCCTTCCGCAAGTCGCTGGCTGAACGCGGGGCGTGCGGCGTGCGCATGCTCTTCCAGCATGACCCGGCAGAGCCGATCGGCGCCTGGAAGACCATCCGCGAGGATAGCCGCGGTCTCTTTGTCGAGGGCATGCTTGCCGAGGGTGTGGCCCGGGCGCGCGAGGTGCACCAAAGGCGGCTTCGCTCGTCGGCTTCCCTGTTGTCGAGGCCGAGGACATGCCCGATATCGCGGCCAACGCGCTGTCGATCGCCTTCGGGGACTTCCGCGCCGGCTATCTCGTCGTCGACCGCACCGGCGTGCGTGCTGCGCGATCCCTATTCCGCCAGGCCTTACGTGCTCTTCTACACAACCAAGCGAGTCGGCGGCGGAGTGCAGAATTTCGAGGCGATCAAGCTCATCAAGTTCGCCGTGAGTTGATCGGGGCAAGGCGGGTGCGGCCACTATCCGTATCCGCCTGCCGAATATGCCTGCATCAAACCAATCCAAGATCGTCCATGACTTTTGCACTGATTACCCCACCTTCGGCGGAAGCGCTGACGCTTGCGGAAGTGAAGGCCCATCTGCGGCTTGATGACGGCAGCGAAGATGCGCTGCTGGCCTCGCTGATCAGCGTCGCCCGCGAACATCCGGAGCGCACGACGGGCCTCTGCCTGATCACCCAGATCTGGCGCCTCCATCTTGAATCGTTACCTGAAGATCGCGTGATTCAGATTGCCAAGGGACCGGTGCAAGCGGTTGAAAGCCTGAGCATTTACGATGAGGTGGGCGAGGAAGTGGTCTTGCCCGCGGCCGGCCATGTGCTTGACGGTACTGCCCGGCCGGCGCGTCTGTGCTGGCTCGAAATTTGAACCCTGCCATTGCCGCAAGCGGCATCGAGATCGATTTTTCCGCCGGCTTCGGCGAGAGCCGTGCCGAGGTGCCCGACACACTGAAGCGGGCGATGCTGATGCATGTCGCCCAGATGTTCGCCTTCAGGGGCGCCGTCGCCGTCGAGGACCAGCCAGCAGACGTACCCGCTGGTTACGACCGATTGGTGGCGCCGTTCCTGATGCGGAGGCTCTGATGCGATCCGTCTTCTTCGATCCCGGCCAGATGACCGCGCGCTCGACCTGGAGGCGCCGGAAGAAGCGCCGGACGGGCAGGGTGGCGCGACCGTCACCTTTGCCGCAATTGCTTCCATGTGGGCGCGGATCGAGCCGGTGAGCGAAGTGCGCGAGGAGCGGGCGGGCGCGGATGTTTTCACGCTGACCCACCGTATCTGGCTGCGGTTCCGCAGCGACATCAGGGCCGGGATGCGGCTGCGCAAGGGCGATCGGCTGTTTGCCATCGGCACCTGGCGCGATCCGGATGAGACCGGCCGCTACCTCTGCTGCCTCTGCGAGGAAGAGTTACGATGAGCACTGCCCTTTCGATCACGCTCCGCGATCTGGCGGCGATCCTGGCGCGACTAGCTAGAGATACCGCAGGTAATTCGCCGGCAAACGGAGGCGAGAGCCATGAGCGCAGCCAATGAACTGCTGACGGCTATCCATGCACGCCTGACCGGCGACGCAGAGCTTCTCGTCATGATCGGCGACGACGGTATCCGCGATCGGCTGGTGACCGGGCGAAAGCTTCCTTGCGTGCTGATCGGCGAACTCGTCAGCAACGACTATTCGACTTCGACCGAGAGAGGCGAGGAGCATTTGGTGTCGCTCGAAATCTGCTTCGACGTGGGTGGGCGAAGGCAGGCGCAGCTGGTGGCCTCGCGTCTCCACGCCCTGCTGCAGGATGTGGCGCTCGATCTTGGAGCGTATCACCTCGTCAGCCTGCTGCATCTCAGGACGCAGAGCCGCCGCGAACCGAAGACGAAGCTCTATGTCGCCGAGTTGCGCTTTCGGGCTGTGACGGAGCCGCCGCTGCATAGCGACGCAACCTAGGCCTCGAAGCGGCTCGTGGCGTCGCGGTCGCCTTCGTATCGTCTCGCCAGCGGAAACGGCGGCAGCCACGACTCGCGGCGGATGGTCCAGAGTTCGTAAGTTGGCTGTAACTGGTCGGGAGCATCGAGCGATCCGAGGTTCACTTCGACCTCATCCCCGGAGCGCCCGAAAACCGGGGAGCCGCAGCGGGGGCAGAAGAACCGCCCGTCGTACTCACCTGTCTCGCCTTCGACCGTCACCGCATCCTGAGGAAAGATCGCGGATGCGTGAAAGAGTGCGCCATGATGCTTGCGGCAGTCGAGACAATGACAAATGCCGACCCGATAGGGGCGTCCAATAGCCACGAGGCGGACATTGCCGCAGCGGCAACCGCCAGTGAACCGGTCCATGTTGTTTCTCCTCCAAGATCAAGCGGTGGGCTGCTTATGAAGAAGATGGGAAGGTGACCTGAAATGTCCCGCCCATCGCAGCAACTGCCTGCATCTCTCAGGCCGGTTCGTATACCCTGGTCGCTGCCTTGACCTGCGCAGCCAGCGTCAGCACGAAGCCGAGCGAGATGACGGCGAGCGCGGCGCATGTCGCGATTGCGGTTCCGGCACCGGCGCGATCGAGGATCGCCGTGAAGACGACGGGTGCGATGGCATTGGCGAGGTTCTGCGGCAGCGACAGGCGGGCTGATTGCAGCCCGAATTCGAGCGGCGAGAACAGGGCGAGCGGCAGCAGGGTGCGGGCAACGGTCATGACACCGCAGCCGAAGCCATAGAGCAGGATGAAGGTGACGAGCAGTGGCGTCGAGGGCGGGATCAGCAGCATCATCACGAAGCTTGAGACCATCAGGCTCACGCCCATTGCGGCGCTGAGGATCGGATTGCCGCGACGCCCGAGGAGCATATCCAGGATGCGGGCGGAAATGCCGATCACGCCGCGTGCCGAACCGAGCTGCAGCGCCAGCGCAGGCGAGGCGCCTGACTGACGCAGTATTTCGAGCAGCGATGGCGACACCCCGAAAGTCACGAAAGTCGATATCGTCGTTGCGGCGGCAATCAGCAGGAAGGCCTTGCGCTGTCCCGCAGGCGAAAGCGGCACCGGCGTTTCCTGTGCGGCGCTGCTGTCCGCAGTAAAGGCGATCGGCTTCGGCAGGGCGAAAATATGCAGCGGCAGGCAGACGAAAAACTGCAGCGCCGCGCAGATGAGAAACGTCATGCGCCAGCCGACGCTCGCGTTCAGCTGACTGAGGATCGGCCAGAAGATCGCGCTCGAAAGGCCGGTGAACAGCATGAGGATGGCAATCACCCGTTTGCTGTCAGGTCCGGCTCGCTCGACGACGGCGGTATAGGCCGGAGCGGAAAGACCGAAGGCGCCGCCGGCGCCGATCGCAATCCAGGCAAGTCCATAGAGGACGAGGCCGTGCGCGGCTGACAACAGCAGCAGGCCGATCGTGAAGGTAATCGACGCGGCGGCGAGCACGCGGGCGGCTCCATGCCGGGCGAGCAGGCGGCCCGTCGCAGGGCCGACAAGGGCGCTGACGACCATCATGATGCTCAACCCGCCGAAAACCACCTCATTCGGCAAGCCGAGATCCGGCGCGATGACGCGCCCCATGACACCGAGCATGTCGAAGGTACTGCCCCAGCCAATCAGCTGGGTGACGGCAAGCACGGCAATCGTCTGCACCGAGCGCAGGGGGATGGATCGAGACATGGAGGGCTTTGACGCGAACGGGGTAGGGGCGGGCAAGGTCGTAGCAGCTTCGCCGGCTGGTTGAAAGTGACAAGTGGATGACACCAAGGGCGCCGGCTGCGCCTGTTTCCTCGAAGGGATCGGACAACGGTGGCGCAGAAGGGCAAGGACCTGCTCCTGAAGATATTCAACGGTACGGCTTACAAAACGGTGGCGGGGCCGTTCCAGGCGAGCGCGCTCGAATATTCCGGCCAGTATAATGGCGAGGTGATGTTCGAGCTGGCGCTGGAATCGGCCGGCGTCATCAGCTTCGAGGCGCTCTGATGCGGGCGGCGAGGGCAAGGGCGAACCGGCGCCGCGGCGAGATCGAGGCTGTCATCGATGGTGAACAGCGGATCCTCTGCCTCATGCTTGACGCGTTGGCGGAACTGGAGACAGCGTTCTCCGCGGACAATCTCGTCGGTCTGGCCGAGCGCTTCTCGCGCGGACAGCTGAAGGCAGCCGACATGATCCGTATCATCGGCGCCGGTCTTCGCGGCGGCGTCGGAAAGTGCAGCTCCCTATTTTTCCAACCGAAGCCGAGCCGACACCATGCAGCGGCGTTTCCTGGAGGCGCATCACGCGTCGTGGACCAGCGGTGGTCCTCCGGCCGGAATGGTCGATCCGGCGCACCTTTTCGTCTGGTCGTGGGACGCGCGGCCTTTTCCGGCCTTTCCGCGCTGAATACATCGACATGGAGTGACGGCGCCAACTGGAGGATTGGGCATTGGCTGAACGGCAGGCTCGGTGGTGGCACTCCGGCGGAGGTCGTGGCCGCGGTGCTGCGGGAACACGGCTTTGACGATTTCGACGTATCGGAGGTCAGCGGCGATCTGTCGGGGTATGTGCAGGGGGACTCCGCGCGCAGCCTGATCTAGCCACTCCAGGAAGCGTTTCGGATCGATGCGATCGAAGTTGCGGGGCTTTTGCGTTTCCGGTCCCGCATGCGGACAAGCCTGCCGGCGCTGCCAGTCGAAATTCTTGTGGACCGCGAAGACGAGCCGCTGTGGCAGGAGACGCGTGGTCATGACAGCGATTTTGCCGCCGAAGCCTTGCTGAGCTTCTACAACCCCGACCTCGATTATGAGCAGGCGAGCGCCCGTTCCCATCGCGTGGCGCCATCGACGAACCGGATCATTCAGCAGCATCTCACAGCCGTCGTACCTGAGGAGACGGCGCTTGCCGCTAACGAGGCGTTGTTGCGCGACAATCGCATTGCCCGGCGCTCCATCCGGTTCTCACTGCCGCCGAATGAGATGCGTATCCAGACTGGCGATATCGTTACACTCCCAGACGGACCCCACGGTCGCTTCCTGATCACCCGCGTCGAAGATGGGGACGCCCGCCGGGTCGAGGCGCGCGAATTTGCGGCCTCGGTCGATAGGAGTGCAGGGACGGTTACTGGTGCAAAGCCGAGCGGCGAGGGCGGCTCGAACCTGTTTTCTCCCGTCGTTCAGCTGATGGACCTGCCGCGATTCGATGGCAGCGATCCTTCGAGCTTCGCCCGAGGCGCAGCCTTTGCAAAACCGTGGACAACAATCGGGCTATCGTCGTCTGCTATGAGCGAGGGTTACAAAGGCAGGGTGCTACTCGATCGGCCGGCCGGCATTGGCTCATTGACATGCGCGCTCGCGGCAGGGGTTGTCGGCCGCTTTGACTGGTCACTGCCGCTCGAACTTGATCTGCCATATGGCGGCCTGGCTTCGGCACCGGCGACCTCAGTTCTGAATGGCGCCAACCTTATGGCGCTCTTGTCGGTCAACGGTGCCTGGGAAGTCCTGGCGTTCCGGGAGGCCGAGGAGGTAGAGAGTGGGCGTTGGGCGCTGCATGGCTTGTTACGGGCGCTTGCCGGCACCGAGGATGCGATGCTTTCCGGGGCAGCAGTCGGCTCGGCCGTCGTGCTGCTCGACGAAGCGGTCAAGCCGCTCGGCCTCGGCAGCGACGAAATGGACCTGCGGTTGAATTGGATCGCCGAAACGGCCTCGTCGGCTGGGAAGGCCGGCCCCTTTGCCTTCGAGGGAGGCCTGCGGGCACTGACGCCGCTTGCCCCGTCCACATCAGATGCGCGCGCAACGACGATGGCGTGAAGGTCCCTGGATCCGGCGCGGGCGCGACAGCGCCGACAACTGGCTCGCCGCCGAAATTCCGCTGGATGAGCCGTTTGAACGCTACCGCGTCGAGATTATGGACGGTGACGCGGTTCTGAGAGTAAGCGAATCCGACAGGGCGGAGTGGGTTTATCCCACCGCTGACGAACTCGCCGATTTCGGCCATCCGCAAAACAGCCTCAGCCTGCGTGTCCGGCAACTTGGGGAACGTGTGTCGCTCGGCATTCCGGCGCACGCGACATGTGTTGTGTGAATTTCATCTTGAAGGAGAGAAAATGATAGATCTGAAGAATTGGTACAGTTCGAAGACCATTTGGGGCGCGCTGATTTCAATCGTCGCATCTGTGTTGCATTTTGTCAGTATCGACCTTGGTGCGACGGACAAGAGCCAGTTGGTCGACACAGTCGTCAACATAGCTGGCGCACTCGGCGGCCTGCTCGCTGCTTACGGGCGTGTCACCGCCAAGGCGACCATCAAGTCCGTTTCTTGAATCCGGCGCGGCGAGCGGAAAGCTTCGTTCGCCGACCGGACTTTTGAACACGCCTGGCGTGAATTCGGAATTGTTCTAAATATCAAGGATTACAAGGCATTCATTTGCCATTCAGGTCTCTTGAGTACATAGTCTGGGCCAAGTTAGTATCCATTGAAAGCATTGCACATGGCCTCTCCCTTGAGCGTCGCAGCGCTAGCCGCCGGGCTGGCGATAACGTCGCCCTCACCGGATAATCCGCGTACCTTGACGGTGCGTGTTGCAGGCGATTGCAGCGAGGCCGCGCGTGAGGTTGTGGAAAAAACGGGAGGTCAGCTCCTTTCCGTTCAGCCTGCTGGCGACAGCTGCATCATCACCGTCCTCGTCCAAGGCAACGGACAGCGCCCGCGTAAAGTGACCGTCAAGGTTCCGATGTAGGCAGAATCGCCCTATCTAGACGCCAAGAGATCAAGCGGAGCAAAGCGGACCGATGCGCATTCTGGTAGTCGAAGACGATGTCAACCTGAACCGGCAGCTCAGCGACACGTTGAAGGAAGCCGGTTACGTCGTCGATCAGGCCTTTGACGGCGAGGAGGGCCACTTCCTCGGCGATACCGAGCCTTATGACGCGATCATTCTCGATATCGGACTGCCGGAACTGGATGGCGTCACGGTGCTCGAAAAGTGGCGTGGCGCAGGTCGCGGCATGCCCGTGCTGATCCTGACGGCGCGCGACCGCTGGAGCGACAAGGTCGCGGGCATCGACGCCGGCGCGGATGACTACGTCACCAAGCCGTTCCATGTCGAGGAAGTGCTGGCACGCATCCGCGCCCTGATCCGCCGCGCGGCGGGGCATTCCTCGTCCGAGATCATCTGCGGCCCCGTGCGGCTCGATACCAAGAGCTCAAAGGCGACAGTCAATGGTGTGGCGCTGAAGCTGACCTCGCATGAGTACCGGCTGCTGTCCTATCTCATGCATCACATGGGGGAAGTGGTTTCGCGTACCGAGCTGGTCGAACATATGTACGATCAGGATTTCGACCGCGATTCCAATACGATCGAGGTTTTCGTCGGGCGCCTTCGCAAGAAGATGGGCGTCGATCTGATCGAAACGGTGCGCGGGCTCGGCTACCGCATCCAAGCGCCGAACAATGCGAATTAAATCGCTTACTGCACGCGTCCTGCTGCTGACCACGATCTGGTCGACTGTCGCGCTTGTCGTCATCGGGTTGCTGATCTCGACGCTCTACCGAAAGAGCGCGGAGCGCGGCTTCCAGGACCTTTTGCGCGCCCAGCTCTATAACGTCGTCAATTCCGTTACGATCGGCGACCAAGGGGCGCTCAGCGGCAGCCCGCAACTTGGCGACCTGCGTTTTGCGCAGCCGAAGACGGGCTGGTATTGGGTCGTCGAACCACTCGGCACCTACACGGCGCCGCCGCTCGTGTCGCCCTCGCTGGGTTCCGCGTCGATCCCTGTACCCTCTGTTCTCGAAGCGCCCTTCGACAAGAATTATGAGCGCTACTATCAGGTGACGGATGCTGCGGGGAATCGGATCCAGGTTGCCGAGACCGAGGTCGTGCTGGATACTGACGGTCGCGCCGCCCGCTTCCGCGTGACCGGCAACGTCGATGTTGTCGAGAACGACGTTCGCAATTTCTCCCATAGCCTTTACCTGGCGCTAGCCGGCTTCGGTGTCGGCAGCCTGATCGTCAACGCACTGGCGATTCTCTACGGCCTCAAGCCGCTCGACAAGGCGCGCGCCGCGCTCGAGCGAATTCGCGCCGGCGAGAGCGAGCAGTTGAAGGGCGATTTTCCGCGCGAAATCCTGCCGCTCGCCAACGAGGTCAACGCGCTGATCGACAGCAATCGCCGCATTGTCGAGAGGGCGCGCATGCAGGTCGGCAACCTTGCCCACTCCCTGAAGACGCCGATTGCCGTGCTGCTCAACGAGGCGCGCGTGCTGGAACGCACGCACGGCGATCTCGTGCGCGGCCAGGCGGAGGCGATGCAAGGCCAGGTGCAGTCGTATCTGAACCGTGCCCGCATTGCGGCGCAACGCGAATCCGTGCTTGCCCGCACCGACGCCGAACCCGCTCTTGAGCGCCTGGTGCGCGTGATGCGGCGCTTGAACCCCGACAAGCAGTTTGAACTCACGGCGGCGCAGCCACATGTTGCGGTCGCCATGGAACAGCAGGACCTAGAAGAGATCGTCGGTAACCTTTTGGAGAACGCTGCCCGTTTCGCGGCGACCAAGGTTCGCGTTTCCGTCGCGGAAGCACCGGAGGAGGTCAAGGGCACGGAAGGCAGCGGGCGTCGCCACTGGGTCGAGCTCGTTGTCGAGGACGATGGGCCAGGACTTGAGCAGGATCAGGTTCGCGAGGCGCTGAAGCGCGGCAAGCGGCTGGACGAAAGCAAACCGGGCACCGGCCTTGGACTTTCGATCGTGACGGAGATTTCCAACGAGTATCAGGGGCGGCTCGAATTGTCCCGCGGCGAATGGCAGGGATTGAAGGCCCGGCTTATTTTGCCTGGCATCACAAAGGATGTTGCGTGAGCATTTGCTTGATGTCACATAGACATAGGCGATTGCATAGCATGCTTTGCCTTATTGCCGACACGGCTTGGTGCGCGTGTGGCTGCGTAATTGACACCTAATTCTGGTTCGGCTGAATGATGCTACGTTCGCAAGGCATGATCGTTTCCTCGCTTCTTGTCGCCATCACGCTTTCAGCGTGCCAATCGACAAAAAGCGGTGGCTCCGGCGGTCTTTTCTCGAGGAAACCTCCTGCTTCGGCTACCTATATCGCGGCGTTGCAGGGCGGCATCATCGGTCGCAGCGGCGTGGATATCAGCGACAGCGACCTCCAGCGCGCCCTGGAAGCCGAGTATCGCGCGCTGGAAAGTGCTGCAGTCGGACAGCCTGTTGTCTGGAGCGGGCGCAATGTCAGCGGCAGGGTCGTCGCGTCTGCACCCTACCAGGTCGGCTCGCAGAACTGCCGTCAGTATACCCATAGCGTGACGATCGGCGGCAAGGAAACGGTGGCGCGCGGTTCCGCCTGCCGAAACGATAATGGCAGTTGGTCGCCCCTCGGCTGAGCGACGGCAGAATAACTGCTCGGGCCATGTTGCGGCCAAACGCCTCAAATAATCGTCATTGCGGCTTTGCTTGTTGGAATAGATGTTCGCTTCGAGTATTTGGCATCTATGCTTTTCTGGATTCTTGTGGCCGCTCTGACGGCCGCCGTCGCTGCCGTTCTGCTTTACCCGCTTCTGCGTGACACGAGAGCGGTCGATGACGCGCATGCCGGGGAGGCTGCCGTCTATCGCGATCAGTTGCGGGAACTCGATCGCGATCTCTCTGGTGGGCTGATTTCAGAGGATGAGGCCGATTACGCGCGAGCCGAAATTGGCCGGCGCCTGATCACTGTCTCGGCCGCGCCGGTCATCGATCGCAAGGCCTCGAAACATCACCGTCTTTCCGAGGCGTTCGTGCTGTTGCTCCTGCCGATGGTGGGGCTCTGTCTTTACATTTTTGTTGGGCGACCCGATTTGCCGTCGCAGCCGCTGCAAGCCAGACTTGAGAATCCCGGCAACGATATGGCGATCCTGGTCGCCAAGGCCGAGCGGCACCTGGCGCAAAATCCCGATGACGGCAAGGGCTGGGACGTCCTGGCACCGATATACTTCAACACTATGCGTGTCGCCGATGCCGAGAATGCCTATCGCCGCGCGATCCGTCTGCTCGGGCCGAGCCCGGCGCGGCTGGACGGCCTTGCCGAGACGCTGATGGCGATCTCGGACGGTGTGGTCACCGAAGATGCGCGCAAGGTGTTGGAGCAGTCGCTTCAGCTAGATCCCGACAATCCGAAGGCCCGGTTCTACATTGCGCTTAGCATGGAGCAGGCTGGTCAGGCAGCAGAGGCCAAGGTCGCCTTCGAGGCGCTCGCGAAGCAATCGCCGGCCGACGCGCCCTGGTTGCCGCTGGTCGGCGAACACATTGCGAAGAATGGCGGCGCGCCGCCGAGCGGTGCCGCGCGCGTGCCGGGTAATCCGACGCAGGCTGAGGTTGCCGCTGCGGAGAGCATGAGTCCGGGCGACCAGCAACAGATGATCCGCGGCATGGTGGAGAGCCTTGATGCCAAGCTGACCCAGGACCCGAACAATCTGGAAGGCTGGCTACGGCTTGTCCGCTCTTATGTCGTATTGAAAGACACGGATCGCGCAGTTGCGGCTCTGAAGCGCGGACTGGCAACGTTTCCGGCCAGCAGCGGACAAGGCAAGCAACTCCTTGCGCTGGCGCAAGAACTTGGCATTGCGATGGATGGCGGCGTGTCGCCGAGCGGCGCCGCGAGCGCGCCCGGTAATCCCACCCAGGCTGAGGTTGCCGCAGCCGAGAGCATGAGTGCCGGTGACCAGCAACAGATGATCCGCGGCATGGTGGAAAGCCTTGATGCCAAGCTTACCCAGGACCCGAACAATCTGGAAGGCTGGCTGCGGCTTGTGCGTTCTTATGCCGTATTGAACGAAAAGGCGCACGCGGTCGACGCGTTGCAGCGTGGACTCGCGGTATTCCCTGCAACCGGCGAGCAAGGCAAGCAACTGTTGGCGCTGGCGCGAGAGCTCGACATTGCGACAGAAGGAATGACGGAATGACGCGCAAGCAGAAGCGCCTGGCGGTGATCGGTGGCGGCATGAGCTTCATCATTGCGGCGGTGCTGCTCGTCATGTTCGCCTTCAGCCAGTCGGTGGCCTATTTCTATATGCCTGCGGATATCGCCAAGAACCCGGTGCCGCCTGGAACGCGCATACGTCTCGGTGGCCTGGTGGGCGAGGGCAGCATCGTGCGCGGGGGGGGATCGACAGTGCAGTTTGCGGTGACCGATGCGACCGGCGATCTGGTCAGGGTACGATATACCGGCATTCTTCCCGACCTCTTTCGCGAGGGCCAGGGCGTGGTGACCGAGGGGCGTTTCGAAACGGGCAGCGACGTCTTCACCGCCGATACGGTGCTGGCCAAGCACGACGAGAAATACATGCCGAAGGAAGTCGCCGACAAGCTGAAGGCCCAAGGGCTTTGGAAGGAAGGAGAGGCGGTGCAATGATCATCGAGATCGGCCACTATGCCCTGATCCTGGCGCTGGCGACGGCGCTCGTGGTTTCGGTTGTTCCGGTGATCGGTGCAAGGCGCCTCGACCGTGCGATGATGGATCTGGCCTCTGTAGGGTCCCTGGCGATGTTCGCGCTGGTGGCGTTCTCCTTCGGAGTTCTGACCTACGCCCAYGTCGTCTCCGACTTCTCKGTCGCCAACGTCTGGGAGAACTCCCATTCGCTTGTGCCGCTGCTGTTCAARTTGTCAGGCGTCTGGGGCAATCAYGARGGCTCGATGATGCTCTGGCTGCTGATCCTGGTGCTGTTCAGCGCCCTGGTCGCGSTCTTCGGACGGAATTTGCCCGATACGCTGCGGGCAAACGTGCTCGCCGTGCAGGCCTGGATATCGGTCGCCTTCATCCTGTTCATCCTGCTGACCTCCAATCCCTTCATGCGGCTGGATCCGGCYCCGGCCGAGGGGAAGGACCTCAACCCGGTGCTGCAGGACGTCGGTCTGGCGATCCACCCGCCGCTGCTCTATCTCGGCTATGTCGGCTTCTCCGTCTGTTTCTCCTTTGCCGTGGCTGCCCTTCTCGAAGGCCGCATCGATGCCGCCTGGGCGCGCTGGGTGCGGCCCTGGACGCTGGCYGCCTGGACGTTCCTGACGCTYGGCATCGCCATGGGCTCCTACTGGGCCTATTACGAGCTCGGCTGGGGCGGCTGGTGGTTCTGGGATCCGGTCGAGAATGCCTCCTTYATGCCCTGGCTTGCCGGGACCGCGCTGCTGCATTCGGCGCTCGTCATGGAAAAGCGCGAGGCGCTGAAGATCTGGACGGTGCTGCTTGCCATCCTGACCTTCTCGCTGTCGYTGATGGGCACGTTCCTCGTGCGCTCGGGGGTYCTGACCTCGGTGCACGCCTTTGCCAGCGATCCGACCCGCGGCGTCTTCGTCCTGTTCATTCTSCTGATCTTCATCGGCGGGTCGCTGTCGCTCTTTGCCTTCCGYGCGCCGCAGCTCTCGGCCGGCGGCTTGTTTGCGCCGATCTCGCGCGAAGGGGCGCTTGTCCTCAACAACCTGATCCTCACSGTCGCCTGCGGCACGGTGCTGACAGGCACGCTCTATCCGCTGCTTTTGGAGACGCTGACCGGCGACAAGATCTCGGTCGGGCCGCCCTTCTTCAACATGACCTTCGGCCTGCTGATGGCGCCGCTGCTGGTCATCGTTCCCTTTGGCCCKCTGCTCGCCTGGAAGCGCGGCGATCTGCTCGCTGTTCTGCAGCGGCTCTATCTGGTCGCGATCCTGGCGTTTGTTGTTGCGGTGGTCTTCTTCTATGTCCAGCACGGCGGTCCCGTGCTTGCCGTGCTTGGCCTTGCTGCGGCGCTGTTCCTGATCTTCGGCGCGATCGCCGATCTGTGGTATCGCGCCGGCGTCGGCAAGGTGGCTGCCTCCGTCGCCTGGAGACGCCTTGCCGGCCTGCCGCGCTCGGCCTTCGGCACGGCGCTCGCGCATGCCGGGCTTGGYGTTGCCGTCCTTGGCATCGTCGCGGTGACCACCTTCGAAACCGAGCATGTCATCGAGATGAAGYCCGGCCAGACGGTCGAAGCCGGCGGCTACGCCGTGCGGTTCGACGGCATGAAGCCGGCGACCGGACCGAACTACAGCGAAGAGCGCGGTCATTTCACCATCGGCCGCGGCGGCGTCGAGGTTGCCGATGTCTGGTCGTCCAAGCGGATCTAYACGGCGCGGCAGATGCCGACGACGGAAGCCGGCATCGTGACGTTCGGGCTGAGCCAGCTCTATGTGTCGCTCGGCGATCCGACGAACGACGGGGGCATGGTCGTRCGSATCTGGTGGAAGCCCTTCATTCTCTGCATCTGGGGYGGCGCGGTGATCATGGCRATCGGCGGCTTCGTGTCGCTGAGCGACCGGCGCCTGCGTGTCGGGGCGCCGAACCGCAGGGCAAAGCCGCTGCGTCCTGCCATGGAGCCGGCCGAATGATGAGGCGTCTGCTCCTGGTGATAGCGATAGTTCTGTCGGCCGCGCCGGCCTTTGCCGTCAATCCGGACGAGGTTCTTGCCGATCCGGCGCTCGAGGCGCGCGCCCGGGCGATCTCCGCCGAACTGCGCTGCATGGTCTGCCAGAACCAGTCGATCGACGATTCCAATGC
>NZ_JBFTIN010000016.1:0-117534 GCF_056394785.1 Rhizobium sp. 10N414 | reverse complement strand
TCAGATTGCTGACAAACCCCTGGCACCGTCTGGGGGTTTGTGATTCATTGGGACATGTTGAAGAAACCTGCCCCCACCCAGACGGCTCTTGAGATGGTGACGCTCGACAGTCTGGTGCCGAAGGATCACCTGCTGCGCAAGATCGACGCGGTGATCGACTTTTCCTTCATCCATGATCGTGTTGCGGGGCTTTATTGCGCCGACAACGGCCGCCCGCCGCTCGATCCGACCTTGATGTTCAAGGCGYTGTTCATTGGCTACCTGTTCGGCATCCGCTCGGAGCGTCAGTTGGTGCGCGAGATCGAGGTCAACGTCGCCTATCGCTGGTTTCTGCARATGAAGCTGACGGACGGTGTGTTTGACGCCTCGACGCTGTCGCAGAACCGYCGCCGGCGCTTCAACGACACGAGCGTGGCACAGGATATTTTTGACCACATCGTTGAGCAGGCGATCCGTCATGGCCTGRTGGACGGCACGGTGCTTTATACGGATTCAACGCATCTGAAGGCAAATGCCAACAAGGGCAAATATGATCTTGCGATGATCGAAAAGTCGCGCTCCGATTACTGGGCCGACCTCGACCGGGCGATTGAGGCCGAGCGAGCAGTGCACGGCCAGAAGCCCTTGAAGGAAAAGGAGCGCGAGCCGCAGGTGAAGGAAACCAAGGTGTCGCGCACCGATCCCGACAGCGGTTACATGGTGCGCGACGGCAAGCCAAAGGGCTTCTTCTACCTCGATCACCGCACGGTGGACGGCAAGCTTGCGATCATCACCGATACCCATGTSACRCCYGCCAATGTGCATGACAGTATCGTCTATCTCGACCGGCTGGACCGCCAGCGGGAGCGGTTCGGCTTCGAGGTCGGTGCTGTCGGGCTGGATGCCGGCTATGCCACGTCCGGCATCGCCAAGGGGCTGGAGGACCGCACCATCCTCGGTGTCACCGGCTATCGCAACCCGACCCCGCCCAAAGATGGCATGATGCGCAAGTCGAAGTTCGTCTACGAGCCTGAGGCGGACGGTTATCGCTGCCCCGAAGGCCAACTGCTCGCCTATGCCACCACCGACCGCAACGGTTATCGCCACTATCGTTTGCCGATGCCAAGCAGCTTCACGGGCATCGCTATGCCCGCTTTCGAAGTCTCACCCGCGTCGCATGCCAGTGCCTGCTGGCTGCAGCCGCCCAAAACATCAAGAAGATCGCCATGGCGCTCACCAAGCCACCCAGACCAGCCATSGCATGAGGGCCAGAGGCCGCCAACTTCGCCCCGCCTCAGAACCCAACTAAAACAACCAACGTCCAAAAAACAAACCCGCCGAAAATATCGGCGGGTTTGTCAGCAGTCTGAGCCCCGGATTTTGGTCCGGGGCTTTTTGTTGTCAGTTTATCTTCGGGGGCTGGCTGAGGTCCGTTGCAGGCGGCGCGGGCGTTGCGGGTGCCGGCGCGGGCGGCTGGCCGGGCAGGCCGTTCATCGGCGGCAAGCTCAGTCCGGGCATTTGCGGTGGGCCGCCGCCCGGGGCTCCCAGCGGGGGCAGCGACAAGCCGTTGCCGCCGAAGCCCGGCACTTCGATCTTGATCGAGTTCGGATCGACTTTCGGTCCCTTGTCCAGCCAATACGTTACCGATTGTGGCCAGAAGATCACGATCGCGACGAGGACCAGCTGCATGCAGACCCAGGGCAGGGCGCCCATGTAGATGTCCGACGTCTTGACGCTGCGATCGGCAATGGAGCGCAGGTAGAAAAGCGCGAAGCCGAAGGGCGGGTGCATGAAGCTCGTCTGCATGTTGACGCAGATCAGCACGCCGAACCAGATCAGGTCGATGCCGAGGGCTGAGGCGACCGGCGCCAGCATCGGAATGACGATGAAGGCGATCTCGAAGAAATCGAGGAAGAAGGCCAGCACGAATATGAAGATGTTGACGAAGATCAGGAAGCCGACCGGGCCGCCGGGGATGCCCGACAGCATGTGTTCGATCCAGCGCGAGCCGTCCATGCCTTGGAAGACCAGGCTGAAACAGGTCGAGCCGATCAGGATCATCACCACCATCGAGGTGATGTGCATGGTGGAGCGCATGGCCTCCTGCATCAGCGGCCAGGTGAGGCGGCGGTGCATGGCGGCAAGCACCATTGCGCCGACAACACCGAGCGCACCGGCTTCGGTGGGGGTTGCGAGCCCCATGAAGATCGTGCCGAGAACCAGGAAGATCAGCACGATCGACGGGATCATCCCGGACAATACCCGCAGGAGCAGCGCCCAGTTGAAGTCGCCCCGCACTTCTTTCGGCAGCGGCGGCATAGAGGCCGGCTTCAGGATCGACAGGATCAGGATATAGCCCATGAAGATCGCGACCTGCAGGATCGATGGGCCGATGGCGCCGAGATACATGTCGCCGACCGATTTGCCGAGCTGGTCGGCAAGGACGACCAGCACCAGGGACGGCGGAATGACCTGGGTAATGGTGCCGGAGGCGGCAATGACGCCGGTGGCCAGCCTCGGGCTGTAGCCGTAACGCAGCATGATCGGCAGCGAGATTACGCCCATGGTGATGACGGATGCCGCAACGGTGCCGGTGATGGCGCCAAGCACGGCGCCGACGAGGATTACCGCGTAGGCAAGGCCGCCGGGAACGCGGCCGAACAGCTTGCCTGTTCCCTCGAGCAGATCTTCAGCCAGTCCGCAGCGCTCCAGTATGGCGCCCATGAAGGTGAAGAAGGGGATGGCGAGCAGCAGGTCGTTGGAAACGATCCCGAAGAAGCGCAGCGGCAGGGCCTGCAGGAAGGCCTCGGTGAAATGTCCCGTGGCGATGCCGATGATGCCGAAGAACAGGCCGACGGCAGCCAGCGAAAAGGCGACCGGAAAGCCGTAGAGCATGAATAGAACCATGCCCACGAACATCGCCGGCGGAATAATGCCGAAATCAAACAATGGTGTTCCTCCGGTCCGGCTTACTGCAGCGGTTTTTCGTATTTCGTATCGATCAGGATGTAGCCGGTCAGGGCGGCGATCCGCTTGATCAACTCGGAGATCCCCTGAAGCGACAGCAGCCCGAAGCCGAGAACGAGGATGAACTTGACCGGCCAGCGGATCAGGCCGCCGGCATTGGCAGAGATCTCATGCTGTTGGTAAGAGGACAGGAAAAAGGGCCAGCAGAGCCAGGTCAGGAAGATGCAGGCCGGGATCAGGAAGACGATGAGGCCGATGATATCGATCCAGATCCTCGCTTTGTCGGAAACGGAGCCGTAGATGAGGTCGACGCGTACATGTTCGTTCATACGCAGCGTGTGTGCTGCACCGAGCACAACGATGAAGGCGAAGAGATACCATTGGATCTCGAGCCAGCCGTTGGAGCTATAGTTGAACGAGTAACGGATGAGTGCATTGGCGGCGCTGATCAGGCAGCAGAGCAGCACCATGTATTCGGACAGTTTGCCCATGAATTGGCTGACCGCATCGATCAGCCGGCTGACCGTCAGCAAAGCCGGCATGCCTTTCCCCCTTTTTATCGTGCCTGTTTCGACACGTTCTCCTCTCTGGATTGGTAGACTAGGGTGTTTCAAATTGGAAGATTAAAGGGGGCGTGTTGGAATATAGTCTTATGCGAAGCGCACGCCGCAGGCACTGCCGACGACTCCCTGGCACTGCCGACAATCGAGCATGGCGGGCCCGGAATCAAAGATCTCCTTGTAGCTGCGTAAACCTTTATGAAACCAGGATTTTCGCGTTATGGTTTCAAAAAATTCAACCAAATCTATGGTTTGGACGAAATCAATTTTTAAAGGGTTCGCAGTAAGGTCTCGCCGCACAGGAAAAGCATGGATGAAGCCACATAACCCGGGCAGGGTTCCAACGGATGTGTATCTGTCGTTTGTGAGTTCCCTTTCTGGGAACCGCATGACGTTGCTCGTCGGTGTTATCGTTCACGCGGCGACTTGCCTCGCAATCGCCGCCAAGACGCAGTCTTTCCTGTATCTCATCCTCGCCGCTGCCTTCGTCCTTGTGTTCGGCGGACGCATGGCGATCTTCTGGCAGTTCGATCGCGTCGACAAAGAAAGACTCTCGTACGCCGGAATCCAGCATTGGGAGCGAATTCTCGTGGCCGGCGCTGCCGGCACCACGACACTCCTGGGCATTGCCAGCGGTTATGCCATATTTTTCTTGGGCGATGGTTTTGCGGAGCTCGCCTGCATTGCCGTGACCATGGCCACCATGGTTTCCGTCGTCGGCCGCAACTACGGTTCGCGCATGGCGATCGACCTGCAGACCTTCTCTTGTTGCCTGCCGATGATCATCTGCAGCCTGATGGCGCTGGACTTCTATCGTGGAATCCTGTCGATTTTTCTCATCCCATTCTGGCTGACGACACGGGCCATGGCCAACGGGGTGCGCGAGTTTCTCTACGAGAATGTCATTGCGCGCCGGGAAATCACCGTGATCGCCGACCGTTTCGATACAGCGCTTAATAACATGCCGCATGGCCTCGTCATGGTCGATCCCGAAAACCGTATCCAGGTAATCAACCGCAAGGCCTGCGAACTTCTGAAGATCGGCGACCCCGAGCGCTTGAAGGAGCGCGACCTCAGCGCGGTCCTGCGTTACGGCGCCCGCTACAGCTTTATGGATTCCACGCAGCCGGAGCTCATCCTCCGCCAGATGACCCAGGTCGCCGATGGCAAGCTGTCACGCATGCTCATCCATTTTCCCGAGGATCTGTCGCTTGAATTCTCCGCAAGCCGCCGGCCTGATGGCGGCGCGGTGCTGATCTTCGAAGACGTGTCCAGCCGCGTGAAGGCAGAGCAGAAGATCTTGCACATGGTTCGATTCGATGCTCTGACCGGGTTGCCGAACCGCGAGTATTTCAGCCATCTCGTGCAGGACTATCTGAACAAGCACCCGAAAAAACGCGGGCCTGTTGCGTTCATGGTGCTTGATATCGACGAGTTCAAACACGTCAACGACATGCGCGGCCATATCACCGGCGACCATCTTCTCTGCGCTATCGCCAACCGCATCGAGGAGCAGGCGCGCAAGGCCATCGTCGGCCGTCTGATGGGTGACCAGTTCATCCTGTTCTTCCCGCATGCGAAGGATATGGAAGCGCTGGACGCAGAAGTTCGTCGTTTGCATGCTGCCATCCAAGGCAACTACGAAGCCGATGACGTGACCTTCTTGGTTTCGCTGAGCGGTGGCTTTGCGCTTCTTGAAAGCGATGCCTTCGCGATGGAAGAGTGGAGCATCAAAGCCGACCTGGCATTGTTCGAAAGCAAGTCGAAACAGCGCGGCGGTATTGCAAGCTTCGAGCGCGAGATGGATGGCCGCTACATCGAGCAGCAGAAGCTCAAGGCCGATCTGCGCGAAGCGGTCGGGATGCAGGGGCTCAGCATTGCCTACCAGCCGATGTTCAAGGCCGACGGCTCGCGTATTGAATGCGCCGAAGCGCTTGCTCGCTGGGTGCATCCGGAAAAGGGTGCCATTCCGCCCGACGTGTTCATCCGCCTGGCGGAAGAGATGGGCATCATCTCGGACATCACACGCTTCATCCTGATGAAGGCCTGCGCAGATTGTATGACTTGGCCCGAGCATATCGCGGTCTCGGTGAACCTTTCCGCCAGAGATCTGCGGGATGCAGACATTCTTTCCGCGGTTTCCGAAGCACTGAGCGCCTCGGGTCTGGGGCCCGAGCGACTGCATCTCGAAATCACCGAGAGTTGCTTGATCGACGAGCCGGCCGCTGTGCGCGCCATCCTGGCGGACCTGCGGGCGCGCGGCATCACGATCGCCATCGATGATTTCGGCACGGGTTTCTCGAGCCTCAGTTACCTCGACACGCTTCCGCTTGATATCGTCAAGATCGACCGGTCCTTCCTGCGAAACATCGTCGAGGACGACCGCCGCCTCAAACTGCTGCGCGGTACCGTCAATCTGGCGCGTGAACTTGGCCTCAAGATCGTCACCGAAGGTGTAGAGACGACCGAGCAGTTGGCCCTTCTCAACAAGTATCGTGCGACCGATCTCGTGCAGGGCTATGTTTTCTCGCCGGCCGTTCCGGCGCAAAATATCGCGATCCTTTCGCAGAGCCTTGCGGGCGGCCCCACCCCGCGCCGCCGCCCTAAGGTAGCCTGAATCTCAAATTTTCAGCTTGTGGAAGCGGCCCATGCCGCTCCGTTCCCTGGCGAACGCCGTTAACCTTAACAATTCAAATATAACGCAAATTATCGTTGGTTCCTTGCCGTCGGCTGTTTTTTCGGATGATTAATGAATTATTAACCGATCAGCCGAGGAACCATGGTGGATACTCCTGTAACAACGAGCGATTTCAGTAATAAGCTTCTTGGAATTCTAGATCATATTGAATACCGCCGCATGGAAAGCAGCGAGGACATGATCGAGGTGGAGCGCCTGCGCTACAAGGCTTACAAGGCCCATGACGTGCTGGCACTGGCTCCGAAGGGACTGTTGGACGCGACCGATTTCGACAGTCACGCGCATGTCTTCGGTATTTATTATTACGGCGAGTTGGTCAGCACGATACGGCTCCATTATGTTACACCTGAGCATCGCGTCAGCCAGTCCGCGGGTGCCTTTCCGTGGGCGATGGACGCGCTGCTCGATGCCGGGCTGACACTGATCGATCCGGCGCGGTTTGCCGCCGATCCTGATCTGACGGCCGATCTGCCTTGGATTCCCTATCTGACGTTGAGACCCAGTATCGTCGCGGCCGCATACTTCCGCGCGGACCGCGTCCTTCAGTTCTGCCGGCCTCCGCATGCCGCATTCTACAAGCGGGTCTTCTATGCCGATACGATCGTGCCCGGTCAGCTGGCAAAGAACTACGGAATCGACATGACGTTGATGGCAACGAACGTGATTGAAGTGGGGCGCAAGCTGCTGACGCGCTATCCGTTCTTTATCTCCAGCGCCAGCGAACAGCGCATGATGTTCTCGCGCATTCCGGAGGACACGCTGCCGCCCCTCACGATCATCCCCACAGCTCGCTTCGTGCCGAACGGTCAGCTTGGGACGGATCTCCCCCTCTGATCTGCGATGCATCGCGAAATGGAGAGTGTCGCACCAACTGCGGCATTCTCCTGCATTGCGCTTTTCCCAGGCTTTGTGTAATGCCTGACAAGGGAATTTCCAGGCGCAAGCCTTGGGAAATAATGGCATTCGTGGCCGCGTCTCAAACCGGCCAGGCATTTTGAGGGAGACGATATTCATGGCTGAGCATCACACCGGACCTGCAGAAGTCGGCGCGCCGATGGACTATAAGGAACACGAGCAGACCTACCTCATGTTCCTTGCCGCTGCTAAGTACGGCACGCTGTTTCTCGTCGCTCTCCTGCTTGGCATGACGGCTGGCTTCTTCACCGGTGCTGGCTTCCTCGGCGGCCTCGTTGTCCTGCTAATCGTCTTCATCGCCGGCCTCGTTCTGCTGCGTTAAGCGCGGCGCGGGGAGGGCGCTTTTCCAAGCTTTGACTGAATGTTCGGGCTGAGCAGGGGGACCTGCGGCAGGCTGGCTGACCCGGAGGAGGGGCGGTTGGGCAATATTGTTTTTGTGGCGAAGGAAACCACGGGGGATGAGACGCGCGTCGCTGCGTCCGTCGAGACCGTAAAGAAGATGATTGGGCTCGGTCTCGACGTCGTCGTCGAGTCCGGAGCGGGCACCAAGTCGAAAGTTCCGGATGCGGAATTCGAAGCGGTCGGCGCGCGGATTGGCTCGATCGGTGCGGCGGCGACCGCGGATGTGGTATTGAAGGTCCGTCGTCCGACGGACGAGGAGATCGGCGGCTACAAGGGGGGCGCGGTCGTCATCGCGGTCATGGATCCCTACGGCAATGACGAAGCGATCGCCGCCATGGCCAAGGCCGGGCTCTCCAGTTTCGCTATGGAGTTGATGCCGCGCATCACCCGAGCGCAGTCCATGGACGTTCTTTCCTCGCAGGCAAACCTCGCAGGCTATCAGGCGGTCATCGAAGCGGCTGCGGTTTATGACCGTGCCATGCCGATGATGATGACGGCGGCCGGCACCGTTCCCGCGGCCAAGGTCTTTGTCATGGGCGCTGGTGTTGCCGGCTTGCAGGCTATCGCCACGGCGCGCCGTCTCGGCGCCGCGGTGTCGGCGACCGACGTTCGCCCCGCGGCCAAGGAGCAGGTTGCCTCTCTGGGCGCCAAGTTCATCGCCGTCGAAGACGAAGAGTTCAAGGCGGCCGAAACGGCCGGCGGCTATGCCAAGGAAATGTCCAAGGAATACCAGGCGAAGCAGGCCGCCCTTGTGGCCGATCATATCGCCAAGCAGGACATCGTCATCACCACGGCCCTGATCCCGGGGCGTCCGGCTCCGAAGCTGGTCTCGCGTGAGATGCTGAAATCGATGAAGCCGGGTGCGGTTGCGGTCGACCTTGCCGTCGAGCGCGGCGGCAATATCGAAGGCGTCAAGCCGAACAAGGTCGCCGACGTCGACGGCGTGCGCGTCATCGGCTTTTCGAATATGGCCGGCAGGATCGCTGCCAGCGCCTCCCAGCTCTACGCCAAGAACCTCGTCACCTTCCTTGAGACCATGGTCAACAAGGAAACGAAGTCGGTCACGCTCAATCTCGAGGACGAACTGATCAAGGCGACGATGCTGACACATGCAGGCAATGTCGTGCACCCGGCGTTCGGCGCAAAGAAGGGGGATAACTGATGGCCAGTGAAGCAATGGACAAGGCGCTGGAGCAGTTGAACCAGGCCGTGAATGCCGTGGCGGCCGCGGCCGCCCATGCTCCAGAGGCGGCAAGTGCTGCAACCGGCGGTGCGATCGATCCCTTCGTGTTTCAGTTCGCGATCTTTGTGCTGGCGATCTTCGTCGGCTATTACGTCGTCTGGTCGGTGACGCCGGCGCTGCATACGCCGCTGATGGCGGTGACCAATGCGATCTCGTCAGTAATCGTTGTCGGTGCGCTTTTGGCGGTCGGCATTTCGACCAGCGGGCTTGCGACCGGCTTTGGCTTCATCGCCCTGGTCCTCGTCTCCGTGAACATCTTTGGCGGCTTCCTTGTCACCCAGCGCATGCTGGCGATGTACAAGAAGAAGGACAAGTGAGGACCGCATGAACAGTATCGCAGCCTTTCTCTATCTTGTTTCCGGCGTGCTTTTCATCTTGGCATTGCGCGGTCTTTCCCATCCGGCCACCAGCCGCAAGGGCAATCTTTACGGCATGACCGGCATGGGGATCGCGATCCTCACCACGTTGACGCTGGCGACACCCTCGTTCGGCGGGCTGGTGCTGATCGTCTTAGGTCTCGCCATCGGTGGCGGCGCGGGCGCCTATATCGCCCGCGTGATCCCGATGACCTCGATGCCGCAGCTGGTTGCAGGGTTCCACTCGCTGGTCGGCCTTGCCGCCGTGCTTGTGGCGGCCTCGGCGCTCTATACGCCGTCATCCTTCGGCATCGGCAATATCGGCGGCATTCACACCGAGGCGCGGATCGAAATGGCGCTCGGCGTTGCGATCGGCGCGCTGACCTTCACCGGCTCGATCATCGCTTTCCTGAAGCTCGACGGGCGCATGTCCGGCAAGCCGATCCTGCTGCCCTTCCGTCACCTGATCAACATCGCCCTGCTGGTGTTGATCGTGCTCTTCATCATCGGCCTCGCCGCAACGGAAAGCCATTTCGATTTCTGGGCGGTCGTCGCGCTGTCACTGGCACTCGGCGTACTGCTGATCGTGCCCATCGGCGGCGCCGACATGCCTGTCGTCGTGTCGATGCTCAATTCCTATTCGGGATGGGCGGCCGCCGGCATCGGCTTCACGCTTGGCAATCTGGCGCTGATCATCACCGGCGCGCTGGTCGGTTCGTCCGGTGCGATCCTCTCCTACATCATGTGCAAGGGCATGAACCGCTCCTTCGTTTCCGTCATCCTCGGCGGCTTCGGCGGCGAGACGGTCGCGGGCGGCGCGGATAATTCCGACAAGACGGTCAAGCTCGGTTCGGCCGAGGATGCCGCCTACCTGATGGCAAATGCCTCGAAGGTCATCATCGTGCCGGGTTACGGCATGGCGGTGGCGCAGGCGCAGCATGCGCTGCGCGAAATGGCCGACAATCTCAAGAAGAACGGCGTCGAGGTGAAATACGCGATCCATCCGGTCGCGGGCCGTATGCCGGGTCACATGAACGTGCTGCTTGCTGAAGCGAACGTGCCCTATGACGAGGTCTTCGAGCTTGAGGACATCAACTCGGAGTTCGCGCAGGCTGACGTCGCCTATGTCATCGGCGCCAACGACGTCACCAATCCGGCGGCGCGCGATGACAAGACCTCGCCGATCTACGGGATGCCGATCCTCGATGTCGACAAGGCCAAGACCTGCCTCTTCGTCAAGCGCTCGCTCGGCTCCGGTTACGCCGGTATCGACAATACGCTGTTTTACAAGGACGGTACGATGATGCTGCTCGGAGATGCCAAGAAGGTCACCGAAGAAATCAACAAGGCGATCGGCCACTGAAGCGTCGCCAGCATGCTTGATCTCGATTAAACTACAAGGGCGCGGACTTGGACCGCGCCCATTGTTTTGCACGGTGATGTCATGTCCCTCGAAACGCTGCTCCTCTACGTTCCCGCCTGTTTTGCGCTGAACATGGCGTTTGGTCCGAACAACCTGCTCTCGGTGACGATCGGTGCGCGCGCAGGAATGGGCATGGCAATTGCAGCCTCCGCCGGGCGCATCGTCGCCTTTGCGATCATGATCGCCATCACGGCCTTCGGTCTCGGCGCCCTCCTGATGGCTTCAGGCGTGGCCTTCTCGATCGTGAAGTGGCTGGGTGTCGCTTATCTGCTCTGGATTGGTTTCAAGCTGTTCCGCGCGAAGGTGGATGTGTCGGAACTGGCGGCTGCCCATCACCCTTCAACGTTCAGGGCGTATGTGCGGCAGGAGTTTCTTGTTGCGTCGAGCAACCCCAAGGCGATCCTGATCTTCACGGCTTTCTTGCCGCAGTTCGTCGAACGCAATGCCTACTGGCAGAGTTTCTTCACGCTCGGAGCAATCTTCCTGGTCTTGGAGGTCGGGGCGATCAGCATTTATGCCTTCGTCGGCTCGCGACTGCGTGGCGTCATGCGCAATGCCTGGGCGGTTCGCCTTGTCAATCGGATCAGCGGCTCGATGATGATGTTGTTCGGCGGCGCTCTTGCGCTGACGCATCGTTCCGCTTGACACGGAAAGGAGAGAGGCGGGTGCCTCTCTCCTCTTCGGCGCGACCTGAGATCAGGTGGCGGCCGGCGCCAGCGTCAGTTTCTCCACGCCGAGCGCGAGATTCAGGCCTTCCTGAGCCTGAACGTTCAACGGCTGGAGCATGAAGGATTGGTTGGTGCCGCCGGCAATGACCTTGGCACCAGCGCCGGCGCCGAAGCTTGCATCGACCCCTACGCCGTAATACTCACCGGCCAGCGCGTAATCGGGAATGTCGGTTCCGGTCTTGGCCAGAACCTGCCAGATCATCACAGTCTTGCCGGTCTGGCCGACATCCAATCCGAATTTCTGGATCGTTCCGGCATAGACGACCTTCGGGCCACCCTCCGCCGGCGTAAAGGTGCAGAGCAGGTTCTTCTGCGAGGTGACGATCAGTCCCTGACCACCCTGCGATCCGCAGACGAGCTGGCCGAGGGTGATGTAGTTTGCGGCACTTGCCGGGTTTGCGATGGCGGCTACTGCGGCAGCCGCCGCGGCAATCATCGTTTCCCTGAACATGGACTTCTCCTTTCGAGTAGCCTGTCGGAAACGAAGGTCCAGTGTTAATTGTTCCGTGCGTTATGCACGCTCGAGGTTGCGACGAGGAGCCGTCAACGCCCAGTAAAAGCCTTCTGGCGGGAAGTCGATTTCCACGGTCCCACCAAAAGCGGCGGCGGCGTGATTCTTGATGATGGTCGTCCCAAAGCCGGAATTCTCGGGAGCGCGCGCTACCGGACCGTCACGCTCCTCCCACGTGAAGACAACAAGAGGTTCGTTGCGCTCTTCGTTCTGGGCATCCCGCCAGCTCAGCCGAACGCGGCCATGCGGCACGGAAAGGGCACCGTACTTTACCGAGTTCGTGGCAAGTTCATGCAGGACGAGACCGAGATTTTGCACCACGTCGGGTTTGAGGACAAAATCCTTGCCAGATATCTCGGTCTGCTCGGCAGCCTGCGGAAAGCCCTTGAAGTGGATGTCGATCACGCGGCGCAGCGATGCGCCGGCCCATTGCTCGCTGGTGAGCAGGTCGATCGACCGGGACAGGCCTTCGAGGCGATCGACAACCGCTGCCTGGTATGCCTCCACGCTGTCCGCGCGCTTGGCGACTTGGCGCATCATCGCCTGCACCAGGGTCAGCAGGTTCTTGGTGCGGTGCACGAGTTCGTTCATCACGAAGTGCAGGCGGTCTTCCGTCTGACTCCGGTCGAAAGAAGCGTTGGAGAGCGCGACCGCAACTTGGTTCGCTTCGATGACGCTGGTCTCGATGGGGGCCACGATGTGGCCTTCGCCCATCCGAATGGCCATGTCGGCGATTGAGCGGATCGTCGTGCGCACCTGACGCGCAACGATATAGGCGGCCAGGATCGCGACAAGCATCAGCGCCAGGCCGCCGATGATCAGAAAGCGCCATGTCGTCAGGATAGAAGACTGCGCCGTGGCGACGGGGCCCCATATCACGGTCTTCCAGGACCAACCCGGAATCTGCGCATAGCCGAGCATCGCGTTCGGCAATACCTGCTTGTTCTCGTAGACGCCGCTGAAATTGACCAGGGAAGGCAGGATGTCTGGATTGAAAGGTTGGCCGAAGCCAATATTCGTGGCGCCGGCGGAAGCCACCACATGCCCACTCTGATCAATGACCGCCGCAGACCAATCGTTCGGCAGGCCTTCGGTGGTGACCAGCTTCGCAAGGTCCCCGGCGTTCTGTGTTATGATCAGCGCCCTGACCTTGCCGGCCTGCATCGGCATGGTGACGTTGTAGACGAACTCGCCGCTAGTTCGTCCCATGAACACATCGGACGCTTCGATTCGGCCGGATTTGATCGCGGCCTCGACGGACGGGAGATTGCCGGCCTTGCCCAGCGGTTCGCCATAGTCCCGACGGGTGTTCAAGAGCTGTTGCCCTGTTTCATCAACTGCGATGACGTAGAGATTGTCTGTACGCAGGGACGTCTCGGTGCGAGCGTGGAAGGAGGCGAAGTCGTTATTCTCCAGTTCCGGCGAGTTCGATAGCAACCTTAAAGTTGTGGCCATGTCCTGAAGCTGGCGATCGATGGAGCGGGCGAGAGCGGTCGCATCCTGGGCCGTTTCACGCCTCAGAGTTGAGCGCTGGTTGTCTTCCAGCTGCGCGAGCAGAAGTGCCACCAGTGCGAAAATCGGCAAGGCCGTCGCAAGTGCCATCGCGATCAGGTAGGTCCCGATCGATGCCTTCGGAAAGAAGCGGAAACGGCCTTTCATGAGCCGGTACCCCGCTGACTTATGCAGCCGAAATCACCGGTTCGCCAACCGTTTACAGGCATGAAAGCAAAAATCTGGACCACCGCAATTGCCTTCAACGCGCCCCCGGCTCTCCTGATAGCCTGCTATCGAAACCCACGGCAATGTTAGGGACAGGTAATGGTGCTTGCAACACACTAAAACATGTCGTCCGGCAATTCGCAAATTTTTGTTCAACCGTGGCGTCAATCGAAGCTTCCGAGGCGGAAGGGAACGAAAAACGGAGGCCGCATCGCTCATAAAAATCTCGTAAGAGGCGAGTGGTTGACAAACGGCGCCAAGCTCACTCGGGAGCGCGCCAGGCACCGCAAGGCCGTTCGGGCCCGATCGCGATGAGGGGGGAGGAAAGGGCCGGGGCGGCGAAAGATCCACGCCGAGCCGCGTGCTGCCGGCACCAGGTGCCGCTGAGCGGCGATGATGTTACCGTCGGCCCGTTTGGCAGGTCGCCTGTAGTGCCTTAGCCGGTGGCCGCGCCGACGCGGGCAAGACCGTCCTTCGCCGGCTGGTACTTCGGGTCGAGCCCGATTGCATGGCGGTAGGAGCGGGCGGCCTTGTCCTTTTCGCCACGACGCTCGTAGACCAGCGCCTGGTTGGCCCAGGATTCGGCGACGTTGCCGTTGAGCTCAATCGCGTGATTGAAGTCGGCAAATGCGTTGTCGTCGTCGTTCAGCGCGATGTAGGAAATGCCGCGGCCGTTATAGGGTTCAGGCGCATTCGGCGAGAGCGAGATCGCCTTCGAGAAGTCGTCGATCGCCTTATCCTGCTGATTGCGCTTCTGATAGATCAGACCGCGATTGTGATAGGCGCGGCCGTCGGTCGTGCCGTTCTGGATCGCCTTGTTGAAGTCGTTGTAGGCGGCATCGTCCTGGCCGGCGGAGCGGTAGACATTGCCACGGCCGATCAGCGCCACGTCGTAGTTCGGGTTGATCTGCAGGGCGCTGTTGTAGTCCTGGATCGCCTGCTGCTGCTGACCCATGTTGCGGTAGACCAGCGCGCGGTTGGCGTAGGCCTGATAGAAGCGTGGGTTGATCTGCAGGGCCTTGTTGAAGTCGTTCAGCGCCGCGCGGAAGTCGCCGCCGCGACCGTAGGCCGAGCCCCGGACGTTGTAGCCTTCCGGATCCTGAGGATTGGCATTGATGACTGAGGTCAGCGAGGCGATGTTTTCCTGCGAACCCTGCGCCTTGTCGATGCGGATGACGGCATCCGAGGTGCTGCCTGTCGTGCAGCCGGCAAGGCCTAGCGCGGTGACGATTGCGAAAACCGGTAGAACGGCGATTTTCGGCGAACGCAGAGAGCGGGTCTTGGTGATGTCAGCCATGCGGGCTCGTTTTCCCCCAGTGCAGCCGGTCCGCTTCAAGGACGGGCAAGCTTCAGCAGCAATAAAAAGGCGGTGGCGAATAGTTCGCCCCCGCCAACATGCATCTGAAAACGTCGAAATAACGACAGCTACGCTTAGCGTGCGACGAGACCTTCGCGCTGTGCCCGCTTGCGAGCCAGCTTGCGAACACGGCGAACGGCTTCGGCCTTTTCGCGAGCGCGCTTCTGCGACGGCTTTTCGTAGTAGTCGCGCATCTTCATTTCGCGGAAAATACCTTCGCGCTGCATCTTCTTCTTGAGAGCGCGGAGAGCCTGATCGACATTGTTATCGCGGACAAGTACCTGCACGAGAATCACGTTCCTTTGGTTTGGTTGATGCCGGCGTCAGCACGGCGCCAGAGGCAAAAAATATACAGTTCGCGCGGCAGCAGCCTTGCGATTGAGGATGCGGATAGCAGAACGGTGGGGCGAAGTCCATATGTTCCGGCGGTTCTTGCCGCAAAAAACGGTTTCTTATCCCAGGGAAGGCGCTTTTATGGGAGCGCAATGGGGCCATTCAGCGTAGCTGGGTGTTTCGGAGTGCTGTCGATCCGCGTTGCGCGAACTGCCCAAAACCCCGATAGCACGCTTCCTTGCCTTGTTTATTTCGTAGTTTGCGCTATATGTAGCTAATCGACTATTGGTTGTGACCTTTGTGAAAGAGCGTCAAGCTCCGTCAGATTTCCTCTCAAAATCGATCTTAGCCTTGTGAATGAACGCATGGCAGTAACGACTATGAAAGGAGATCGTTATGAATTCAGGTACCGTTAAGTGGTTCAACAGCACCAAGGGCTTCGGCTTCATTCAGCCGGATGACGGCAGCACGGACGTTTTCGTCCACATTTCCGCTGTTGAGCGCGCTGGCTTGGGAAGCCTGTCCGATGGACAGAAGATCACCTATGATCTCGTTCGCGACAAGAAGTCTGGCAAGAATTCTGCCGACAACCTGCGCGCAGCCTAATTCTCATTCGGCCCGGCTGACCACGGATGTACTGGCAGCTGAGAGCCTGATGGCGGAGGTCGGGGTCAAACCCGGCCTTTTATGTTTTTGACGCTCAAGACAGTTCGGTGGAACCAAATGGCACGAATGCCAAGATACGCTGTCGGCGACACTATCGTTCTGAAAGACGGTCTCGTTCGCACCGAAGAGGCGCGCAGGACCTGCAAGATCGCGGTAGTTCTACCGTCAGACGGGAGTCGCCCGCAGTATCGGGTCCGGTTCGAGACGGAAAACTTCGATCGGCGGATTCTTGAGAGCGATATCGACATGAACCAGTCGGTATCCCCTACGCCGAGAGTTGACGCCGACGCGGATATCCAGGGCGGATCCTGGTTGAAAACTTCAAGCATCAGGGTACGGAAGTAGCTTCCACTCTGACCAACCGGCAAACAGATTTGCCGCACGAAAGGAAAGAATTTGCAGGTTCTCGTTCGAGATAACAATGTCGACCAGGCACTCCGCGTCCTGAAGAAGAAGATGCAGCGCGAAGGTCTGTTCCGCGAGTTCAAGGCGCGTAGCGCTTATGAAAAGCCGTCCGAGAAGCGTGTTCGCGAAAAGGCGGAAGCGGTTCGCCGTCAGCGCAAGCTGGCGCGCAAGAAGCTGCAGCGCGAAGGTCTCCTTCCGGCTCCGAAGAAGGCAGTCCGTCCGGCTCGCTGAGCTGCCATGAGGCGAGCTCCGTCTAGATAGAGAGACCAGATGACTTCAAAAGACGAACTCTTCAATCCGGCCAAGCTCTCCCCGCGCGACAAGGCGGCTGCCACTGATACGACAGCGAAAGCAATCATCACGGCAGAAGCCGCGGCTCGCGAAAAGAAGACCGAGAAGCTCAGGGCGCTACGCTTGCAGCAAGAAGCCGAAGCACCAACAGCCGCCGCCCCTGCCAAGAAGCGGCGGACTGCGCCCAAGTCGGTTTGATCCTCCCAGCAGCCTCGCGCCAGCGCGCGAGGGCCCTCTCAACCCAATGGGGATACCCATGTGGATCGCTCGAGGCACGCGCGAAATCGCTACTGTGCTGTCACCTGTTGGAGCGCGGGCACCAGTTCGACGACCGGCGGGTTCCACTTTCCTGTCAAGGCTTCGCTCTCCGGTCCGTAGAGGCGCATTGTCAGGTTGAACGGCCCGGCAGGTGCCGGTAGCCAGTTCGCTTCCTTGTCCTCGCCCGGGCTCTTGTTCTGGAAGTAGAGATCAAGAGAACCGTCCGCATTGTAGGCGAAGGGCATCCAGCTGCTGACGGCAAATCGGTTCAGGCTGTTGGCGACTTGAAATCCCTCGGGATCGTAGAGCGTGACGGACCAGAACGCTTTGACCGGTGGCAGGTTCGCCTTGTCGAAGTGGATTTTGTAGCTGTTCGCTCCGTTTAGCGGGTTTCCCTTCTCGTCGCCGAGGTTGAGCGGATAGATCGCGTCCTCTGGCAGGTTTGCGCCCAGCCCGAGCTGCGCGACGATCGCCCGCTTCAAGTAGTAATTGCCGTAGACGCCCATGGTGTCGGTGTTCATCGACCAATTGTTGGCGACGCGGGCAAGCGTCGGAACTTTCCAGTCCATCAGCTTCTGGGCTTTGGCGGGAACCGCTTCCAATGCCTTGGCGACGGTTGGATCGATCTTGGTCTTATCGAAGCTTTTTCCCGGCTCTATGCCGATCCGTTTCATTAGCGCGATGATCGGTTGGTCGGTGATGTGAGGCGGATTATGTTTCATGACCTCGGACGCATAGGCGAAGAAATCCGCCGCGGTCATGCCGTCGACAGTCTTCTTGGGAGGCGTCGTCATATCGATCTTGGGATCGATCGTGACCTTCACCGGTTCTGCCGCCTTCCCCCATTGCGACAGCGGCGTGACCTTGTAGCCTGCCTGGATCTTGTGGACCGTGTCATAGTCGGCCGGCCCATCCGTTTTCGTGCGCCCAATGACCCAGACGAAGGGCGTCGGTGCGTCAATGCGCTGTACGCCGGCCGGCAGGTCCTTGCCGCTCCATCCAGGCGGCACAATCGCGAAATCCGCCTTCGCGGTTCCGGTCGTCCGCCATCCGGGCGAGGCGAATACGTCACTCCACATGTCGAGCATCGGCAGCAGGAAGTAGCGACCGTCGGTATCAGGCGCCGACACGATGACTGGTTCCTTGGTCATGTCGAGCCACGCAACGGAATAGAGCGTGTCAAAGTTCGGTCGGACGACATCTCGAAATTCAGCAGTTGGGAATTCCGGTACATTGGTGAACGCATTGGCCGGTCCACGGCCCATCTTCTTGCCCGCTTCGATATTTGTCGCCTGCGCACGGGTCACATCCATGGTGACTAGCGGATAAAGATAGACGTAGGCATCAACCCCKATGGCCGCGGCTTCCGCCTCGGTTATGGGGTCGGCGGCCATACCAGGCCCGGCAATGCACGCTCCGGTTAAAAATAGACCGGCAGCGAAATTGATAGCACGCAATGTCATTGCAACCCTCCCAACGACCGGCGCAACAATCCTCCTTGTTGAGGCGGTCCGTTCCAATTGATGCAAACCTGGGGTGGTGGCGCGTGTTGTAGATTATTCCCGAGGCTGCACCGGTTCGACTCATGCGAAAGACGTGATTTTCTGGTGCGCGAGGGCGGTCTCGCGCTGACTGAAAATATGCGCTCAGGAATTGTAAATTCAAGTGTTCTAAAATGCATTGAGGGTTGACCACTGTTTGCACGGGTCGGTTTGCGCGGGTCGGAAAGTGACTCAACGTTTTTCAAGTCGGGGTGAGAACGACCCGACGTCTCCTGCTGCATTCTCCCGTCGTGTCAAAACAAAAGCCGGTCCGCGTCGCAAAAGAAACGTTGTGCCGCTTTTGGATTTGCGATTTGTATGGCCGACGAGAAGGGACCTTTCCCCTGAAGGAGATGAAGGCGGATGCGCAGATACTCGGTTTTTGCCGTGGCGAGGGAGGCCCTGAGGGGTCACAAGGGCTGGGAGAAGCAGTGGACTTCACCGGAACCGCGCGCCGAATACGACGTCATCATCATCGGTGGCGGCGGGCATGGTCTGGGTGCGGCCTATTATCTCGCCAAGGAGCATGGCATCACAAATGTTGCGGTGCTCGAAAAGGGCTGGCTCGGCGGCGGGAACACGGGTCGCAATACGACCATCATCCGCTCGAACTATCTCTATGAAGAGAGCATGCACATCTACGAGCATTCGATGAAGCTCTGGGAGAACCTCTCGCAGGATCTCAACTACAATGTTATGTACTCGCCGCGCGGCGTGATGATGCTATCGCACAATGTGCACGACCAGCAGTCTTTCAAGCGCCACATTCATGCCAACCGCCTCTACGGCATCGACAATGAATGGCTGACGCCGGAGCAGGCGAAGGCTTATTGTCCGCCGCTCGATATCTCAGCCAGCGCCCGCTACCCGATCAACGGTGCCGCCCTCCAACGTCGCGGCGGCACGGCGCGTCACGATGCTGTGGCCTGGGGCTACGCGCGTGCGGCGTCCGATCGCGGCGTCCACATCATCCAGAACTGCGAAGTCACCGGCATCCGACGCGGCCCTGATGGTCGCGTTACCGGTGTCGAGACATCACGTGGCTTCATCGGCGCCAAGAAGGTCGGCGTTTCGGCCGCAGGTCACACGACCACGGTCATGAAGATGGCCGATGTGCGCGTGCCGCTGCAATCGAGCCCGCTGCAGGCGCTGGTGTCCGAACCGCTGAAGCCGATCTTCCCCTGCGTGGTCATGTCCAACACCGTGCACGCCTATATCTCGCAGTCCGACAAGGGTGAGCTCGTCATCGGCGCCGGCACCGACCAGTACAATTCCTACAGCCAGACCGGCGGCCTGCAGATCATCACGCACACGCTCGATGCCATCTGCGAGCTCTTCCCGATGTTCCGCCGCGTCAAGATGATGCGCCAGTGGGGCGGCATCGTCGACAACACGCCGGACCGTTCGGCGATTCAGTCGAAGACGCCGGTTCCGGGTCTCTACGTCAACTGCGGCTGGGGCACCGGCGGCTTCAAGGCGACGCCGGGCTCGGCCAATCTCTTCGCGCACCTCATCGCCCGCGATGAGGAACACAAGTTCAATGCCGGCCTGACGCTGGACCGCTTCCGCACCGGCCGTCTGATCGACGAAGCCGCCGCCGCCGCCGTCGCGCACTGACACGAGGACATCATGCTTCTTATCTACTGCCCATACTGTCAGGAAGAGCGTTCCGAGCTCGAATTCCGCGGTGCCGGCGATGCCCATATCGCCCGTCCCACCAATATCGCCGACATCTCCGACGAGGCGTTCGAGGAATATTTCTTCCTGCGCGACAACCCGAAGGGGCTGATCTTCGAGCGCTGGCGCCACCAGCACGGATGCGGCCGTTTCTTCAATGCGGCGCGCGATACCATCAGCGACAAGTTCATCAAGACCTACAAGGCAGGCGAGCCGAAGCCCACGATCGGCGAAGCAGCCGTTCCGCATGCTCCCGTCGAGACCTACGAACAGCTCGAAGGAGAGGCACAATGAGCGGCACGAACCGTATTGCAGGCAAGGGTCGCCTGACGCCGGCCAGAACCGCGCGCTTCACCTTCGATGGCAAGAGCTACACGGCGCTCGAAGGCGATACCGTCGCCTCGGCGCTGATCGCCAACAACATCCATCTGGTCGGCCGCTCGTTCAAGTATCACCGTCCGCGGGGCATCCTTTCGGCCGGCGCCGAGGAGCCGAATGCGCTGATCGACGTTGCGCGCGACAGCGCCCGCAAACAGCCGAACGTGCGTGCCACCGTGCAGGAAGTCTTCGACGGTATGATCGTCGAATCGCAGAACCGTTTCCCATCGCTCTCCTTCGATATCGGTGGCATCAACAATCTGATGTCCCCGTTTTTCGCGGCGGGCTTCTACTACAAGACATTCATGTGGCCGAAGGCGGCCTGGAAGCACCTCTACGAGCCGATGATCCGTCGTGCGGCGGGCCTCGGCGTTGCGCCGAAGGAAGCCGATCCCGATCACTATGCCGGCCGTTATGCGCATTGCGACGTGCTCGTCGTCGGTGCCGGGATCGCCGGTCTTTCGGCGGCACTGGCGGCGGCGCAATCCGGTGCCAAGGTGATCCTCTGCGACGAGCAGGCGGATGTCGGCGGCGCGCTGCGCTACGACAGCGGCGTCAAGATCGACGGCCTTTCCGGTTATGAGTGGGCGCAGAAGACGGTCGCCACGCTGAAGGCAATGGACAATGTGCAGGTTCTGACCCGCACCACTGCTTTCGGTTACTACAACCACAATTTCGTCGGTCTCGCCGAGCGCGTGACCGACCATGTCGCGAACCCTGGCCGCCACCTGCCGCGCGAGCGTCTGTGGCAGCTGCGCGCCAAGCGCGTCATCCTCGCCAACGGCGCGATCGAGCGCCACATGGTGTTCCCGAACAACGATCGTCCGGGCATCATGCTGGCATCGGCTGCGCGCATGTATCTCAACCAGTATGGCGTCGCCGTCGGCCAGAAGGTCGGCGTTTATACGGCGCACGACTCGGCCTATGAGGCCGCCTTCGACCTGAAACGATCAGGCGTCGAGATCGCCGCGATCGTCGATTGCAGGCAGACGCCGGGTGCGGCCGTTCTGGCGGAAGCCCGTTCGCTCGGCATCGATGTTCTCACCGGTCAGTCCGTGGTCAATACGTCAGGCAAGCTCCGCATCTCGTCGATGACCGTTGCCCGCAATGGCGGCGGCTCGCCGCGCAAGATCGCGGTCGACGCGCTGCTGGTCTCGGCCGGTTGGACGCCTTCGGTGCACCTGTTCTCGCAGTCGCGCGGCAAGGTGGCGTTCGAGCCCGAGACGCAGCGCTTCCTGCCCGGCACGTACGCGCAGGATTGCCTTTCTGTCGGCGCCTGCAACGGCACGGACGATCTGCAGCAGACGATCGAGGAATCGCTGGCGGCCGGCGAGCTGATGGCGCAGGCAGTTGGGAAGCCCTCCGGCGGCAAGATCAGCATCACGGCTGAGCAAGCCCATCAGTGGACGGGCGGCATGATTGGCGCTGCTGAAGGCGCAGGTCCCGAGACCAGCGCCAAGGCGTTCATCGATTTCCAGCACGACGTCTGCGCCAAGGACATTCGCCTTGCCGTGCGCGAGGGGATGCACTCGATCGAGCATATCAAGCGCTTCACGACGAACGGCATGGCCTCCGACCAGGGCAAGCTCTCCAACATGCACGGCCTGGCGATCGCCGCCGAGATGCTGGGCAAGGAAATCCCGCAGGTCGGTCTCACCACCTTCCGCGCGCCGTACACGCCTGTCACCTACGGCACGCTGATCGCGCATTCGCGCGGCGATCTGTTCGATCCGGCGCGCAAGACGCCGCTGCACCAGTGGGAAGAGGCCCATGGCGCGGTGTTCGAGGATGTCGGCAACTGGAAGCGTGCGTGGTTCTATCCGCGCGCCGGCGAGACGATGCACCAGGCGGTCGCCCGCGAATGCAAGACGGCGCGCGATGTCGCCGGTGTGTTCGATGCCTCGACGCTCGGCAAGATCGAGATCGTCGGCCCCGATGCCGCCGATTTCATGAACCTCATGTACACCAACGCCTGGGACACGCTGAAGCCAGGCAAGTGCCGCTACGGCATCATGACGCGCGAGGACGGGTTCGTTTATGACGACGGCGTTGTCGGGCGTCTGGCCGACGATCGCTTCCACGTGACGACGACGACGGGCGGCGCGCCGCGCGTTCTCCACCACATGGAAGACTATCTGCAGACAGAGTTCCCGCATCTGAAGGTGTGGCTGACCTCGGTGACGGAACAGTGGGCCGTCATCGCTGTACAGGGTCCGAAGGCGCGCGAGATCATCGCCCCGCTGGTCGAAGGCATCGATATCTCCAACGAGGCCTTCCCGCATATGAGCGTTGCCGAGTGCACGGTCATGGGCGTGCCGGCGCGGCTGTTCCGCGTGTCGTTCACCGGTGAAACCGGCTTCGAAATCAACGTGCCGGCCGACTATGGCCAGTCCGTTCTGGAAGCCGTGTGGGCCAATGCAGAGCCGCTCGGCGCCTGCGTCTACGGCACCGAGACGATGCACGTTCTTCGCGCCGAGAAGGGTTACATCATCGTCGGCCAGGACACGGATGGCACCGTCACGCCTGACGATGCTGGTCTTTCCTGGGCGGTCTCGAAGAAGAAGACTGACTTCGTCGGCATTCGTGGGCTGAAGCGCCCGGATCTGGTGAAGGCAGGCCGCAAGCAGTTGGTCGGCCTCGTCACCAAGGATCCGAAGCTGGTGCTGGAAGAAGGCGCGCAGATCGTCGCCAATCCGAACGAGCCGAAGCCGATGACGATGCTTGGCCATGTGACCTCGTCCTACTGGTCGGAAAATCTCGGCAGGTCGATCGCCTTCGCGCTGGTCGCCGATGGCCGCAAGCGGATGGGCGAGACACTTTATGTGCCTATGCCCGACAAGACGATCGCCGTCGAGGTGACTGACATGGTGTTCTTTGACAAGGAAGGAGGCCGCATCAATGGCTGATACGGCAGTTCGCAAGTCGGTGCTCTCAGGTCGTCATGGCGGCTCGGCGACGGTACGGCTGACGGCAGCGCCGGCCGCCACCCGCATCGCGCTCCGTGCGCCCGCCGGATCCCTCAAGGCTCTGTCCTCCGCTCTTGGGGTCACGGTTCCGTCTTCGCCGAAGACCTCCGGCCGCAAGGGTGGCCGTGCCGCCCTCTGGCTCGGGCCGGATGAATGGCTCGTTATCGATGAGTCCGGTGCAGACCTGATGGGCGCGCTCACGAAGGCGGACGTGCTGCATTCGGCAACTGATGTCTCGCACCGCAACGTCGCGATCATCGTCTCCGGTCCCGGGGCCGAGGCGACGATCTCCGCGGGTTGCCCGCAGGATCTGTCGCTTGATGCCTTCCCGGTCGGCGCCTGCTCGCGCACGATTTTCGGCAAGGCCGAGATCGTGCTCTTCCGCACCGAGGACGATACGTTCCGTGTCGAGTGCTGGCGTTCGTTCGCCGATTTCGTATTCGGCCTGCTGGCCGAGGGTGCCGAAGACGCCGCGCATTAAGCGCCACGGAACTGGAATTCCCGATTGGGGGACGGTGCTCTTGTGCCGTCCCCATTCGGCTTCAAGTTGCAAGACCGGTGTCATTCATGCCATCATTCGCCATCGCGTGCGGCTTTGTCGGAGCGTAGCCGCAACGTTGCGGGGTGTCCTCAATGATGCTGCATCACGTTTCCATCGTCACGACGGATCTCGACCGATCGGTTGCCTTCTATCGCGATATCTTCGGTCTCGAGCGGATCGAGAGGCCTCCTTTCAGTACCGACGGAGCCTGGTTTGCCTGCGGAGCGCTGCAGGTCCACATCATCGTCAATCCGGTTGGGACGTTCCGGCGGGTGGCGACCATCGATACCGCCGACGGACATTTCGCCTTCCATACCGATGACTTCGAGGGATGTATCCGGGGACTGATCGCAAAGGGTTTTCGCGAGGATGCGCCCGAGGGAGATCCCCGGCGGCTGCGTGTGAGGCGTACCGGGCCGGCCGGTTTTCCGCAGGCCTACCTGCTCGATCCTGATCGCAACATCGTTGAAATCAACGGTGCACCATAGCGCAATCGCCGCAGCCTAAAGTCCTGTTGCGGTTGGCTTTTGCGAGCGGTTAGTCTGCCGGAACCGTTCGCGGGAGGAGTTCATGAAAATACGTGCCGCGGTTTTGCGCCGATCGCCGGTCGCGCCGCCATTTGCGGTGAGCCGGCCGCTCACGATCGAAGAACTCGAGCTCGCGCCGCCGGGGCGGGACGAGATCCTTGTTCGAATTGGCGCGGCCGGGCTCTGCCATTCCGATCTCTCCGTCATCAACGGCGACAGGCCGCGTCCGGTGCCGATGGCGATTGGACATGAGGCGGCCGGCACCGTGGAAGCGGTCGGGCCCGATGTCCATGACCTGACGCCCGGCGATCATGTGGTGATGAGTTTCATGCCGAGCTGCGGCCATTGTCTGCCCTGCGCCGAGGGACGCCCGGCGCTGTGCATTCCCGGCGCCGATGCCAACGGAAAGGGCACGCTGCTGTCGGGCGAGTGGCGACTGAGCTGCGATGAGGTGCCGATCCATCATCATCTCGGCGTCTCGGGCTTTGCCACCCATGCCGTGGTCTCGCGCCATTCGGCGATTCGCATTGACCGCGATATCCCGTTCGCTCACGCCGCGTTGTTTGGCTGCGCCGTGCTGACGGGCGTTGGCGCCGTGGTGAATACCTGTCATGTGCAGCCGGGGCAGACAGTCGCTGTTGTCGGTTTGGGTGGTGTCGGCTTGGCCGCGGTGCTTGGCGCCGTGGCGGCCGGGGCCGAACGCGTTGTCGCGGTAGACCTTGCTCCTGACAAGCTCGAGATCGCGCGTTCGCTTGGGGCGACAGACGTCTTTCGCGCCAGTGACCCTGACGTTGTGGAGCAAATCCGCGAGGCGACAAAGGGCGGCGTCGACCACGCGCTCGAGATGGCCGGAGCCGTCAAGGCCTTTGATCTCGCGTACCGCATCACGCGGCGCGGCGGAACGACGGTTACCGCAGGGTTGGCTAGTCCATCCAGTCAGTTCGCAATCCCCGCAGTCAGCCTGGTCGCCGAGGAGCGGCGCGTGCTCGGGAGCTATCTCGGCAGCTGCGTGCCAAGCCGGGATATTCCGCGCTTTGTCGGGCTCTTCAGGCGTGGAAAGCTGCCGGTGGATCGCTTGTTGTCTTCAACAGGTCCGCTGGAGGGGATCAACGAAGCCTTCGACCGGCTGCATGCCGGGGAGGTGATCCGGCACGTCATCGATTTCGAAGCGCACTAGGCTTCTTCGGGCCGGTCTTTTGGGTCGAATTGGATGATGGTGATCCACCGCGCGGTGAGCGCCGGCTTCTTCTCGTTCTCGATCTCGATCGAGACGTCGTAGGTCGTCATCAACATGCCGGCGCCGCGAAAGCGGGCTTCGGCAAGGATAAAGTGGCCGCGGATGCGTGCCCCCGATTTGACAGGCGAGAGGAAGCGGACGTTCTCGAAGCCGTAGTTGATGCCCATCGTCTGCTCACGGACTTTGGGCAGGCTGTTGTAGTTCATCGCTGAAAGCAGCGAGAGGGTGAGGAATCCGTGGGCGATGGTGCCGCCGAATGGGCTCGTGGCGGCGCGCTCTGGGTCGACGTGGATGAACTGATGATCGTCGGTTGCATGCGCAAAGGCATCGATCATTGCCTGATCGACGACAATCCAGTCCGAGAGGCCGGTTTCAGTGCCGATGAGCCCGCGCACATCCGCGAGCGAAATTTCCTTGACCATTGATTCCTCATGAGAAAGCGGCTGCGCAAGCCTTACAATGGGATTGTGACAATTGCGACAAGGAATTGCAGGCAGGGGCCTGGCCGGTTAACTATCCGAGATAGAAAGCGACCGAGCGGCGCGGCACGATGGCCGATGTCGCGGATTTTTCCTGACCATTGGGGGCGAGCAGCCGCCATGAGGACGGCCCGGGCAATGCAAAAATTTCCTCGCCGCCCGAGCGATTGAAAAGCACGGCCAGCCGTGCGGGCTTTCCGCCCTGCCCATCGCGCGTCGACAGCACCATTCCAAGCGTGGAAAAGTTCGGGGTCTCCCACTCCTGCACGCTCATCGGCTGGCCCGAAGGCGATATCCATTCGACGTCGCCATGGCCATCGAAGAAACCCGTTTCCGAGAACACGGAGAAGCGCTTGCGCAGGCTTGAGATCAAAGCGGTATGGGCGATGAGCTCATCGTCGAGCGCCGCCCAGTCCATCCAGGTGATCTCATTGTCCTGGCAGTAGGCATTGTTGTTGCCGCGCTGGGTGCGGCCTGCTTCGTCGCCTGCCGTCAGCATGATGCTGCCGCGCGTAGCAAAGAGCGTGGAGAGCAGCGCCTTCAGGTCATCGCGGCGTCTGCGAATGATATCGGGGTAGTGCGTTTCGCCCTCGGCACCATTGTTCCAGGAGTGGTTCTCGTTGTGGCCGTCGCGGTTCTGCTCGCCGTTCGCCTCGTTGTGCTTGCCGCTATAGGAGACGAGATCGCGGAGCGTGAAGCCGTCATGGGCGGCAAGAAAGTTGACGCTGCGCGTCCCGGTCGCACCGTTGCGGGAAAATATGTCCGAGGAGCCGGCCAGCGCAGTTGCGAGCGGTCCGGTCTTGTGATCGTCGCCGCGCCAATAGCACCTGACGTCATCACGTACGCGGTCGTTCCACTCGAGGAAGGGGGCTGGGAAGTTACCGAGCTGGTAGCCGCCAGGACCGATGTCCCAAGGCTCGGCGATCATTACGCGGTCCGACAAGACGTCATCGGCGAGCATTGCCATCAACGTTTCGCTGTTGGCCTCGAAGCCACCAGCGGTTCGGCCAAGAACGGGGGCAAGGTCGAAGCGGAAACCGTCAACGCCCGCGCCGAGCACGAAGTGGCGGAGGCTGTCGATGATCAGTTGCCTGACATAGGGGTTATCACAGGCGACGGTGTTGCCCGTTCCGGTATCGTTGACCAATTCGCCTGGCCGGTCGGTCAGATGCCGATAGAAGGAGAGGTTGTCGAGGCCGCGCAGCGACAGCGTCGTGCCAAAGCGGTCGCTTTCGCCGGTGTGGTTGAAGACGAGGTCGAGGACGACACCAATGCCTTCGGCGTGGAGCTTCGCCACGGTGTCGCGGAGCTCCGCCATGCCGCCGGGCACGAGCCGCGGGTCGAGCGCCATGAAGGCGACGGGGTTATAGCCCCAGCCGTTTCTGAGGCCGAGCGGCGGCAGGTGGCGCTCGTCGATCCAGGCGGTGATCGGCATCAACTCGACCGCATCCACGCCGATGCGCTTCAGATGCGCGATCACTGAAGGATGCGCCAAAGCCGCGACGGTGCCGCGCTGCGCTTGGGGAACATCCGGATGCAGCATGGTGAACGGTCGGACGGCAACCTCGTAGATGAAGCCACCCGGCTTGAAGAGCGGCTTTCCCGGCTTCACGGGGACATCGCGGGTGACGATCGCCTTCGGCACGAGGTGCTGCGTCTCGGCGCCGGAGGTGCCGAGCAGGGGATCGTAGTGGAAGGGGCGATCGAGTTCCTTGGCGTAGGGATCGACCAGCAGCTTCGACGGGTCGAACCAGAGGCCGTCGTCGGGCGCATAGACGCCGCCGGCGCGGTAGCCGTAGCGCGCACCTTCCTTCAAGCCGTCGACGAAAAGGCGATGAACATCGTCATCGCCTCGTTTCATCGGCAGGCGGGCCAGTTCCTTGTCGTCGTCGCCGAACAGACACAGCTCGATCTGTCCTGACTTGCGCGACCAGACGGCGAAATCAACGCCGGTCTCGAGGATGGTTGCTCCGCCTTGCCCGGGTCTACCCGCCGCCATGCCGTTCGGTCAGGTGATCACGGAAGGAGCGTCGCGGCCCGTGCGGCTGCGAATGCCCGCGATGGTCTCGGCGACAGCAATAAGATCGGCGAGCGCTTCCTGCGTCTCGATGTTGTGGCGGGTCGAATCCGCCTCGTACCGCTCGAGATAGACACGCAGCGTGGCGCCGGATGTGCCGGTACCGGAGAGACGGAAGACCACGCGCGAACCGCCTTCGAACAGGACGCGAATGCCCTGATGCTCGCTGACCGACTTGTCGACTGGGTCGTGATAGGCAAAGTCGTCGGCCTTCTCGACCTTCAGCGGGCCGAAGCTCTGGCCCGGCAGCGACGCAAGCTGGCTGCGCAGGTTTGCGATCAGGCCGTTCGCCGCGTCAGTATCGACGCCTTCATAGTCGTGGCGCGAATAGTAGTTGCGGCCGTAGGTCTGCCAGTGCTGGGTGACGATGTCCTGAACGCTTTCGCCGCGAACGGCAAGGATGTTCAGCCACAGCAGAACCGCCCAGAGGCCGTCCTTCTCGCGCACGTGGTTGGAGCCGGTGCCGGCGCTTTCCTCGCCGCAGATCGTCGCCATGCCGGCGTCGAGCAGGTTGCCGAAGAACTTCCAGCCGGTCGGCGTCTCGTACATGCCGATACCGCGGCGCTCGGCGACGCGATCGGCCGCACCTGAGGTCGGCATGGAGCGGGCGATGCCGGCGAGACCACCGGAATAGCCGGGCGCGAGGTGGGCGTTGGCGGCAAGGATCGCGAGGCTATCGGAGGGTGTGACGAAGATGCCGCGGCCGATGATGAGGTTGCGGTCGCCGTCGCCGTCGGATGCCGCGCCGAAGTCGGGCGCATCATCACTCATCATCTCGTCGTAGAGTTCCTTGCAGTGAACCGGGTTCGGGTCCGGATGGTGGCCGCCGAAGTCGGGCAGCGGCATGAAATTGCGGACCGAACCGGACGGCGCGCCGAGACGGTTTTCGAAGATTTCCTTGGCATATGGGCCGGTGACGGCGCTCATTGCGTCAAAAGCGATGCGGAATCCGAGGCTGATGAGGTTGCGGATCGCGGGGAAGTCGAACAGCTCTTCCATCAGAGCCGTGTAGTCTTCCACCGAATCGAGCACCGAGAGGATCATGCCGCCCGGCAGTTCGTCCTTGCCGATGCGGTCGAGGTTGACGTCCGCGAAATCGGCGATCTTGTAGGTGTCGATCACCTTCGTGCGCGCATAGATCGCGTCGGTGATCTTCTCCGGCGCGGGGCCGCCATTGTTGATATTGTACTTGATGCCGAAATCTTCGGTTGGACCGCCGGGATTGTGGCTGGCCGAAAGGATGATGCCGCCGAAGGCTTTGTATTTGCGAATGATGTGGGAGGCTGCCGGGGTCGACAGGATGCCGCCCTTGCCGACGATCACCTTGCCGAAGCCATTGGCGGCGGCCATCTTGATCGCCTTCTGAATGACTTCCCGGTTGTAGTAGCGTCCGTCGCCGCCGATGACGAGGCACTTGCCATGAAAGCCTTCCAGCGAATCGAAGATCGACTGGATGAAGTTCTCGGCATAGTTCGGCTGCTGGAATACCGGAACCTTCTTTCGCAGGCCGGAGGTACCGGGCTTCTGATCCTGGTAGGGCGTAGTGGGTACGGATTTTATCATTTTCTCTCACTTGCCTTTAGGGGCGAGGCTTGAATAGAGGGCGGCATAGCGCTCGGCGCTCTTCTCCCACGAAACATCCGATTTCATGCCCTGCTTTTGCAATTGGGTCCAGACTTTTTGATCGGCGTAGAGATGTAGCGCGCGGCGGACCGCCTGCAACAGACCGGATGGAGTTACAGGCGAGAATTGTATCCCGGTTGCCGCTTTCGCCGCAAGCGCGGCATGGTTGGCGTCAATAACGGTGTCGTTCAACCCGCCGGTGCGGGCAACGATCGGCACGCATCCATAGCGCAATCCGTAAAGCTGCGTCAGGCCGCAGGGCTCGAATCTGGACGGGATGATGATGGCGTCGCAACCGGCCTGCATGAGATGGGACATCGGCTCGTTGTAGCCGATGGAAACGCCGATCCGCCCGGGGTGACGGGCGGCGGCGGCAAGCAGTGCCCCTTCGAGCGCCGCGTCTCCGGAACCCAGAATGGCCAGCTTGCCGCCCATGTCGACGATCTGGTCGGCGGTGGCGGCGATGACATCCATGCCCTTCTGCCAGGTCAGGCGGCTGATGATGCAGAAGATCGGCGCGTTGTCGTGGTGAAGTCCGAAGAACTCAGCGATCGAGCTGCGGTTTTCGACGCGGCTCTTCAGCATGCTGCTGTTGTAATGCGTGTGGACAACCGGGTCGGTCGAGGGGTTCCAGACTTCGGTATCAATGCCGTTGACGATGCCGTGCAGTGAATCGATTCGGCTTGCGATGACACCCTGGAGGCCCATGCCGAACTCGGTGGTCAGGATCTCGCCGGCATAAGAGGGGCTGACAGTGGTGATGGCGTGTGCAGTCTGCAGGCCGCCCTTCAGGAAGCCGATATTGCCGTAATATTCGATGCTTTCCGTTGCGAAGGCGTGCGGCGGCAGACGAAGACCCGGAAAGATATCGGCGCCGAACTGCCCCTGGAAAGCAATGTTGTGGATGGTCAGGACGCTCGGCAATTCCGGCGTCGGATTGTAGCGCATGTAGACCGAGGTCATTGCCGACTGCCAGTCATGCGTATGCACGAGGTCCGGCCGCCAGTCCAGCATCAACCCCGCGGCAATCTCGGCGCCGGCCAGGGACAGAGCCGCGAAACGGCGCCAATTGTCGGGGTAATCCTTGCCGGTGGCGTCGAGATAGGGGCCGCCCGACCGGTCGTAATAGGCGGGGGCGTCGAGCACGAGGATATCGAGCCCGTCGTGCTTGACTTCGAGCACGGTTGCCGGTTCGCCGAGCAGATCGTCGAATTGGAGTCGGACTACAGGATTGCGGATAGCCCTCATGACGGCCGGATAGCCCGGCATGAGGGTCTTGGTTTCGATGCCGAAACGCTCAAGGGCGATCGGCAGGGCACCCGCCACATCGGCGAGGCCCCCTGTCTTGACGAGCGGGAAGACTTCGGACGAAACCGAAAGAACTTTCATGGCTTACAGGCCCAGCTTGTCGATCATCGGTTGGGTAATGAGGCAAATGCCGCCCTCGCTGCGGCGGAAACGCTTGGCATCTAGAACCGGATCCTCGCCGACGATGAGGCCTTCAGGAATGACGACTCCGTGGTCGATCACGACGTTTCTGAGTTGGGCGTGCCTTCCGATCTTGACGCTCGGGAGAACGACGGCACCTTCGAGCTTGGAGTAGGAATTGGCGCGAACGCCGGTGAAGAGGAGGCTCTTGTTCAGCGTTGCGCCGGAAATGATGCAGTCGCCCGCGACGACGGAGGATGTGGCAGAGCCGCGGCGGTCTTCGTCGTCATGGACGAACTTCGCCGGGGGCGAGATTTCTGCATAGGTCCAGATCGGCCAGGACTTGTCGTAGATATCCAGTTCCGGAACGATCGCGGTCAGGTCGATGTTGGCCTGCCAATAGGCGTCGATCGTTCCAACATCGCGCCAGTAGGGCTCGTGCTCGAAATCCGACCGGACGCAAGAGTTGGCGAAACGATGGGCGACGGCCTTACCGTTCTTGACGATGTAAGGGATGATGTCCTTGCCGAAATCCTTGCTGGAGTTCGGGTCAGCGGCGTCGCGGCGCAGTGCGTCGATCAGGAATTTCGTGTGGAACACGTAGATGCCCATCGAGGCAAGCGCGAATTCCGGCTTGTCGGGAATGCCCGGCGGATCGGCGGGCTTCTCGACGAAGTCGATGATCCGGTCGGTCGTGTCGACGTGCATGACGCCGAAGCCGACGGCTTCCATGCGCGGGACTTCCAGGCAGCCGATCGTGACGTCGGCGCCGGAATCGACATGCTGCTGCAGCATGTATTCGTAGTCCATCTTGTAGACATGGTCGCCGGCGAGGATGACCATGTATTCGACGCCATAGTCCTCGATGATGTCGATGTTCTGGTAGACCGCATCGGCGGTGCCTTCATACCACTGCGTCTCCGAGACGCGCTGGGAGGCCGGCAAAATGTCGAAGCTTTCGTTCCGCTCGGGGCGGAAGAAGTTCCAGCCGCGCTGCATATGGCGGATCAGCGAGTGCGCCTTGTACTGGGTGGCGACGCCGATGCGGCGGATGCCCGAGTTCAGCGCGTTCGACAGCGCAAAGTCGATGATACGGGTCTTGCCGCCGAAATAGACCGCCGGCTTGGCGCGGCGATCGGTGAGCTCTTTCAAGCGGCTTCCCCGGCCGCCAGCGAGAACATAGGCCATTGCGTCGCGGGCAAGTGGCTGAACACGTCTTTCTACCATTTTTATCCTCCCACCAGTCGTCAGTTCTCGGGTTCAAGCATGATCGTCGCCAGAGGCGGCAAGGTGATGGATGCAGCAATGCTGCCGCCGGCGTTGACGGCCTGCACGCGGCCACCATTGCCCTTGCCGCTGCCACCATAGATATCGGCATCGGTATTCAGTATCTCGCGCCAGCGCCCCTCGGTCGGCAGGCGCACGGAATAGTTCTCGCGATAGACAGGCGTCAGATTACAGATGACGGCGACCGGCTTCTCTCCTGGCGCCTTGCGCAGCCAGGAAAAAACGGAGTTCTCGTGGTCGTCGGCGATCAGCCATTCGAAGCCATCGCCCTCGCAGTCGCGGGCGTGCAGGGCCGGCTTGCTGCGGTAGGTGAAGTTGAGGTCGCGCACCAGCCGGCGCATGCCCTCGTGCATGCGGTACTGCAGCAGGTTCCAGTCGAGCGAGGTTGCCTCGTTCCACTCGCTCCACTGCGCGAATTCCTGACCCATGAAGAGCAGCTTCTTGCCCGGATAGCCCCACATGAAGGCGTAATAGGCCCGCAGATTCGCAAATTTCTGCCAGTCGTCGCCGGGCATCTTGGCGATCAGCGAGCCCTTTCCGTGCACCACCTCGTCATGGGAGAGCGGCAGCACGAAGTTTTCCGAATAGGCGTAGAGCAGGCCGAAGGTCAGCTCGTTGTGATGATGCTTTCTGTGGATCGGCTCACGGCTCATGTAGCTCAGTGTGTCGTGCATGAAGCCCATGTTCCACTTGAAGCCGAAGCCGAGGCCGCCTTCATGCACCGCCTGCGACACCTTCGGCCAGGAGGTCGATTCTTCGGCGATGGTCATGACGCCTGGATGCTCGGCGTAGATACGGGTGTTCATGTTCTGCAGGAAGCGCACAGCCTCCAGGTTCTCATTACCGCCGTACTCGTTCGGGATCCATTCGCCGTGCTTGCGGGAATAGTCGAGGTAGAGCATCGAGGCCACGGCATCGACGCGCAGACCATCGAGATGGAACTTCTCGGCCCAGTAAAGCGCGTTGTTGACCAGATAGGAAACGACTTCGGTGCGGCCGAAATTGTAGATTGCCGTATTCCAGTCGGGGTGGAAGCCCTGGCGCGGGTCGGCATGCTCGTAGAGCGCCGTGCCGTCGAACCAGCCGAGACCGTGTTCGTCGGTCGGGAAATGGGCTGGCACCCAATCGAGGATGACGCCGATGCCGACCTTGTGGCAGCCGTTGACGAAGCGGGCGAAACCCTCCGGCTCGCCGAAGCGGGCGGTCGGCGCATAGAGCCCGGTCGTCTGGTAGCCCCAGGAGGGATCATAGGGATGCTCGGTAATCGGCAGGAACTCGATATGGGTGAAGCCCATGTCGACGCAGTAGGGGATTAGACGGGCGGCAAGCTCGTCCCAGGAGAGGAACGAGCCATCGTCGCGCCGCTGCCAGGAGCCGGCATGAACCTCGTAGATCGAGATCGGCTGACGACGCTTGTCGGTTTCGCTCCAGTGCTTCAGATGCGCTGCGTCGTCCCATTCCTGCAGCAGCTCGGATGCCGCGACCGAGGCCGTCTGTGGGCGTAGTTCGCTGCGTCGGGCGAAAGGGTCGGCCTTTAGCGGCAACAGCACACCGTCGTGGCCGCGGATTTCGAATTTGTAGGCGACACCGGTCGGAACGTCAGGAGCGAAGATCTCCCAGATACCGGCGCTGGAGCGGAAGCGCATTACATGGCGGCGACCATCCCAGCCATTGAAGTCACCGACAACCGAGACACGCTGAGCATTCGGCGCCCAGACGGCGAAATGGATCCCCTGCGCGCCCTCGTGCTTGATCCAGTGTGCGCCCATCTTGTCGAAGAGGCGCAGATGGGAACCTTCCCGCACGTAATAGTCATCCATCGGGCCGAGGACGGGTCCGAAGCTGTAAGGGTCGGTCACCGCCCATTCGGCATCGCCGCGTCGCGCGCGATAGCGCACCGGCTGCTGCTTCGTCACCGAAACCTCGCCGGCGAAAAAGCCGTCAGAATGCTGCTGCTTCAATTCGCCGATGACGCTGCCATCGAGCGCCATCGCGGTCACCTCTTCGGCGCCCGGAATGAAGCAGCGGGTGACGTAGGCGTTTCCCGATTTGTGAACGCCGAGAACGGCGAAGGGATTGGAATGCGACCCTGCGAGGATTGCCGCTATCTCGTCTGCCGAAATCTCCCAGGGAAGTCTGACTTCAGGGGTGGCTTTCGGCGCTTTCATCCGGCTCTCCAGATTTCCTTGGCATATTGCCGTATCGTGCGGTCGGATGAGAACCAGCCCATCCGAGCCGTGTTGCAGATCGCTTTCTTGTTCCACGCCGACGGATCGGTCCAGAGCTGGTCGATATCGCGCTGCGCCTGCGCATAGGCATCGAAATCGGCCGCCACCATGAACCAGTCATGCGCGTAAATGCCTTCGATCAGCGCCGCGTATCGGCTTCGATCGTCGTGCGAGAAGACGCCGGAACTGATGGCCTGGAGTGCCTGAGACAGTTCACGCGACGCTTCGATGATGGCGCGGGGATTGTGGCCATCTGCACGGGCGGCGGCGACTTCGTCGGCACGCAGGCCGAAAATGATGATGTTGTCCTCGCCGACATGGTCGCGCATCTCGACATTGGCGCCGTCGAGTGTCCCGATCGTCAGCGCGCCGTTCAGCGCGAACTTCATGTTGCCGGTGCCCGATGCTTCCATCCCAGCAGTCGAGATCTGCTCAGACAGATCGGCGGCCGGCACCATGACCTCGGCAAGGGAAACGTTGTAGTTCGGCACGAACACGACCTTCAGCAGGCCGCGGACGGCCGGGTCGTTGTTGATCGTGCGGGCGACGTCGTTGATCAGTTTGATGATCAGCTTGGCGTTATGGTAGCTCGGCGCCGCCTTGCCGGCGAAGAGCTTGACGCGCGGCACCCAGTCCAATTCTGGATGTGAGCGGATCTGGTCGTAGAGCGCGACTGCTTCGATAATGTTGAGCAGCTGCCGCTTGTACTCGTGGATGCGCTTGATCTGGATATCGAACATAGCCGACGGATCGAGTTTGATGCCCATGCGGCTGGCGACGAGATTGGACAAGGCCACCTTGTTGGCGCGCTTCACCGCCGCGAACTTCTCCTGGAAGCTTGCATCATTCGCGAACTTGTCGAGCGGCTTCAGCTTTTCGGCGTCATCGAGGAAGTCGTCGCCGATCGTTTCGCGGATCAGCGAGGTCAGGCCGGGATTGCACTGCTGCAGCCAGCGGCGCGGCGTGATGCCGTTGGTCTTGTTGTTGATGCGGTCGGGATAGAGCTTATGCAGGTCGGCAAAGACGGTGACCTTCATCAGGTCGGTGTGCAGAGCCGAAACGCCGTTGATCGAATGAGCGCCGACGAAGGCGAGATTGCCCATGCGTACACGGCGCTCGCCGCTTTCCTCGATCAGGGAAATCGAGCGGATTTCCGTTTCGGAGAAGGTCTTGGTCTTGCGCGCCTCCAGCAGCACCTTGGCGTTGATCGCGTAGATGATCTGCATATGCCTCGGCAGCAGGCGCTCGAACAGTGGAATCGGCCAGCTTTCCAGCGCTTCCGGCAGGAGGGTGTGATTGGTGTAGGCGATCGTGCCGCGGGTGATGTCCCAAGCCTGGTCGAAGTCGAGACCATGCACGTCGCACAACAGGCGCATCAGTTCCGCGACCGAGACCGCCGGATGCGTGTCGTTCAGTTGGACCGCCACCTTGTCGGGCAGCGAGGTGAAATCGTCATACTGCTGCAGGTGACGGCGCAGGATGTCCTGCAGCGAAGCGGAGGAGAAGAAGAATTCCTGGCGCAGGCGCAGTTCCTGGCCGGCCGGCGTCGCGTCGGCGGGATATAGAACGCGCGTCAGGCTTTCGGCCTTGTTGCTCTCACGCAGCGCGCCGATATGGTCGCCGGCGTTGAAGGCGTCGAGCAGGATCGGGTCGATCGGCTGCGCGGACCAGAGGCGCAGCGTGTTGACGCGCTTGCCGCGCCAGCCGACCACCGGAGTGTCGAAGGCGGCGGCGATGACACGCTCGGCGGGTTTCCACACATAGCGCGGCTCGCCCTCGGGGCTATTGACCACGTCGACGGTGCCGCCGAAGCCGATTTCGTAAGCGCTCTCGCGACGCTCGAATTCCCAAGGATTGCCGTGCGCCAGCCAGCTTTCCGGCAACTCCACCTGCCAGCCATCGGCAAGCTGCTGCCGGAAAAGACCGTGGACGTAACGGATACCGTAGCCATAGGCCGGGACATCGACGGTCGCCATGCTTTCCATGAAGCAGGCGGCGAGACGGCCAAGGCCGCCGTTGCCAAGAGCGGCGTCAGGCTCGAGGCCGGCGATGACAGAGACATCGACGCCGAGCGAGGCGAGCGCGTCGCGAACCTGTTCCATGAGGCCGAGGTTCGAGACGGCGTCGCGCATCAGGCGGCCGATGAGGAATTCGAGGGAGAGGTAGTAAACGCGCTTGTCGCCTGTTGCGTAGACCTTGCGGGTCGACTCCATCCACTTGTCGATGATGCGGTCGCGTATGACGAGGATGGTCGCCGTCAGCCAGTCATGCGGCTTGGCGACCTTCGCATCCTTGCCGATGCGGTAGGTCAGGCGTTCGATGATTTCTTCGGCGAGAATTTCTGGCTTGGAGCTGCGCGGCGCGGGGGAGGGGATTGTCGGCTTCGAAACGGTGTTCATCGTCAGTCCTCGCCAATTCTGTTTGGTTTCAGTACGTTATGCCAATTTCAATCGGTTTGCCGCGCACTAAACACGCAGTTTATGCATCGTTACAACGCACTTGCAACAAAGGAATTACCCAAACGAAAAAATTGCCGAGGCTTGGCGCTCCGCTGCGGAAAGAGCTTGATTTCAATCGGTTTTCCGAATTTGATATGCGCGTTTTTGCAGGCAAACGAAAAGCCGCTCCGGTTTGTTCCGGGGCGGCTTTTGTTGTTTGCGGGTCTTTGCTGTTACCAGTTCGTCAGGCGGGTCGCGAGCTCGTCGCCTTGGCGGCCATGGCCCAAGTCCGCAACCAGCTGAGCCATGCTATTGGGCTGATAGGCGTTGCTCGGGGTGGTCCCGCAGGAGGCAAGGAGGTCCTTGACCTTTTGCGGCACCATGAACGCCACGGTAAAGATCTGAATTCTATCGGCTATTCAATTATCCCAACGGAATGACATCCACGGCCTGGACAGCGCGTTGGCCGCCGTAGCTCTTCAGCACGCCGATGACCGGGGCGACGTCGGCGTAGTCGCGGCCATAGGCAACGACGATGTGGTCGGTGCCGGCCGGGATGTTGTTCGTCGGATCCAGTTCGACCCAGCCGATCGTTTCGCCGCACCAGACCCTGACCCACGCATGCATGGCGTCCGCCCCCTCCAGCCGTTCCTTGCCGGGCGGCGGAATGGTGCGCAGGAATCCGGAGACATATCCGGCGGGAATGCCGAGGCTACGCAGAGCAAGGATCATGACATGGACGAAGTCCTGGCAGACGCCGCGCTTTATTTGGAAGGCTTCAAGCGGCGTCGTATCGACGGTCGTCGCTTCGGCATCATAGGTGAAATCCAGATGGATTTTCGCGCATAGCGCAGTGGCGATCTGCAGCACGGTCCATGACGGTTCGGCGCAGGCCTTCGCATAGTCCGAGATCGCGCGTGTGTCCGAAAGGCGGGGGCTATTGCCGAGGAAATGATGCGGGGCGTCGGGCTTCAGCGACCAGACGCCTGCGACCTCATTCGGAAGCTTTGCGAGCACGGGGGAAAAATCCGCTGCGATGGAATGGCTCTCCACGTGCACGCGGGCATGCATGCGGATATCCAGCTTTTCATGCGGCGCGCGCAGCATGAAGGAAGTCGCGGGGTGCTCGAAGAAATCGACGAAGTGCGCCTGTTCATCCGGCGTCGGCGAAACCTTGATCGAGCCGGCCACCAGCCGTTGCCGGTTCGGCAGCGACAGCGGCATCAGCCGCATGATGTGGCGGGCGCCAGAGGCCGGCGTGTCGTAGATGTATCCCATGTGCAGCGAGAGATCGTAAAGCACCTGGGTCATCCGAGATATGTGTGGGCAAGGAGGTCGGACAGATGCTCCAGCTCGCGTTCGAGGCGGCGGTAGACATCGACGCTCATCGTCTCCGGCGTCATCACGGCAAGGCCGGAGTGCAACCGCATCGCTTCGCGATAGAAGGGCGACATCTGGCCGTTGACGAGTGCGTTCGGGAGCTGCTCCACCTCGCGGTGGATCTCGTTCATCTGGAAAAGAATTGAGCGTGGATTGAGCGGATCGAGCGCGAGCAGATCGGTGACCGTGAGGCGAGCGGTGTTGACGTTGTAGCGGCGGCGATGGGTCATGACGCTGTCGCCGATCTCCAGCAGCATGTCGAGCGCGCCATCAGGGGCGTCCGGCCCCGACATGTGCCCGAGCAGCCGTGTCATGTGCAGCCCGCGCTCGATATGGCGGCCGAGCGAGAGGAAACGCCAGCCGGTGAAGCGATACATGTTTTCGTGCACCAGACCGGCGAAGCCCGCGAGCTTGCGCAGCAGAATCGTCATCGCGTGGCTTGCATCGTCGCCGGGAGAAATCGTCTCGTGGAACCGTCGCGCCGTCTTGGCGAGATCAGTGAGCGCCAGCCAGCCATCCGGCGAGAAACGGTCGCGAATGTTGCTGGCGGAATAGACGGCGCTGTCGATGTTGCGCATTAGCGTATCCGGGACTGCTTCCTCGGTGTCGATATCGACGGCGGCCAGATAGGCTGTCACGTCGGCCAACAGGGGCTGGTTCGGATCGGCGGCTTCCGCAAAGCGGGCGTGCCAGGCGCGCAGGATGCGCAGCGCCCCTTCGGCGCGCTCGATGTAGCGGCCGAGCCAGAAGAGATTGTCGGCCGCGCGGCTCGGCAGGCTGCCCGGCATGTTGCGGGTGAAGCTGCCTTCCGCCGGCAGCAATGTGTGCTGCTCCACCGGCTTGTCGCTGACGATCCAGACGTCGGCGGCGGCACCACCCGATTGCATGGCGATGGCCGAAACGTCGTCGCTGCCGCCGATGCGGGCAAAGCCGCCCGGCATGATCTGCCAGCCATTGGCCGTGCGGGCGGCGAAGACGCGTAGCGACATCGGCCGCGGCGTCAGCTTGCCGTCGATCCAGGCCGGGGTCGTCGATAGCGTTACGACTTCCTGCCCGGCAAGTTTGGCGCCGTCGGAGTTCAACCAATCGCCGATCGAATCCTTGGTCGTGGCGCGCAAGGTCGAGCCGAGCACGGATTCGCCCCTGTCATCGAAGAACGGTGCGCGCGAATAGGCCGGACCGATCACCATCTTTTCGATGTTGGCCGCCACATGTTCGCGTTCGCCCTTCTGGCCGCACCACCAGGTCGCGATCGAGGGGAGCTTCAACTCTTCGCCAAACAGACGACGACAGATGGTCGGCATGAAGGCGAGCAGCGCGCGTGTTTCAATGATGCCGCTGCCGAGTGCATTGACGATGGTCACGCTTTCGGCGCGCAGAGCCTCGACGAGGCCGGGCGTGCCGATATGTGAATTCTGGTTCAGTTCCAGTGGATCCGAATAGGCCGAATCGAGGCGGCGCCAAAGCACGGTGATCGGCTTCAGGCCCGACACGGTGCGGACCATCACCTTGCCGTTGACGACAGCCAGGTCTTCGCCCTCGAGCAGCATGAAGCCGAGATAGCGGGCGATATAGGCGTGCTCGTAATAGGTTTCGTTGGCGGGGCCCGGCGTCAGCACGGCGATGCGGTCGTCGCCGCTGTGCTTCATGCCCTGCAGCGCATCGCGGAAGGCGCCAAAGAAGGAGGCGAGGCGATGAACCGGCGTCTCAGCGTATATATCGGAGAAGGCGCGGGTCGTCGCCACGCGGTTTTCAAGCGCAAAGCCGGCGCCAGACGGCGCCTGCGTACGGTCAGCGAGGACCCACCAGTTTCCATCAGGACCGCGGCCGATCTCGAAGGCGCAGAAATGCAGGTAGTGACCGCCGGCCGGGGTGACGCCGACAAGCGGACGCTGGTATTCGGGGTTGGCAGCGATCAGGGCCGGTGGCAGCACGCCCTCCGCGACAAGGCGATTTTGGCCGTAGACGTCGGCAACGATCGCTTCCAGCAGGTCGGCGCGCTGGACGAGCCCAGCCGAGACCGCCTCCCATTCGCGCGCATCAATGAGGACCGGAACGTGCGAGAGGGGCCAGGAGCGCTCGGCGCTTCCGGTGCTGCCGTAGGCTCGGTAGAAAACGCCGGCGTCGCGCAGGTAACGGTCGGCGCGGGTGAAGCGTTCGGTCAGCTCCTTTTCGGGCATTCCGCTCAGATGCGAAAAGAAGCGCTGCCAGACCGGGCGGATGGCGCCGTTGGTGTCGACCATCTCGTCGGCGACGCCGGGCAGAGGAGTATAGTCAAGCACGGCATCGTTTCCGGTGCGGATCGCTGGCTCTTCCCTCAGTTCTGCCGTCGGTTTCTTGCCCATTTCGCCCTAGTGCTTAGATTCCCACCGGTCGTCGAAGATCGAGCGTCAGCGGGAATTCCGGTGAAACTGTCTCGGCACGCGGAATGAATGCGCCTGCCGTATGCCCCCACGGCTCGAATCGCGCCAGCCGTCTCGCTTCCGCTTCGTTACCATTGACCGGGAAGGTCTCATAGTTACGCCCGCCCGGATGGGCAACATGATAGATGCAGCCGCCGATCGAACGCTTCGACCATGTATCATAAATGTCGAAGGTGAGCGGCGTATTGACCGGCAAAACCGGGTGCAATCCCGACGCAGGCTGCCATGCCTTGAAGCGAACGCCAGCGACCGAGACGCCCGCCGTGCCGGTCGAGCTCAACGGAACCGTGCGGCCGTTGCAGGTCACGGTGTAGCGGGAGGCATTGCTGGTTTCCAGCCGGACCTGCAGGCGCTCTACGGAGCTGTCGACATAGCGGACCGTGCCGCCGATCGCGCCCTCCTCGCCCATGACGTGCCAGGGTTCCAGCGCCTGCCGCAGTTCGAGCTTAGAGCCTTCGTATTCGACCTCGCCACAGAAGGGGAAGCGGAATTCAAGCTGTGCCTTGAACCATTCCGGGCTGAGGTCGAAGCCATTCTGCTTGAGGTCGCCGAGCACGTCGAGGAAATCGGCCCAGATGAAGTGCGGCAGCATGAAGCGGTCGTGCAGCGACGTGCTCCAGCGCACGAACTTGCCGTCCGCAGGGTGCTGCCAGAAGCGGGCGATCAACGCGCGGACCAGCAGTTGCTGGGCAAGCGACATACGTGCGTTCGGCGGCATTTCGAAACCGCGGAATTCGACGAGGCCGAGCCGTCCGGTTGGGCCATCCGGCGAAAACAGCTTGTCGATGCAGATCTCGGCGCGGTGCGTGTTGCCAGTGACGTCGGTCAGCAGATTGCGGAACAGCCTGTCCACCAGCCAAGGGAGGGGTTGCGCGCCGCGACCCGGCGCGGGGACCTGGGCGAGCGCGATTTCCAGTTCGTAGAGGCTGTCGTGACGGGCTTCGTCGATGCGCGGCGCCTGGCTGGTCGGGCCGATGAACATGCCCGAGAACATGTAGGAGAGCGAGGGATGGCGCTGCCAGTGCAGTACCAGGCTCTTCAACAGGTCAGGGCGGCGCAGGAAGGGGCTGTCGCCCGGATTGGCGCCACCAACGACCACATGGTTGCCCCCGCCGGTACCGGTGTGGCGCCCGTCGATCATGAACTTGTCGGTGCCGAGGCGGCTTTGGCGGGCTTCCTCGTAGATCGTCATCGTAATGTCGACGCAATCCTGCCAGTTGGAAGCGGGATGGATATTGACCTCAATGACGCCGGGATCGGGGGCGACGCGGATGACATTGATGCGCTCGTCCTGCGGCGGCGAATAGCCTTCGATATGGACGGGCAGGCCGAGTTCGGTCGCTGCATTCTCCGCGGCGGCGATCAGTTCGAGATAGTCCTCGATGCGCTCGACCGGCGGCATGAAGACGCAGAGCCTTCCGTCGCGCGGTTCGACCGAGATTGCGGTGCGCACGACGCCGCCGATCTCGCCGACGGTTTGCTCAACGCGGTTCTGGCTGCTGTCGTCGCTGTGGCGGGAGGCTTCCGGCATGGCGCGGCCGGATGGCACGAAGACTTCGGGCAGCGGATTGCGCGGAATCGACGGGTCGGCGGGGTGGATATAGGGGAAACGCGCCGGCGGCACATAGGGCAGGGTGCCGAGGGGCAGGCGATAGCCGACGGGGCTGTCGCCGGGAACGAGGAAGATCTTGCCGCGGCGGGTCTTCCATTTTTCGCTGACCCAGCGCGTGCTAGAGGCGCGCGCGTTCCAGGCCTGCACCGGCAGGATGTAGCCGGTCGGTACGGTCAGGCCGCGTTCGAAGACGCGGGCGATGCGGCTACGCTCTTCCGGGTCCTTCAGCTTGGAATTGGATGGGTCGACGTTTTCGGGCAGGCTGCCTTCCTTCATGATCCATTCGGCTGGATCCTCGTAGGCGGGCAGCACCATGTCGGTCTCGATCGCCAGTTCCCTGGCGATGGCATTCAAAAGGTTGGCGGCGTCATCTGCCTTTGCACCGGTGTCCTTGCCCTCGCCGGCGATGAGCTCCGGGTTCTGCCAGATCGGCTTGCCGTCCTTGCGCCAGTAGAGTGAGAAGGTCCAGCGCGGCAGGCTTTCGCCCGGATACCACTTGCCCTGACCGTAATGCAGGAAGCCGCCGGGAGCGAAGCGCTCGCGCAGTTTGCGGATGAGGACATCCGCCTTCTCGCGCTTGGTCGGGCCGACGGCGGCAGTGTTCCACTCCTCGGATTCGAAGTCGTCGATGGAAACGAAGGTCGGCTCGCCGCCCATGGTCAGGCGGACATCCCCGGCCTGCAGGATGCTATCGACCTTGGCACCGAGCTCGTTGAGCTCCTTCCAACTTTCGTCGGAGAAAGGCTTGGTGATGCGCGGGTGCTCCGCTACCCGCGAGACCTTCATCTCGAAGGCGAATTCGGTGTTGGCCTCGCCGTAAAGCGCGCCTGATATCGGCGCGGCATTTCGGTAGTGCGGGGTGGCGGCGAGCGGTATGTGGCTTTCGCCGGTGAGCAGGCCAGACGTGGGGTCGAGGCCGACCCAGCCGGCGCCGGGGAGATAGACCTCGCACCAGGCGTGCAGGTCGGTGAAATCGACCTCGGTGCCGGAGGGCCCGTCGAGCGCCTTCAGGTCGGGGGTGAGCTGGATGAGATAGCCGGAGACGAAGCGGGCGGCGAAGCCGAGATTGCGCAGGATCTCGACCAGCAGCCAGCTCGAGTCGCGGCAGGAGCCAAGCGCCAGCTTCAGCGTTTCCTCCGGCGTCTGGACGCCGGGCTCCATGCGGATGACGTATTCGACGTCGTTCTTCAGCCGCGCATTCAACCCTACGATGAAGTCGGTGGTCCGCATGGGAGTGCGGTCGATGCCGGCGAGATAGGCAGCCAGCGCCGGCTCCACCGGCTGCGGTTGCATGTAGATCTTCAGGTCGTCCCTGATCTCCTCGGGATAGGAGAAGGGCCACATCTCGGCGCTCTCCTCGATGAAGAAATCGAAGGGGTTATAGACCGTCATGTCGGCGACGAGGTCGACCTCGATCTTGAACTCCGTCACCGGGTCAGGGAAGACGTAGCGGGCCAGATAATTGCCGTAGGGATCCTGCTGCAGGTTCACGAAATGGTTCGACGGCGAAACCTTCAGCGAATGGCTGATCACCCGCGTCTTGGAATGCGACGCTGGCTTGAGGCGTATGATCTGAGGTCCGAGGCGGACCGGCTTGTCGTATTTGTAATGCGTCAGGTGATAGATGCTGGCTTTGATCGACATGGACGGCCTTATCCGCTGCCGTATCGTTGTACGGCATTTGCTGTTCCCGAAGGGTAGTGTGTGCAATGCAGCGAAAGAATGCAAGGCGGTAAGGCCGAGCCGGCTAAGCCTTTACGTCGCCTTCGCAAACGTCACGGAGGCCGTGAGACCCCTGCCATGTGCGCCGGGCTCCAGCGTCAGCGATGCGTTGAAGAGGCCGGCGATTTCCTCGACGATCGGCAGGCCAAGCCCGGCGCCCGGCGCGCCGGAGTTGCTGCCGCGCGAGAAGCGCTGCCGGACGGCCGCGAGCGTCTCTGCGGGAATGCCGGGGCCGTTGTCCTCGACTTCGAGGCGGACGGCATCGTCGGTCTCGGATATCCGAACGGTCACCTCAGCGCCCTTGCCGGCATAGGCGATGGCGTTTCCGGCAAGGTTGCGCAAGAGTTCGCCGATCAGCAGCGGCTCGGCACGGACGAGGGCAGGGCGGTCGCCTTCGAAGCCGAGGTCGATGCCGGCCTCGGCGGCGGTCGGGATAAGTTCTCCGGTGATGTCCTGGGCAATGGCTGTCAGGTCGATCGACGATGCGGTCAGCGCCTCCTTCGCCGTTGCAGCGTCGATTTTCGCCATCAGCAGTAATTGCGCGAGGATGCGTTCGGCATGGGCGACGGCCTGATCGCCTTTCAGGGCGGAGCCCTGCGCTTCGGCCAATGTGCTCGCGCGAGCGGAGAGGGCGAGCTGCGTGCGGATGATCGCAAGCGGCGTGCGCAGCTGGTGGCTGGCGTTGCCGGTGAAGTTACGAAGTGCATCGAGCGCCGATTGCAAGCGGACCATGAAGCCGTTGACGGTATCGACGAGCGGCTGGACCTCGCTTGGTACTGCCTGTTCGATCGGGTGCAGGTCGTCGGGACTGCGTTCGCCGATCGCATCGCGCAGCTTGTACAGCGGACGGAGCGCGACCGTGACCGAGATCCAGACGATGACGGCGGCGCCGGCGATCATAAGGGAGAGACGCAGCGCCGAGCGGAAGAGGATGGCGCGGGCGAGCTGACGGCGGGCGATCGTGGTTTCGGCAACGGTCACGGCGAAGGGGACGGAGCGAATGCCTGTTGAGGCTGACCGCTTGAGGGTTGCGACACGGATCGGTTCGCCGCGGAAGGTATCATCGGCAAAGCCTGCCGTGTCGCCTACGGTTTCGGCGAGGACCGGAAGCGCCTGATAGCCGGTGATGAATTTTCCGGGCGGTCCGTCGACGCGATAGAAGACACGGTCCTGCGCGGCCGATGTCAGCATCTCAAGGGCCACATAGGGGATGTCGACCTCGAGAGTGCCGTCTTCCGCCACGACCACGCGTTCGGCGATGGCGAGTGCCGAGCCGGCCAGCACGCGGTCCGAAACGATGTTGGAGGTCTGCACCGCTTCGCGATAAGTGTCCGCGAGCGCGACCATGCCGATGATGGCGGTCGAGATCAGCAGCCAGAACAGGAGCCTTCGTCGGAGCGAATAGGCCGTTGTCATGAGGCCTCTGGCAGTTTGTCGAGATAGTAGCCAATGCCGCGCGCAGTCCTCACCGTCAGCCCATAGGGCGACAGGCGCTTCCTGAGGCGGCTGACATATTGCTCGATGGCATTGGCCGAGATGTCGTCGTCGAAGGCGGTCAGCGACTGAATGATCGCTTCCTTGGCGACAACCTTGCCGGCGCGCATGAAGAGGATTTCCAGCAGGCCGAGTTCGCGGGCGGGAATGTCGAGCGGCGTCGAGCCGGCGGAGAAGGCGCGTGAATTTAGATCGAGTGAAAGGCCGCCGAAACTGACAGTCGCCGAATGCAGACCCGCCTGGCGGCGCAGGAGCACGCGGACGCGGGCCTCGAATTCGGAGATATCAAAGGGCTTGATAAGGTAGTCGTCGGCACCAAGATCGAGACCCTTGACGCGCTCTTCCGGCGTGCCGCGCGCCGTCAGGATCAGCACTGCCGACTGGTTCTGTCTGGCGCGCATGGCGCGCAGCACCTCGAGGCCATCCATTTCCGGCAGGTTCAGGTCGAGCACGACGAGATCGAAATTCTCGGCCGCCGTGACAGCGTTGGCGGAGGCACCATCATGCACGACGTCGACGGCATGGCCGGTGCCTCGCAGGATGGCCGAAAGCCCGTCGGCCAGCGCGATATTGTCCTCCACCAATAGAATGCGCACGGATGTTCCCTTGATTTTTGAAGAGGATACAGGGTGGCGGCGAAGATGTCATAGCCATTTTTTGTGTCTGGTGAGTGTGCTGCTGCTGCGGTCGTACCAGCCGCCTTCGGGGCGCTGCGGGTGGATGCGGCTCGCTTGCCGGATCCCGGTTGCTGGTGCATTGTCCTCTCATGAGGAGACTTTCTTTACTTGCGTGCCTGTTGCTCTGTCCCGGCTTAGCCACTGCGGACGAGGTGTTCTACCCGGCGCGTTCCGGCAATGCCGAGGCCCCGACGCTGGTTGTCTATTCATCGCTCGACGAGCCACTGGCGCAGCCGATGATCCATGGGTTCCAGGAAGCCAATCTGGACGTGGCGGTCAGGTACGAGGATATGCTGACCGGGGAAATTTATGACCGCATCGTGCGGGAGACGGATGCCGGCCAACGCACTGCGGACTTCGCCTTCTCCTCGGCCATGGATCTGCAGGTCAAGCTCTCCAACGACGGCTATGCGCAGGTGAGCAACCTGCCGATGAGCGCGCGCTGGCCGAAATGGGCCAACTGGCGCAATACCGCCTACGCGCTGACCTTCGAGCCGGCGGTGTTCGTCTACCACAAGCCGAGCTTCGCGACGGAGCCGCCGCCGAGTTCGCGGGCGGAATTCGTCGATTACCTCAAGCGCAAGGGTGACGCGATCCATGGGCGGATCGGCACCTATGATATCGAGCGCTCCGGCGTCGGCTTCCTGTTCATGGCACGCGACCAGGAACAGTTCGGTGACATATGGTCCGTTATCGGCGCCATGGGGGCGGCCGGCGTCAAATTATACTCCACCAGTTCGGCCATCCTGGAGCGCGTATCGGACGGCCGCTTCGTGCTCGGCTACAACATCCTCGGGTCCTACGCCGCCGATTGGGCCAAGCGTCATCCCGATGTCGGGATCGTGCTGCCGAAAGACTATACGGTCGTGATGTCGCGCATCGGCCTGGTGCCGCAGGCGGCGGGCGAACCGGAACTCGGACGGCGCTATCTATCCTTCTTCATGTCGAAGGAGGGCCAGACGATCATGGCGCGGGAGTTGCAGATTCCCGCTGTCAGCCCGGAGGTCGCCGGCGAGAATACCGCCAACACGATGCAGGAGCTCTTGGGCGCGCAGTTGCGGCCGGTGCCTGTCAGCCCGGGCTTGATGGTTTATCTGGACCAGGTGAAGCGCGCGCGATTGATCGCGCACTGGAACGAAGTTCTGCGGACGCAGTAAAATCGCCGTGGATGATTAGCGGAAGATGCAGGGCCGCTGGGCGTTGGCCAGCAGTTCCTGCTTCGTCGCGTATGACCCAAAGAGCGAGCGAAGACGTTTCTCCTCCTGCTCGTCCAACCGGTGCCGGCGTGCAAAATCGTGCACACTCCACACCTGGCGTAAGCCCTCATTTTCGATCTGCTTGTTATCGATGTGAGAACTCATGGGGCAATCCTCCTGAGCGCCATAACGCACAAACCGCCTCCAGGTTCCACGGATGGTGGCATTTTGCGTCTGTTTTCGCCCAGGGTAATTGCGGCAAAAAAGTGTCATCGCGGGGTGGATAGTTGATCGATGTCAGCTAAATGACAGCTTGTTGTGGTCCGCTTTGCAGAACTTCAGCTCCGTGGAGGCGGAGAGGTGAAGTTTCGGGAGGAGCTTGCCAGCCATATCGGACCTTGGAGTCCGTCTGCGGTGTCCTTCCCGATTCCATCGAGAACAACGCGCGGTTTCTCAGCCGCGCCCACGGAGGACACACTCGTGAAGCATACTCTTCTTGCAACCATTTTCGCGGCTGCGGTCGCCCTGCCGGCCTATGCGGCGGACTACACCATCATGGCGCCGGCCGCTCCCGGCGGTGGCTGGGACCAGACGGCCCGCTCGCTGCAGACCGTGATGCAGAAGGAAGGCATCTCAGGCAACGTTCAGGTACAAAACGTTCCGGGCGCCGGCGGCACCATCGGTCTCGCGCAGTTCACCGGCCAGAACAACGGCAACCCGAACGCACTGATCGTCGGCGGCTATGTCATGGTCGGCGCTATCCTGACCAACAAGTCGCCGGTCACGCTGAAGGACGTCACGCCGATTGCCCGCCTTACCGGCGAGTATGAGGCGATCGTTGTCCCGGCTGCGTCCGACATCAAGACGATGGCCGATCTCGTTGCCAAGCTGAAGCAGGATCCGGGTTCGGTTTCCTGGGGTGGCGGCTCGGCAGGCGGTACCGACCACATCGCGGTCGGACTGATTGCCAAGGCTGCCGGCGTCGATCCGACGAAGATCAACTACGTCGCCTTCTCCGGCGGCGGTGAAGCGCTGGCCGCTATCCTCGGCGGACAGGTGACCGCGGGCATTTCCGGCTACGGCGAATTCGAATCGCAGGTGAAGGCTGGTCAGCTCCGGCTCCTGGCTGTCTCCAGCGACAAGCGCATCGAGGGTGTCGACGCGCCGACGCTGAAGGAATCGGGCCTCGATGTCGCTGTCGAGAACTGGCGCATGGTTGCCGCCGCCCCTGGTCTTTCGGCCGAGCAGACGGCTGCAATCACCGCTGATTTCGATAAGCTCTCGAAGTCCGCCGGTTGGCAGGAAATCCTGAAGAGCAAGGGCTGGGCTGATACCTACCTCGCCGGCGACGCCTTCAAGGCGCAGCTCGACAAGGACGTTTCGGCTACCGAAGGCATCCTTAAAGAGATCGGACTTGTTCAATGAGCAGGGGTAACGAACCCTTGGCAACGAAGCGCCGCCCTGACTGGGCGGCGCTGGTCATTGCCATCTGTCTTTTCGTCGTCGCTGCCGTCATGCTTTGGGATGCCTCGCATATGCGCGCCATCGCTCAGTATGACCGCATCGGTCCGGCAACTGCGCCCAAGGTGGTCGCCTTCGGCCTGATCGGCCTCGGCATCTGGACCATCTTCGAAGCCTGGCGTGGCGAGTTTCCCGAGCGCGAGCATCAGGAAATCGCGCCTGTAGTTTGGGTCGTCGCCGGCCTTGCCGCGCAGATGCTGCTTCTCAAGACGGCAGGCTTTTCGATCGCAACCGGCCTTCTCTTTGCCTTTACGGCTGCCGGCTTCGGACGCCGCAAGCTCTGGATCTCGATCCCTGCGGGCATCGCTTTCAGCTTCGTCGTCTGGGTGATCTTCGCAAAGCTCTTGCAGTTGACCCTGCCGGCCGGGCCGTTCGAACACATCTTCTTCTAGGATTGGATGCGATGAGCACCTTCGAATTCCTCTTCCAGGGCATCCTGGTCGCCATGCAGCCGATGAACCTGCTCTATGCGCTCGTCGGCGTGACGCTCGGCACCGCGGTCGGCGTGCTGCCGGGGATTGGCCCGGCCCTGACCGTCGCCCTTCTTCTTCCTGTTACCTACAAGCTCGATCCGGCTGGCTCGCTGATCATGTTTGCCGGCATCTATTATGGCGGCATGTATGGCGGCTCGACGACGTCGATTCTTCTCAATACGCCTGGCGAAAGCGCCTCGATCGTTACGGCCCTTGAGGGCAACAAGATGGCCCGCGCGGGCCGCGGCGGGCCGGCGCTCGCGACAGCGGCGATTGGTTCGTTTGTCGCCGGCCTGATCGCGACGCTCGGCCTTGCCTTCATCGCTCCCTACATCGTCAAGCTGGCCCTGATTTTCGGGCCGCGTGAATATTTTGCGCTGATGGTACTCGCCTTCGTGACCGTCTCGTCGGCCTTCGGGGATTCGGCGCTGCGCGGGCTTACATCGCTGTTCATCGGCTTTGCCCTTGCCATGGTCGGCATCGACCAGCAGACGGGACAGGCGCGTCTTTCCTTCGGCGTCCCCGATCTGCTCGATGGCGTCGAGGTGACGACGCTTGCGGTCGCGATGTTTGCGATCGGCGAGACACTCTATATCGCCGCCCAGGGCAACAGCATCGAGGAGAAGGTCGAGGCGGTCAAAGGCTCGCTGTGGATGACGGCGCAGGACTGGGGCCGCTCCTGGAAGGCGTGGCTGCGCGGCACGCTGATTGGCTTCCCGATCGGCGCGATGCCTGCCGGCGGTGCCGAGATCGGGACCTTCCTTTCCTATGCCACGGAAAAGCGCTTGGCGAAGAACCCCGAGGAGTTCGGTCACGGCGCGATCGAAGGCGTGGCTGGTCCGGAGGCCGCGAACAATGCGTCGGCGGCAGGGACCCTGGTGCCGCTGTTGACGCTCGGCCTGCCGACGACGGCGACGGCCGCGATCATGCTCGCCGGCTTCCAGCAATACGGCCTGCAGCCCGGCCCGCTGCTGTTTGCGAACAACCCGCAGATCGTCTGGGGCCTGATCGCCAGCCTGCTGATCGCCAACGCGATGCTGCTTGTGCTCAACCTCCCGCTGATCGGCCTCTGGGTGCGCCTGCTGACGATCCCGAAGCCGTGGCTTTATGCCGGCATCCTGCTGTTTGCGACACTCGGCACGATCGGCGCCAACCCGTCGGTCTTCGAACTGGGCATGCTGCTCGCCTTCGGCATCCTCGGCTACATCATGCGGCTCTTCGGCTATCCGATCGCGCCTGCTGTTGTCGGCCTCATCCTTGGCCCGCTGGCCGAGCAACAGTTGCGCCGCGCGCTTGCGATCAGTCAGGGCGACGTGACGACTCTGGTGATGTCGCCGATTGCGGCCGGCCTGCTCATCGTTGCTGCGGCCGCCTTCATCATCCCGCTGATCCTGCGCCTGCGTGGACGCGGCGAGGTTCTGTCGCAGCTTGCGGCGAACGAGGACTAAAGAAAAAGACTGCCCGAACCCCACAACTGCGGCCGGCGATGGAAACATCGCCGGCCTTTTCGTCTGGTGACGATAAGGTGTTATTGGTGGTTGCTGCGGACGGCACGGGTGCTTCTGCGGCGCATCCAATGCGGAGTTTCTGCTGTTCGGCAGTCACGTGTGCTGGCCGCGCCGTTCAGCTGTTAGGCCGCTCGGCCAACTTCATTTCCATCACCAGGTCGCTCTGCAAATCCTGACCGACCGCGAAGATCGTATTGCCCGTCACGACAAAGCCGGCCCTCTCATAAAACGCAATGGCTCGTGCGTTTCGCTGGTAGACGGTCAGCTCCAGGCGAGTTGCGCCACGTTGATGCGCGTCGTGCAGCACCGTTTTGAGGAGGGCCATAGCCAATCCGCGTCCCCTCCAATCGGTGTGGACATAAATTCGATTGAGGAAGGCCGATCGTCTGTCGACTGTATCCAGCATGAGGTGAGCATATCCGATGACGCGATTATCAAGCATGGCGAGGAAAACAGCGGCTGAGGGGTCGCCAATCTCCGCATTCTGCTGTTCGGCGCTGAAATTCGCCTGGATGTAGGACTCAAGATCCGATGCGGGCGTGTCGCTGCGGTAGGTCGCCCGAAACTGCTGGCCGCAAATTCGCAAAGCGCTTCGGCGTCCGATGGGCGCGCGCGTCTGATTGTGAACGAGCCTGTCAATTTGATGCCTCCATTCATTTTGTCGCGTGTTCTCAACCACATGGCGCGTTTTGCGCTCGATCGCTTGTTCTTGCATGGCAGGGCTGAATTTCTGTCGCTTGTGAAGACGCGCTTCCGTTCACATGTATGAGTGGTCAATCATAAAGCAAAGCGAGAGAGAAAATGTCCTTCCGTAAGTCCATTCGCGATGGTTTCCTTGGTCGCGCCTTTGCGATGATCGGTGCTGCGAATGCTGTGAGCGCCACCATCGAAGCTGGCCGCCGCCCGAAGGCGCGCGATCTGCGCGAACTCGGCATCGACCCGAGCATGTTCGGCAGAATCAACCACTAGCTTATCTGCGCCTTAGGCGCGGCTGGCGGTCTCTGATCGCCGGATACGAAACAGCCCGCAACCGGATGGTCGCGGGCTTTATTTTTGTTCTGATGAAGCCGCATCGGTGAATGCGGCTTGCAAGCTCAGGCGTGCAGTTCCTTATGCGCCTCAGCGCGCTCTTCCGCCTGTTCCTTCTTGTTGTGGCGGATGGAAGACCAGAGTGAGATGCCGATCAGGGCGGCACCACCAAGGCCGGTAATGACCTCGGGAATATGGTACATCGTCTGCACATACATGATCACCGAGAGGATCAGGATTGCGTAGAAGGCGCCGTGCTCGAGATAGCGGTACTCCGCGAGCGTGCCCTTTTCGACGAGCATGATTGTCATCGAACGCACATACATGGCGCCGATGCCGAGGCCAATCGCAATAACGAAGAGGTTCTGCGTCAGCGCGAAGGCGCCGATGACGCCGTCGAAGGAGAAGCTGGCGTCGAGCACTTCGAGATAGATGAAGGCACCGAGACCGCCTTTGGCGGCGGCGCTCATCGTCTGCTGCGACGCATCGAGCAGGCCGCCGATCACCTCGACCGCCAGGAAGGTCAGAAGACCATAGATGGCGCAATGCACGAAGGTTGTGGCCTCTTCTTCTCCGAGGAACGACGAGAACACCAGGACCAGCGCCAGCACGAAGGCAATCTCGATGCCCTTGATCGTGGCCGAGCGGGCCATGAGCTTTTCAAGCCCTGATATCCAGTGGACGTCCTTCTCATGATTGAAGAAGTAGTTGAGACCAACCATCATCAGGAAGGTGCCGCCGAAGGCTGCGATCGGCAGGTGTGCGTCGTTCATGATGCGGGCGTATTCCGCAGGGTCGCGGGCAGCGAGCACCAGAGCTTCCCACGGGCCGATTTGGGCGGCGATCGCGACGATTGCGAGCGGGAAGACGATACGCATGCCGAAGACGGCGATGACGATGCCCCAGGTGAGGAAGCGATGCTGCCAGACCGGTGTCATCTCCTTGAGCTTGTTGGCATTGACGATGGCGTTGTCGAAGGAGAGCGAAATCTCCAGCACGGCGAGCACCGTGCAGATGAAGAAGACGGTCGCCATGCCGCCGATCGTGCCCGTCGTCTGCCAGCCGAGGGCTGCGCCCAGGACGAGGCCGAGGAAGGTGACGATGAAGGCCCAGCGGAAATAGCTGAGCGTCGATTTTTGCGGGGAACCGTTGGTCATGGCCGCACCTCGCAGCCACGAAGGTTGTCGAACAAGGATGTGCGGGAAAAAAGCGACATACCACAAAGGGCATGCGCGTGAGGCATGGTGAGCTTTTTCATCAATGAAAAATCCGCCGGCTTAAGCTGCAGGCGGTACCGACATCACGAGAGCGCCGTAAAAACTCTCGCCAGAGGGGCCCGGCACCAGGTTGACCCGTCGGCCGATGTCCGAGGCCTCGGGATAAGTCGAAGGTAGTGAACTTGCCACGCCAGTCAAGGCGGCGCGATGCGGTTTGTTCTTTTCCTCGGAACTATTCGGCGCCGAGGTCGTTAGTCCTTCGTTCACCAGTGGCATGCGCAATAAAAAGGAGGCCGATGATGCACCCCTCGACCCACACTCCCGACACGCGCACGGAAAAATCGGACCGCATGAAGCGTGCGCGCCCCAACCGAATGCAAAAGGCACAAGTGCTGCCGCCGCATCACGTCGACCTGACGCTGCCGCATGGCGTTTTCGATGACGTCCATATCCCCGCTCACTGCACCGGCGGCGATCTTTCGAAAGGCGGGCCGAAGCCTGCTGCCGAGGAGGATTCCACGATCGCAAGGCCGATCCGCTGACCTATCGACGCCTGCTGCCCTGTATTATCGACAACCGGTGAGGAAAGATGAAGACGACTTTGGTGCCGCACGACATTTGCCTGAAGCACGAGATCGAATGGCAGGCGCTTCGCGCGGCCGCTGATATCCAGATCGATCTGGAAAGAATCGAGATCACGAATTCACTGAGGTCTCGTTGGAGCCCGCCGACGCACTCAAGGCCGGACTCCACGTTCCCGGGCGCCCGGCTCTAGATATCTTGTACTTTTGCGACTGCGCGCCCGTTCGCAGGAGCGTTGGATCATCACGTCTGTACTAAAATGACGTGGTCGCCAACCTTTCGGAAAGGATTGCCCGGCGATAATCCGTGTGTTCACGGGAATCGGATAGATGGCAAAGACTGCGACACGCCGCCGCAAATCATCGGCACGATCGAAGGCAAGGGGAGGCGGAAGCGCTCTCCCCTGGACAATCATCGGCGTCATCGCCGTTGGGGGCATTGCGACTTACGACAATTGGAAGAGCGTGAAGCCGATGCTGGCCACGCATGCGCCAGCCTCGATCGTCTCTCGGGCAGCGCCGGTCGCGCGAAGCGAACCTGCACGCGATCCGAGCCCGAGGCAGACCGCTTCAATCGCGCCAGTGTCCCGCATGGTGCCGCCTGCAGCCGTGCCCATTCCGGCCAAGGCACCTGTCGTCCTTGAAAAAGCGGTGCCGGTTTCCCCCTCCCCTGCGCAGGCGCAGACCGGCAAGGCCGCCTTCGGCTATTGCGGCCAGGGCGAGCACATCAACTGCGTCGCCGATGGAGGCACGTTCTGGTACAAGGGCGAGAAGATCGCCATTGCCGACGTCGTGAGCCCCGGCATTGAGACGGCCCGTTGCGACAACGAGAAGCGGCTAGGCTTCGCCGCGAAGCTGCGGCTCCTGAATATCCTGAACTCCGGATCCTTCGCGATGAACCCGGCAGGGCAGCCTGGCAAGGGCGGCGTCCCGCATGTCGTGTCTCGCGATGGTCGGTCGATCGGCGCGCAGATGATCAACGAGGGATTGGCCCGCAAACCCGGCGCAAATGGCGCGTGGTGCGCCTGAGGCGAGCCCGCGGCGTATGCCGGCCTACTTCTGCTTCGGCGCCTTGCCGTTGGTGCGAAAGCTGCCGGTAAAGGCGGTGTCCTTGCTCTCGGCCGAGCATTCGATGGCGACCGGCTTGCCGCCGTAGGGGTTACCCATCGTGCAGGTGCCGGCAACTTTGACCTGACCTGTCATCTTCTGGCCGACGCCCGTGACCACCAGGTTGAGCGGCATTCGGGCATTGCCGTTGGCAGCAGGCTTGATGGCCGTGCCGTCACCCTGGAAGCCCAGCATCTTGCCGCCCGAGGTGAAGATGAAGGTGACCTGTCCATTTACGAGCGTCACGCTCGCGAGTTCGCCTTCGCAGCCCTTCGTCGCGTCGACCTTGCCGACGACGAGCTTGGCGCATTTGCCGGTGAGCGTCAGTGCCCCCGGAGCGCCGGGGAAGTTCTGCGGGGCTGCGTCCGCTGCGGTTGTCAGTGTTGCGGCGAGCAGCGAAGCGGCGGCCAAAGTTGCCAGTCTCATCTCTATACCTCGTAGTGCTTATGTCGGCGGTGCAGTATGTCGGCAGCGGCTTGCCATTCTTCTGTGTTCGAAATTGGTCGATAGGCTTGGCCTGTGGACTTGGCAATCGACTGCCTTCCTGCGCGGTCGTTGGTCCGGACATGAGAGCATGCGATGAAATGCCGCTTCGTCAAATTCATCGGGCGCGATAGCTACGCTTTGGTCTGGCAGCGAGACTGCCGGCCGATTCAAGATGGAGGAATGCGATGATCAGGAAAATCGCTCTGAGCGTAACTATCCTGGCCTTCGGCGTCGCACCGGCGCTGGCCGCAAGCAGCCACTACTACGTAGAACATTCTCCGAACAACAGTAAATGCAGCGTCGTGTCGAAGCGTCCTGATGGCAAGACCGCCATGGCTATCGGCGGCGCGCACAAGACGAGGGCGCTTGCCGAGGCGGCAATGAAGTCCGCGTCTGCCTGCATGTAGCATGGGCTGCTGTTGTGCACGAAAGCCGAACGAAGCGCCCGCCCCTTGGCGGGCGTTCCGCATTGGCAAGGAATGGAGCGCCGTTTTGTTGCTTCGCCGAAAACGAGTATATTCAAGCTTCGATCACACTTACGGGCAGGGCGAGATGGGCACGCCATTCAATAAGGCTTTCGGTGCGGGGGTCTTGGCCGCTGCGTTGATGCTTCCGTCCGCGGCATGGTCTGCCGGAGCACTGAACGTCGATGCCCGCGCTTACACGTGCAGCCAGATTTCCCAGATCATCCGCCAGAACAAGAAGGTTTTCGTCCGTTCCGGTTTCGGCGGCAGCAGCTTTCGCTATCCGCCCGCCAAATGCGGCTTGGGCTACGCGCGCACCACCGCGAATTTCCGGGATAAGACCGGCAAGCAATGCGCGCTCGACTACGCCTGCACTTACGACAGTGGGTCCTTTTACAATAACCCGTAGGTGCCGACGCAAAGGCGAAGACGGCCATCCGTCTCTTGCCGCGCGTCGGCTGCGTGCAATCAATGTTTGGGCTGGCCCAGAAACGAAAAAGGCTTAGCGGTTTCCCGCTAAGCCTTTGAATTCGAATGGTGGGCGTGACAAGGATCGAACTTGTGACCCCTACGATGTCAACGTAGTGCTCTCCCGCTGAGCTACACGCCCATCCGATGGCGGCGCATAGACCACAAACCCTTTTTGCCGTCAATAGGCTTTTTTCGGTTTTGTGACATGCTTTGCCGGAAGCCTTATGCGGCAAGCATTTTATTCACTTCCTCGACGAGGTCACGCAGGTGGAAAGGCTTGGAAAGAACCTTCGCGTCCTTCGGTGCCTTCGAATCAGGGTTGAGGGCGACGGCTGCGAATCCGGTGATGAACATCACTTTCAGGTCCGGATCGAGTTCGGTGGCGCGGCGCGCCAGTTCGATTCCGTCCATTTCGGGCATGACTATATCGGTCAGGAGCAGCGAGAAGGGTTCTTCACGAAGCCTGTCATAGGCGCTGGCGCCGTTGTCGTAGGAGAGGACCTTGTAGCCTGCCTTTTCAAGCGCCTTCACAAGGAACCGGCGCATGTCATTGTCGTCTTCTGCAAGAAGTATCTTCTGAGTCATTATCCAGACCGCTAATCAATAATTTATGCGTTGGGCTCCAGCCATTTACACTAGAGTTCGCCCAGTAAACAACCGGTGAAGAGGCCATCCGGGCCGTCATCCCCATGAGATAGTATGGACTTGGAGTGCTGCAACTGGCAACATGGTCGAAGCAATGGCCTCCTGATGTGGTAAAGAGGGAAAAAAGGGTGCACGAAATCCCTGAATACGCACTTTTCGAGGTCCGGGAGCCTGCGTCGCACGCCATTCCATTCGTCTACAACTCGCCGCACAGCGGGCGCATCTATCCCCCCGAATTCATCGCTCAGTCCAGGCTCGAGGGCATTTCCATCCGCCGCTCCGAGGATCACTATGTCGATGAGCTGTTTGCCGATGCGAGCGCGCTTGGGGCGCCGCTCCTGCTTGCAAACTTTCCGCGCGCCTATCTCGATGTGAACCGCGAGCCCTACGAGCTCGATCCGCGCATGTTCGACGGTCTGCTGCCGCCCTACGCGAACATCAATTCACTGCGCGTGGCAGGCGGGCTCGGTACCATTCCGCGCATCGTTGCCGAGAACATGGAGATCTATGCCCGTCGGCTGTCGGTGCAGGAGGGGCTCGATCGAATCGAAGCCGTCTATAAGCCATATCACGCGGCGTTGCGGCGGCTGATCGCCCGCACGCATGTCCAGTTCGGCTTCGGCGTGCTGATCGATTGCCACTCCATGCCGGGCAACGTTCGCGTCGCCGGCACCAATGCGCGGCCGGATTTCATCATCGGCGATCGCTACGGCACCAGTGCCTCGGCCGATCTGTCGCGTGCGGCTGTCGCCATCTTGGAGGAGATGGGCTTCACGGCAATCCGCAACAAGCCATATGCCGGCGGGTTTATCACGGAGCATTATGGCCGCCCGTCGCGTGGACTGCATGCGCTGCAGATTGAAGTGAACCGCTCGATCTATGTCGACGAAGTTACGCTGGAGAAGCGCTCCGACTTCGCCTTGGTTGCCGCAGCGATCACCGCCTTCATGCGCCAGATGGCGGTCTATGTGGCGCAGTTCGCGACCGACACCGCCCTCGCTGCCGAATAGGCCTTCAAGACATCAAAAAGAGACCGCCTCGCGGCGGTCTAAGTCTAGGGAGGAAACACCCAAGGAGGGCATTTACAGTCAAAGACTGTGGGCAAAAGCTACTATTGCGGTGCACAATTGTCAATCAAAATTTTGCAGTGCAAAAATATTGTGCAGCCGGCTAAAAGCTGCCGCTCTCGTTTGCAACGGGCGGCAATTCGGCTATGAAAAGCGGCACTCGCGCGCCACCAATGGATTCCACCATGTTGCCTGATCGCTCGTTCTTCAATCGCCTGGCGGAGGCCGCCAAGGCCGAAACGCTGCCACGGTTCCGTTCCGGACTTGACGTGACCAACAAGCTATCGAGCGGCTTTGACCCCGTCACCGAAGGCGACAGGGCGGCGGAAGTCGCCATTCGGGCGCTGATCGAGGAGCATTTCCCGGATCACGGCATTCTCGGCGAAGAGCACGGCAATGTTGGCCTGGACCGCGAATATGTCTGGGTGATCGACCCGATCGACGGTACGCGCGCGTTCATCTCCGGTGTACCGGTCTGGGGAACGCTGATCGGTCTGCAGCGAAACGGCCGGGCCGTCATGGGCATGATCGACCAGCCCTTTACTGGCGAAAGCTATTTCGCAGATGCGAACGGTTCGATCTATAACGGCCCGGAAGGGGAGCGGCGGCTGCAGGTTCGCGATTGCGGCGCACTGGCGAACGCCATTCTCTTCACCACCTCGCCGCATCTGTTTGCCGGTGTCGAGATGGAGAAATACCGTGAGATCGAGAGCCAGGTGCGGCTCTTCCGCTATGGCACGGACTGCTACGCCTACGCGCTGCTGGCCGCCGGCCATGTCGATCTTGTGATCGAAAACGGCCTGAAGCCCTACGATGTCGGTGGCATCATCCCCGTCATTGAGAATGCCGGCGGAATCATCACGACCTGGGATGGCGGGCGTCCGGAAAATGGCGGCTCGATCATTGCGGCCGGCAGCCGCGCCGTCTACGAGCAGGCGATGGCGGTTCTCAATCGATAGCATCCACCGGCATTTGTCGCGGTCGCTTGGATAGAGACCGGGCTAGGTACCAAACCCTTCGACTTCCTCGACGGCCTCGGCGTCACTGCCGGGGATGAAGGCGTGAAAGGCGGCAAGCGCCGCCTTGCGGTAGACGTCGCGTTCCTGCAGCACCTCATGCCGCGCACCATTGATCGGCACGAACTGGGCGGCGCGGAAATAGCGCGAGATCCGCTCCTGCGCGATATAGGGCACGATGGCGTCGCGCGTCGGCGCGATGACGACCGTCGGGATGGTGATCGAGAACAAATGGCTCGGAGCGGTTACGCGGTCGATCGTCAGCAGCGAGTCGTACAGCCAGCGCGCTGTCGGGGGGCCGAGCGTCAGCTCCGGATGTGCGGCGGCAACAGCGACATTGCGCTCGAAACGGGTCTCGTCCGATGTCAGAGGGTTGTCGCTGAACGGCTTCTCCTTGAGCTTGCGCGTCAGCGGGAACGAGCCGAGACCGAGCGAACAGGCGATCCCGGCAAGCGCCCGGATCGTACCTTCCGATGCTGCCTGACCTGAAAGACCAATAAAGGGTGCCGTCAGCACCATGCGCTCGATACGTGTCGATAGGTACGGGGCGGCGGACATCGCGATCAGCGCTCCGGTCGAATGCGCCAGAAGAAAGAACGGCAGGCGGGTATCCGGCAGCACGATTTTCTCGAGGAACGTGTCGAGGTCGTGCTCGTAATCGACGAAGCGGCGGACATGGCCATAGGTGCGCGTCTTCAGAAGCCGGTCCGAGCCGCCCTGGCCACGCAGATCGAAGGTCGCGACCCACAGGCCCTTGGCCGTCAGGTCGCGGATCGTCTCGAAATACTTCTCGATATACTCGTTGCGGCCCTGGAGGAGGACGACCGTACCCTTCGCCACCGGCGCGTCGGAGCGGAAGACGGCATAGCGCAGCCGATGGCCGTCATGCGTTTCGAAGAAGCCTTCGGTTCGGTTCTCCGGAGCCGGATTTTCGGGGGTCGAGAAAAGAACTTGTTCCATGGCCGATCGATCGTGTGCTTCGCGGATTCGCCTATTGAGTAAAACGGATAGCTGATTGGGCTGTCAAATCAAAGAAAAGAGGCTTGGTAACAGGCGGTGAACGTAAGCTGGCCGTTTTGCCGTCACGCCATAAAAAAAGCCGGCATGCTGAACTTGAGGTTCCGCGATGCCGGCTGGAGATCGGGCTGAAGACGAAGGGACGATACACTCCAGCCATCGGGCCAGTGTCACCCGATAGGCACGATTCCTAATCCCCTGCGCATGAATGGCTTCCGAACCGGCTGTTCATGCGGGGTTCACGCTGCGTGAGTTCCCTCCCAACGCCAGGGTCTTGAACTGCGCAAAGGCCATCCCCATCTCAATCCTGCGGGTGCCAAACGGGCCTGCTAAACCGTCCCGAAGCTGCCGATCAAGGGGTTTCAGGGGCAACTATCGCAACACGTCGCTTCCTTAAGGAGGACATCATGCGTCACGTAGACTTCTCTCCCCTTTATCGTTCGACCGTCGGTTTCGACCGTCTCTTCACCATGCTCGACAGCCTCGGCCAACCTGACCAGGGCCAGACTTATCCGCCCTACAACATCGAGCGTACTGGTGAAAACACCTACCGCATCACCATGGCCGTTGCCGGTTTCGATGAGACCGAAATCTCCATCGAGGCACAGGCTCACGCTCTCACCGTCAAGGGTGAAAAGAGCGAAGACAAGGTTGATGGCAGCGAGTTCCTCTATCGCGGCATTGCCAAGCGCGCCTTCGAGCGCCGCTTCCAGCTTGCCGACCATGTCGAGGTTACCGCCGCTTCGCTGAAGAACGGTCTTCTCCACATCGACCTGCTTCGCAGCATTCCGGAAGCCATGAAGCCGCGTAAGATCGCGATTGCGGCTGAGCCGGTCAGCGCGCCGAAGGCCATCGAGGCACAGGTCACCAACTAACCCAATCGGTCCTCCCAAGACCAAGCATGCCGGCGGCGCTCGTTTGAGCGCCGCCTTTTTGTTGTCTGCCATCAAGCCGGGCTTGCCGCTTCCTCGGTTTCTTCCGTGGTGATGCGATGTGCCGTCTTTGCCGCGTACTTCTGTGCGATGACCGCGCAAACCATCAGCTGGATCTGGTGGAACAGCATCAGCGGCAGCACGATCGCGCCGATCGATTGCCCGGCAAAAATGACGCTGGCCATCGGCGCGCCGCTGGCGAGGCTCTTCTTCGATCCGCAAAAGGTGATGGTGATCTCGTCGGCCTTGTTGAAACCGAGCAGGCGGCTGCCAAACATGGTGAAACACAATACGAAGGCAAGCAGCGCCGTGTCGGCGATGATGACGGCCGCGATGTCGGTGACCGAGAACTCGTGCCACAGCCCTTCAACGATTGCCTTGCTGAAGGCGAGGTAGACGACCATCAGGATCGAGCCACGATCAACAGGCATCAGCAGCGTCTTTTTCGCGCGGATCCAGGCCCCGATCCATGGCTGCAGCACCTGGCCGACGATGAACGGCAGCAGCAGTTGCATGAGGATTTGCCCGAGCACCTCCCATGAGAAGCCGCCATGGCCGCCGACGGAAAACAGCAGTCCGACCAGCAGCGGCGTCAGGAACATGCCGAAGATGTTCGATGCCGATGCAGAGCAGATGGCGGCCGGTACGTTGCCACCTGCCATGGAGGTGAAGGCGATCGACGACTGCACCGTCGAAGGCAGTACGCAGAGATAGAGTATGCCGAGATAAAGAGGCTTCGGCAGAATCCACTCCGGCACAAAGCCAAGGCCGAGGCCAAGGATGGGAAACAGGCCAAACGTCGTCAGCAGGATCACGAGATGCAGCCGCCAGTGCAGAACGCCGGCGATAACGACGTCGCGGGACAGGCGTGCGCCATGCAGGAAGAAGAGTAGGGCCACCGCGAGGTTCGTCGCTATGCCGAAATAGCCGGCAAAGGTGCCCGTGGCCGGCAGGAATGAGGCGAGGATGACTGTGCAGACGAGCAGGATCGTAAATGTATCGGGCAAGAAGCGGCGCATGGCTTTACTCATCGGATCGGTGGATCATTTCTCTTTCTTCCATTATGATACAGGATGCAAGGAATAACAGTTATCGTATTTCTGGATCACCATGCTCGATCTTACCCAACTCCGCAGCTTTGTTGCCGTCGAACAGATGGGAAGCTTCACGCTGGCTGCCGAACGGCTCGGTCTCGGGCAGTCGACCGTCAGCCAGCACATCCAGCGGCTCGAAAGCGCGGTCGGGCGGCGATTGCTGGCGCGCGACACCCACAAGGTAGTCATGACGACAGACGGGGAAGCGTTGCTCAGCCACGCGCGGGCGATGCTGGCGATCGAAGCGCAAGTGCAATCGCAATTCAAAGGGCAAAATCTGCGCGGCAACCTGCGGCTCGGCGTCTCCGAGGATTTCGTGACCAGCCAGCTTCCGGCGGTGCTCGAGGATTTCGTTCGCTCGCACCCCTCCGTCGATCTCGAGCTGACGGTAGCCCTGTCAGGAACGCTTTACGAAATGCAGGACAACGGCGAGATCGACCTCGTGCTGGCGAAGCGCCGGTTGGGCGATGCGCGCGGACGGCTGGTCTACCGTGAGCCGCTGGTGTGGCTGGCGCGTGATCCGGAGCATGTCTTAAGCGGTGGGCCTCTGCCGCTGATCGCGTTTCCGCCGCCGAGCGTGACGCGCAGCATCGCGCTCGAAGCCCTGGGCCGAAGCCAGGTCGCCTGGCGGATCGTCTGCACCTGCGGCAGCCTCAGCGGACTGACGGCGGCCGCACGGGCCGGCATGGGCGTGCTGGTGCAGCCGCGCAGCATGGCACCTTCCGGTCTGAAGGAGATCGGGCGCGATAGGCTTCCCATCCTCGAGGAGGTGGAGTTCGTCCTTGTGCCGCGCAAGGGCGCCGACCAGGCGCTGGTGCATGCGCTGTCGGAGGACATCCTCGGCAAGGTACGTCGTCTTGGTTCCGGCGGATGAGACCTGTTAAGGCGTCTTAAGTGGCGGTGAAGGCGTTGTGATAGCAGACTTTGCCGACAGGCAGCGGGCCATCGAACCGTTGGCGCATGAAATATTCCGCCGGCACGCCCTCGAAAATCAGATTGACGTCATTCTCGAAGCCGAAGCGCTCGTAGTAGCCGGGGTCGCCGAGAACAACGCAGCCCCTGGCGCCGATACCGGTCAGCCGCGACAGGCCGTCGCGAATGAGGTTTCCACCGATGCCCTCGTTCTGGCGGTCGGGTCGCACCGAAACCGGACCAAGCCCGTACCAGCCGTAGTCGCCACCATCGATCGTGACGGGCGAGAAGGCGACATGTCCGATGACTGCGCCACCGTCGACGGCGACGAGCGAAATTTTCAACGCGTTGGCCTTGCGGAGCGCGTCGATGATTTCCGCCTCTGTCTGGCTACCGTATTCCATCGGCGCGAAGGCCGCCTTTGTAATCTGGCGGATCGTCGCGATGTCGCTCGGCTGTTCAGGACGGATTTCCATCGGCGTTCTCTAGTCGTCTTCAGGTATCAGGGCATGGCCCGTGATAGCGCGACCTCGGCATGGTGGCCAGCAGATCGGCAATCAATCATGGTCCGATCACGCAATAACGCTTCGTTGCCGCGCAATGTTCATTCGCTGCCTCGCCCAAAAGTTAATGGCCTGCTTGCCATCTTAAGGTGCCCTCAACCGTACCACTTAGGCATCTGGTTAGGTTCGGAGCCTAGGCTCGGATCACCATGGTCGATCTTCGGGGCAAGGAGAACGGACCGATGACGTATGGTGTACTCTTCGTATCCGGGCTGGTTGCCTGTGTGATGCTGATTGTCGTGGCAGGACACGACGCGAAAACGACGGATGGTGGCAAGCCGCAATCCGCCGTGACAGGCCATCAGAATTGAGGCTCAGAACTCAGTTTGCGAGGCAGTCCAGGAAACCATCGACATCTGCCTCGCTGGTCGCAAAGCTGGTGACGAGGCGGATCAGCGTCTCATCCCGGCCGACAAGCTCGGGTGTGGCCGGTGGCACCGGCCATTCATAGAACTTCGCGCCCTTTTCTTGTGCCGTTTTCGCCGCGCCTTTCGGAATGACGGCGAAGACTTCGTTGGCCGAGGTCGGCCACGCCAGCCGGGACGCGTTGCTCGCGGTGATGCCCGCGCGCAGACGATCGGACATACCGTTCGCATGGCGGGCGAGATCGAGCCAGAGATCGTGCTCGAAATAGGCATCGAACTGGGCGGCGATGAAGCGTGACTTCGAGAACAGCTGGGCGGCGCGCTTGCGGATGAACGGCATCTCCTTGGCCTGCTCCGGATTGAGGAAGACGATCGCTTCCGCGCACCAGCAACCGTTCTTCGTGCCGCCGAAGGACAGCATGTCGATGCCGCGCTTCCAGGTCATCTCGGCCGGGCTGACACCAAGGGAGACGAGGGCATTGGCAAAGCGCGCGCCGTCCATATGAAGCGGCAGCCCGTCCTTTCGGGCGATCGCAGCGATCTCGTCGATCTCCGTGAGCGAGTAGACCGTTCCGGCTTCCGTTGCCTGAGTGATCGTGACCGCCGTTGCCCGCCCGTGCTGCACTGCCGTCTGCGGGAACTCCGCGATCCTTTCCCTGAGTTTTTCCGGGTCGATCTTTCCTTCCGGGCCAGGAACGCCGAGCAGGCGGGCACCGCTGAAGAAGTCGGGTGCGCCGCATTCGTCCGCAATCACATGTGCTTCGGAATGGCAGAAGGTGATGCCGCCCGGCCGTTGGACGCTCGCGAGCGACAAGGAGTTCGCTGCTGTGCCGGTGCCGACGAAAAGAACGGCGACTTCACGCTCGAAGACTTCTGCAAAGCGGCGCTCGACACGCCGGTCGAGATCACTTGCGCCATAGGCCGCGGCAAAGCCGTCGGATTCCCTGAGCAGACGTTCGGCGATGGATCGATGGGCGCCTGCCCAGTTGTCGGATGCAAAATACATGAAAGGAGACCGCTTGGGATGTGGTGGAGGATCAGGTTCGGCGGCGACATTACGCCAACGCTCCGGCTGGTCAAAGGGGCGGCGTGAAATCCATCACAAAAATTGACGTCGGCAATCAATAAACAAAATAATGCGTAAACGTGTAATTTTATGTCTTGCCGATAGGCTATTTGAGCAATATTAAGTCGTAAACCGCCGATTTTTTGAATCTGCACTCTTGCGAAGGCCAGATGTTTCTGGCATAGATCAAGTGAATTAGGACAGTGTTGTTGTCCTATTTTGGCCGCGACGGCCGAAGAGGCGCCAAAAAACCTTACACTCGTGGGGTTTCACGCTATAGTTCTTCAAAAGCGGGTAAGAGCCCGCATGCGGAGGCGGATGGCAGGCGCAGGAGCGCACGGTTGCTTTCCCTGGAGAGCCTGCCGCCGGCGACCGGATCTTCGATAATGCAACAGCGCTGTAACGCGCCGAACCTAGGATCAGGGACGGCGCGGGACAAGAAGCCGCCCGCGGCCCCGCGGGCTCTGACAGGAGGGAAAGATGACGAAGACGCCATCCACGGGTTTTGACCAGTTCGCAGCAGCAACGACGCGCGCGACGGCCAATACGCGTAAATTCGCCTCCGGTCTGCCGCGAAAACAGGGGCTTTACGACCCACGCAACGAGCACGATGCCTGCGGCGTCGGCTTTGTCGCCCATATGAAGGGTCAGAAGTCGCACCAGATCGTCAAGGACGGTCTCTTCATTCTCGAGAACCTGACGCACCGCGGTGCCGTCGGCGCCGACCCCCTTATGGGTGATGGCGCGGGCATTCTCGTGCAGATCCCGGACCGCTTCTTCCGTGAGGAAATGGCCAAGCAGGGCATCACCCTGCCGAAGGTCGGCGAGTACGGCATGGGTCACATCTTCATGCCGCACGATGAAAAGCAGATCGCGCATTTCAAGAAGGTGATCCAGGACGTCATCACCGATGAAGGCCAGGTCTTCATCGGATTCCGCGACGTGCCCGTCGACAACTCCTCGCTGTCGAAGGCGCCCGACATCGCCGCCACCGAGCCGCATCACGTTCAGGTCTTCATCGGCGCTGGCAAGGACGCGGCGACGAACGACGAGTTCGAGCGCCGCCTGTTCACGCTCCGCAAGGTGATCTCCAACCGCATCTACGACGAGTTCGACGGCGAGGAGAGCAACTTCTACCCGGTGTCGCTGTCGTCGGCGACCGTCGTCTACAAGGGCATGTTCCTGGCCTATCAGGTCGGTGCCTACTACAAGGACCTGTCGGACCCGCGCTTCGAGTCCGCGGTTGCCCTCGTGCACCAGCGCTTCTCGACCAACACCTTCCCGTCCTGGAAGCTGGCGCACCCTTACCGCATGGTCGCCCACAACGGCGAAATCAACACGCTGCGCTCCAACGTCAACTGGATGGCGGCGCGCCAGGCATCGGTGTCTTCGCCGCTCTTCGGTGAGGATATCTCCAAGCTCTGGCCGATCTCGTATGAAGGCCAGTCGGACACTGCCTGTTTTGACAACGCGCTCGAGTTCCTCGTGCGCGGCGGCTACTCCATGGCACATGCCGTGATGATGCTGATCCCGGAAGCCTGGGCCGGCAACCAGTCGATGGCGGCCGAGCGGAAGGCATTCTACGAATACCATGCGGCCCTGATGGAGCCGTGGGACGGACCGGCTGCTGTCGCCTTCACCGATGGCAAGCAGATCGGCGCGACGCTCGACCGTAACGGTCTGCGCCCGGCCCGCTATCTCGTCACGTCAGACGACCGCGTCATCCTCGCTTCGGAAGCCGGCACGCTGCCGGTGGCTGAAGAGGATATCGTGCAGAAGTGGCGCCTGCAGCCGGGCAAGATGCTGCTGATCGACATGGAGAAGGGCCGCATCGTTTCCGACGAGGAAGTGAAGTCCGAACTCGCGACCAAGCATCCTTACCGCAACTGGCTGGATCGCACTCAGCTCATCCTCGAAGACCTGAAGCCGGTCGAGCCGCGTGCGCTGCGCCGCGACGTGTCGCTGCTCAACCGCCAGCAGGCTTTCGGCTACACGACCGAAGACACCAAGATCCTGATGTCGCCGATGGCGACCACGGGCCAGGAAGCCGTCGGCTCGATGGGCACGGACACGCCGATCTCGGCCATGTCGGAAAAGTCGAAGCTGCTCTACACCTACTTCAAGCAGAACTTCGCGCAGGTTACCAACCCGCCGATCGACCCGATCCGCGAAGAGCTCGTCATGAGCCTCGTTTCGTTCATCGGGCCGCGTCCGAACATTCTCGACCATACCGGCATGGCAAACGCCAAGCGCCTGGAAGTGCGTCAGCCGATCCTTACCAACGGCGATCTCGAAAAGATCCGTTCGATCGGTCACACGGAAGACCGCTTCGACACGAAGACGCTCGACTTCACCTATGATGTCGAGCGTGGCGCCGAAGGCATGCCTGAGATGCTCGATCGCCTCTGCGAGCGCGCGGAAGCGGCCGTCAAGGGCGGCTACAACATCATCGTTCTCTCCGACCGCCAGATCGGGCCTGATCGTATAGCGATCCCGGCACTGCTGGCGACGGCTGCCGTGCACCATCACCTGATCCGCAAGGGTCTGCGCACCTCGGTCGGCCTCGTCGTCGAGACCGGCGAGCCGCGCGAAGTGCATCACTTCTGCCTGCTCGCAGGTTACGGCGCCGAAGCGATCAACCCTTATCTTGCCTTCGACACGCTGCTCGACATGCATGCCAAGGGCGAGTTCCCGAAGGAAGTGGACGCCTCCGAAGTTGTCTACCGCTACATCAAGGCGGTCGGTAAGGGCATCCTCAAGGTCATGTCGAAGATGGGCATCTCGACCTATCAGTCCTATTGCGGCGGTCAGATCTTCGATGCGATCGGCCTGCAGCAGGAACTGGTTGACAAGTACTTCTTCGGTACCGCGACGATGATCGAAGGCGTCGATCTCACGGCGATCGCCGAAGAGACTGTTGCGCGTCACACCTCCGCCTTCGGCAAGGATCCGCTGCTCGCGACCACGCTCGATATCGGTGGCGAATATGCCTACCGCATGCGCGGTGAAAGCCATGCCTGGACTCCGGATGCGGTGGCCACACTGCAGCACGCCGTTCGCGGCAATGCCGAGGACCGCTACCGCGAGTTCGCCGAGATGGTGAACACCTCGGCCTTGCGCATGAACACCATCCGCGGCCTCTTTAACATCAAGAGCGCCGAACAGCTCGGCCGCGAGCCGGTTTCGGTCGATGAGGTCGAGCCTGCTGCCGATATCGTCAAACGTTTCTCGACGGGCGCGATGTCCTTCGGCTCGATCTCCCGCGAGGCGCACACGACGCTCGCGATCGCGATGAACAAGATCGGCGGCAAGTCAAACACCGGCGAAGGTGGCGAAGAGTCCGACCGCTACATGCCGCTGCCGGATGGTTCGTCGAACCCCGAGCGTTCGGCGATCAAGCAGATCGCGTCGGGACGTTTCGGTGTCACGACCGAATATCTCGTCAACGCCGATATGCTGCAGATCAAGGTCGCGCAGGGCGCAAAGCCCGGCGAGGGTGGCCAGCTGCCCGGCCACAAGGTCGACGCGACCGTTGCCAAGACACGTCACTCGACCCCGGGTGTCGGCCTTATCTCGCCGCCGCCGCACCATGACATCTATTCGATCGAAGATCTGGCGCAGCTGATCTACGACCTGAAGAACGTCAACCCGACGTCCGATGTCTCGGTCAAGCTCGTCTCGGAAGTCGGCGTCGGCACGGTCGCCGCCGGCGTTGCCAAGGCGCGCGCCGACCACATCACCGTCTCCGGCTTCGACGGTGGCACCGGCGCATCGCCGCTGACCTCGCTGAAGCATGCCGGTTCTCCGTGGGAAATCGGCCTTGCCGAGACGCAGCAGACGCTTGTCTTGAACGGCCTGCGTTCGCGTATCGCCCTGCAGGTCGATGGCGGTCTGAAGACCGGCCGCGACGTCATTATCGGTGCGCTTCTCGGTGCCGACGAATTCGGCTTCGCGACCGCGCCGCTCATCGCCGCCGGCTGCATCATGATGCGCAAGTGCCACCTGAACACCTGTCCTGTCGGCGTTGCCACGCAGGATCCGGTCCTGCGCAAGCGCTTCAAGGGCACGCCTGAGCACGTCGTCAACTACTTCTTCTTCGTCGCCAACGAAGTGCGCGAAATCTTGGCCTCGCTCGGCTTCACCAAGCTCGATGACATCATCGGCGCTTCGGAGCTGCTCGAGAAGGACGAGATGCTGGCGCATTGGAAGTCCAAGGGCCTCGACTTCAGCCGCATCTTCCACAAGGTCGAGGCGCCGAAGGATGCGACCTACTGGACATCACGCCAGAAGCACCCGATCGACGACGTTCTCGACCGCAAGCTGATCGCGGAGGCCGAGCCGGCACTGTCTTCGAAGACCCCTGTGTCCTTCGAGGTCGATATCAAGAACGTCGACCGTTCGGCTGGCGCGATGCTGTCCGGCGAAGTCGCCAAGCGCTACAACCACCGCGGCCTCAAGGACGACACGATCAACGTGACGCTCAAGGGCACGGCCGGCCAGTCGTTCGGCGCCTTCCTGGCACGCGGCATCACATTCAATCTGGTCGGTGACGGCAATGACTATGTCGGCAAAGGCCTCTCGGGCGGCAAGATCATCGTCCGGCCACCTGAGAATTCGAAGATCGTCGCGGAAGAGTCGATCATCGTCGGCAACACCGTTCTCTATGGTGCGACCGAAGGCGAGTGCTACTTCCGCGGTGTCGCGGGCGAGCGCTTCGCGGTCCGCAACTCGGGTGCGATCGCCATCGTCGAAGGCGTGGGCGACCACGGCTGCGAATACATGACGGGTGGTGTGGTGGTCGTTCTCGGCCAAACGGGCCGTAACTTCGCGGCCGGTATGTCCGGTGGCGTTGCCTACGTACTCGACGAGGCCGGCGATTTCGCCAAGCGCTGCAACATGGCGATGGTCGAGCTCGAGCCGGTTCCTGAGGAGGACGACATGCTGGAGAAGCTGCATCATCACGGCGGCGACCTCATGCACAAGGGACGCGTCGACGTCTCCGGTGACATGACGCGCCACGATGAGGAGCGCCTCTACCAGTTGATCTCCAACCACCTGCACTATACGGGCTCCACCCGCGCCAAGCAGATCTTGGACAACTGGGCCGACTACCGTCCGAAGTTCCGCAAGGTCATGCCGGTCGAGTACCGCCGTGCGCTTGAAGAAATGGAACGCGCCCGCATGGGAATTGCGGCCGAGTAAATACGCTTACTTCCGTTGCGCCGGCGAAGGCTGGCGCGGCGGATGACCGAAATATCTCAATGACCCACGGATCGGCAGCAGCCTCAGGCAGCGCAGACGCGTGGATAGCACTCAAGGGATATGCTGGATGACGGTCGAAAGAAGCAACTTGCCTCCACTGTCGAGGCTGACGATGGACAACTGGCCGCAGGCGAGGCGGTCATGAGTGTAAGGGACGAAAATATGGGTAAGGTCACAGGGTTTCTGGAAATCGACCGGCAGGTGGCAAAGTATCAGCCTGCCTCGGATCGCATCCGGCATTTCCGCGAATTCACGATCCCGATGTCGGACCAGGAAGTGCAGAAACAGGCAGCGCGCTGCATGGACTGTGGCATTCCCTATTGCCATGGGCCAACCGGCTGCCCTGTTCATAACCAGATCCCGGATTGGAACGACCTCGTCTACAACAACAACTGGGAAGCGGCGATCCAGAACCTGCATTCGACGAACAACTTCCCGGAGTTCACCGGCCGCGTCTGCCCGGCGCCCTGCGAGGAAGCCTGCACGCTGAACCTCGAGGACACGCCGGTTGCGATCAAGACCGTCGAACAGGCGATCGCTGACAAGGCCTACGAGCTCGGCTTCATCCGTCCGCAGCCGGCAACGGTTCACACCGGCAAGAAGGTTGCGATCGTCGGTTCCGGCCCGGCCGGCATGGCGGCTGCACAGCAGCTCGGCCGCGCAGGGCATGAGGTTCACGTGTACGAACGCGAAAGCAAGCCCGGCGGCCTGCTGCGCTACGGTATCCCTGACTTCAAGATGGAAAAGAACTTCATCGATCGCCGCGTCGAGCAGATGAAGGGCGAAGGCGTCACCTTCCACTGTGGCGTCAATGTCGGTGTCGACGTGAAGGTCGAGCAGCTGCTCGCAGACCACGATGCGGTTCTCTATTGCGGCGGTTCTGAAACGCCACGCGAAGCGGGTATCCCGGGCATCGAGCTTTCGGGCGTCCATGACGCGATGCCCTACCTCGTGCAGCAGAACAAGCGCGTCGGCCGTGAAAACATCGACAGCGTCGGCTGGGCCTCTGACCCGATCCTCGCCGGCGCCAAGCATGTCGTCGTCGTCGGCGGTGGCGATACCGCATCGGACTGCGTCGGTACGGCGTTCCGCCAGGGCGCGGTGAAGGTCACGCAGCTCGACATCCGCCCGCAGCCGCCGGAGAAGGAAGACAAGCTCGCTGTCTGGCCGTTCTGGGCAACGAAGATGCGCACGTCGTCCTCGCAAGCGGAAGGCGCAATTCGCGAGTTCCAGGTGGCAACACTCGAGTTCGTCGGTGAAGATGGCGTTCTGACCGGCGTGAAGTGCTGCGAAGTCGACGAGCGTCGCAAGCCGATCGCCGGCACCGAGTTCATCATCAAGGCCGACCTTGCTTTCATCGCGATCGGTTTCAGCGGCCCGTTCAAGGACAGCGTGCTCAAGGAACTCGACGGCAAGCTCACGCTCAACACCGACCGTCGCGGCTCGACCAACGTCGTTGCCGACGACCGCGACTACAAGACCTCGGTCGACAAGCTCTGGACGGCGGGCGACGTGCGCCGCGGTCAGTCGCTGGTGGTCTGGGCGATCCGCGAAGGCCGCCAGGCCGCCCGCGCCATCGACGAAGCCCTGATGGGCTCGACGGTTCTGCCGCGGTAAGCGACACAGTTGATGATTGGATTTTGGGCCGCTCTGAGCGGCCCTTTTTCGTTTGGTGAGCCTCGCGTTCGACTGAGATCAAGAGCGCGTTTTTGGAGCGCGGCTTCATGCAGCCGGGCTATTTGATGGTGACCTGAGCGGTGGGCTTCACAGGAGCCATGCGATAGTCATCTACGCGGCCAACAGGGGGAGCCGCCATCTCGCCATCCTGAACCAGAAGATCACGTGGCGACTTGGTGGCACTGACCGGGAGTGCCCTGCCGCCAAGAAGTTCCGCGCCGCCATCCAGGTTGGGATCAGAGAGGCTGATCGGCTCGGTGCGGCCGGGCATTGCCACAGCGTCGATCACCGGCGCATTGCCCGCGTCAAGGCGGACGAGGTCCGGGCTTGCCTGTACCCCGAGAATGCGGCGCACGGGCTTTTCGACATAGAAGGCAAGCTTGCGCCGGCCTGCTTCCGTGAGGTTGATGCCATCCGAGGTGCGTAGGCGGACCTGCTGGCCGTTGATATCCGAGCCGGTGACGATGAAGTCGCCGCCTTCGCTGACGAAACCGTCCCAGATGTCGACGAACTCGCCGCCGACGCTCTCCATCTGCTTGCGGAACAGCTGGTTAAGCTGCACGGCATCGGCGGTCATCGCAGGCGAATCGAAGGCGGGTAGTCCGACCCAGAGCAGCGGAATCTTGCGGCTGGTGACCTGCTGGCCGAAGGCCACGACGCGGCGCTGATATTCGGCATACCAACCGTCGGTCCTGAATTTCTCCTTGCCGATATCCGTCACCATCTGCTGGCGGTCATTCGCGCCGAGCATGACGATGACCATGGCGGGCTTCGCCTCGTCCATGAATTTTGTCAGCTGTTGCGGCCAGTCATAGTAGTCGTCTCGGACCAGACCCGAGGCGACGTTGCTATGTGTCTCGACCACGACGCCGGGAGAATCCTTGAAAGCAGCGTCCATGCCGACGCCAAGACCGCCGGCGAGAAAATCGCCGACGACGAGGATCTTCTGGGCGTTGGCAAGCTTCTCGACCGCCTTTTCCTCAACGACGACGGGAGCGGCGGGACGGGGAGCCGCAGCCGCCTTCGGCGACGGCGCTTTCCTTCTCGGCGCAGGCTGTCGCTGCGGCGCGTTCTGAGACGGTGCCTGTGGCGGATATTCCTGGATGTAGCGACGGCCAAAGAAAAAATCGAGAATCGAGCGGCGATAGTAATACCGCTCCTGCGCATCGGCCACGTGCACCGGCAGCGCGCTGAAGACGAGCACCAACGTTGCGGTGCCAATCGCACCCCAGCGGAGCGTTGCCCGGTGTACTCGTTTACGCATAATCAGCAGCCTCGCATCTGCCGGCATTCTCGCATGGAGCGGGAACTCGCGTCCACACTCCAAAAGTGTATGTTGCCGATTATTCCGTCTACTTGCGAAGCGCGTTCAGGAGCGGCAGCGATGGCTCACCGTCCTGCTGCATTCCGATGCGAGCCTGGACCGCGGCAATCGCGGCCTTGGATCCGCTGCCGAAGTTCCCGTCGACCTCGCCGTCGTAATAACCGAGTGTCTTCAGGCGCGTCTGCAGTTCGAACTTTTGCTTCATATCAAGCGTACCGTTCGGTCGTGGCCAGGGCTGCTTCATGCCGCCGTAGCCGGCGATCTCGTCCGCCAGCAGTCCGACCGCAATCGCGTAACTGTCCGACGCGTTGTAGTTCTTGATGGTGAAGAAATTGCTGGTCATCAGGAAGCCCGGGCCATCGGGGCCGGCCGGCATCTTGAGCACGGCCTTGCTGCCGCCATCGCGGAAGCTCTTGCCGTTCGGCCGGCTAAGGCCGAGGGAGGCCCACTGCGCCAGTGTATGCGTTTTACCGACCTGTTTTCTGGCATTCGGCGGCACGACCACTTCATAGCCCCAGGTTTTGCCAGCATCCCACCCGTTTTTCCGCAGCAGGTTGGCGGACGTGGCGAGAGCATCAGGCACGGAGTTCCAGATGTCGCGATGTCCGTTGCCGTCGGCGTCGACCGCATAGAGCAGGTAGCTTGTCGGAATGAATTGGGTGTGGCCCATGGCGCCGGCCCAGGAGCCGGTCATGCCATCGGGCGAGATATCGCCATTCTGCAGGATCTTCAGCGCCGCAATGAGTTGCTTCTTGGCGAACTTCGCGCGGCGTTCGTCGGCATAGGCGAGGGTCGCCAAGGCGCGCGGCACGTAGTGCAGGCGGTCGTCCTTGTCGAGAACTGCGCCATAATTGGATTCCATCGACCAGATGGCCAGGAGAATCGTCTTGTCCACACCGAACTGGCGTTGGACCGCATTCAGCGTCGAGGCATGTTTGGCGGCCATCTGACGGCCGATCTGCACCGTGTACGGATTTACACGGGAATCAACGTAGTCCCAGATTTTCGTTGTAAATTCAGGCTGATAGGCAGCCTTTTCCAGCACTGTCGGATCCGGATCGCTGACGCCTGAGAAGGCTTTGCGATAGGTTGCCTTGCTGATGCCATTTTGAGCGGCAGTTTGATAGAAGTCCGCGATCCACTTCTGGAACCGCTGATCTGCTTTCGCGTTGATGGGGGCCAGGCCGGCGGACGCGGTCACGATGAGTGCAATAGCAAGACCACGAAGGGAATTTCTGTGATTTTGAGTCATCGGCGGTCATCCGTCCTTTCGTTTCAGGCACAGCGGAGCGCAAATTTCCGCTCAGGCCTGAGACTACCTGAACGAAGTCAACAAATTCTTTACCATGACGTAGGAACGCAGTCACCATTTGCAAAACTGTAGCAAATCGCATCTAGTTCAATCAAAAATGCCTTTATTTCAAGCGGTGTAGTTATCGCAGGAGGATTGTGTGGCAGAGCATAAAAAAGTTCGCAAAGCTGTATTTCCGGTCGCGGGTCTCGGGACTCGCTTTCTCCCGGCCACCAAAGCCGTGCCGAAGGAAATGCTGACTGTCGTCGACAAACCGATCATTCAGTATGTGGTCGACGAAGCTTTGGAAGCGGGCATCGAGCATTTCGTTTTCGTCACAGGTCGTAACAAACACATCATCGAAGACTACTTCGATATCCATTTCGAGCTTGAGCAGACGCTGCGCGAGCGCAGCAAGCAGGCGGAAATGACGCTGCTTGCTGGCCAGCTTCCCAAGGCTGGTACGGTCAGCTTCACTCGTCAGCAGGAGCCGCTTGGCCTCGGCCATGCCGTCTGGTGTGCTCGCGAGATCGTCGGCAACGAGCCGTTTGCGCTGCTCTTGCCCGACATGATCATGAAGAGCGAAGGCAAGGGATGCATGAAGGGCATGATCGACCTTTATGCCCAGAGCGGCGGCAACATCATCGCCGTCGAGGAATGCGCCCCGGATCAAGCTCACAAGTACGGCATCGTCGGCGTCGGCGAAGCGATCGGTGATGGCTTTCGCATCACCGGCATGGTCGAGAAGCCTGCCAAGGGCACGGCACCGTCGAACTATTTCATCAACGGCCGCTATATCCTGCAGCCTGAAGTCTTCAAGATCCTGGAAACCCAGGAACGAGGCGCTGGCAACGAAATCCAGCTGACCGACGGCATGCTGAAGCTGCTGAAGGACCAGACGTTCGCGGGCTATCACTTCCGCGGCACGACCTATGACTGCGGCGCCAAAGACGGCTTCATCCTGGCCAACGTGGCCTTCGCCCTGGAACGTGCGGACATCCGCCCGACCGTCGAGGAAGGCTTCAAGGCGCTGCTGAAGGGCCTCTGAAACCAGCCTGCCTGTCAAACGAATTAGTCCGCCTCCAAGGCTCCCACTTGGAGGCGGATTTCGTTTCAGTGCTTCAGTTTCAGACCGACGCCGGCCCGCCATTGCTCGGAATCGCTGCTTGTCTTGCGGGACGTCAGCTCGTAGCCAATGGTGCTGGTCATATCGAGGTAGCGGTTGATGTTCCAGGTCAGCCCGGCGCTCGTGGTGTAGACCGTCTCGTCGCTGGTCGGGCTATCCGACGGATAGTCGCGATAGATGATGCCGCCGAGGACAGTGCCTGTCAGATTATCACGCAGTTGATGCGTGACGCCCGTCGTCAAAGCATGCGAAACGTAGCCCGATTCGCCAGCTGTGGTCGACGGGTTGATGCTTGTCAGCAGGCCGATGTCGACGTCCGTACCTCTGAGCGGCGACCAGAATAGCTGAGCATCCACCACGGCCGCGTCGATGTCCGAGAGGCGGTCGTCGTCGAAGGTGGCAGTCTGATAGCCAACCCCGACCTCGCCGCGGAGTTTTTCACCCAAATCGAGCTCGACGCCGACCTTGGCGCCATAGCTATCTCCCGACCTGCGGAAGCCGGCGGAATCGATACTCTCGTCATAGACCGTCTTGCCGACATTGCCTTCGATGAAGGGGATGAGAGCCGGGGAAAGCTCGTAGCCGATGCGGCCGCGGATCGTGCCGCTCGTCTCGTTGCGATCGGCCAGCGAAACGGTCGTTCCATCGGACAATGTCGCGTCGGAATAGATCGTACGGCTGACATCGATAGCGGTGCTGCCGCGCAGGATGCCGAAGTCGCGTTCGATCGAGGCGCCGGTGCTGAATTCCTGAACATCCGATTGCTGGTCCGCGTTCTGGATGGCATTCGGATCATCAGTGTCTTCGCGGTAGAAATGGTAGCCGCCGATGATATGTGCGGTCGTATCCTCGGGAAGATCGAGCCGCAGGTCGCCGTCGATCCTGAAATCCGGCTGTTCCTCGCCTTCGCCGCTGACGTTCTTCTGCCAGGCGCCGTCGGTGGTCACCGTGAGTTGGTGCAGCGCCCAGTCGGAGGTCATCGTGGCGTGCAGATCCGTTTCGAGGAAGCCACGCGTCTGTTTGATGCCGGCGTCCTTCTGCGTCTCGGTGTTGATGCTCTGGGTAACGGTCGGACGCAGAACGAAGGTGCCGATGCGGATGCCCGGCGTTTCCTCGGCCGCCGGATTCGGCTCCGGCTTGCGGGCCGGCAGCCGCTCGTCGAGCGGCGCTTCGCGCGTGTTGAGGCGTATCATGTCCTCATCGAGGATCGCACCGGTCGTCTCGTCGCTCGGTTTTTGATCGGCAGCCGCAATCGGCGCAGCAGTGGCCGCTGGCGCCGCATTGTCGGCCGTTGACATAGTGCCGGCCGGTGTTTCAGGGATATCGCCTTCATCCTCCACCGCCGCAGCAGCAGGTGCGGTGGACGAGCGGATCGAGCTGTTGGAAACGGGCGTCGACTGCGCAAGTACGGCGTGGGGCGCGAGGAAAGTGCCTGCCATCAGAGCCATGGACACGGCAAAGCCCGTCGCGCGGAGCGGCGTGAGACTGCTCGTGTCCTTCCAATGGCTCATGTGTATCCTGGCATGCGTCGAAGCGTTACCCGAACGTAAAGGCTTGTGGTTAACCATTCGTTGCGCTGCGATGCCCGTGAGGGCAGCCGATGGACACGGCGGATGAAAACCGCTAACGCAGTGCCATGATCAAGAGAGCGGTAAATGTCATCGAAAACGGTGTCCTGGAGTCTGCGAAACGGACAATCGGCACCGAGAGGCGGGCGCTTGAGGCCCTGGAGCGAGCTTTTGACGACGGCTTGGCCGGGCCTTTCATGCGGGCCGTCGAGACGATCAACGGCGTCACCGGTCGCGTCATCGTTACAGGCGTCGGCAAGAGCGGCCACATCGGTGTGAAGATCGCGGCGACGCTGGCGTCGACAGGAACGCCGGCCTTCTTTGTCCATGCGGCCGAGGCAAACCATGGCGATCTCGGAATGATCGGCACGACGGATATCGTCCTTGCCCTTTCCAAGGGCGGCGAAAGTGCCGAGCTTCGCAGCATCATCGGCTATACGCGCCGGTTCTCGATTCCGCTGATTGCCGTCACATGTTCCGAAAGATCGTCGCTTGCCACGGCATCCGACATTGTCCTGTTGATGCCGAACGAGGAAGAGGCCTGTCCGCATGGGCTGGCTCCGACCACCTCGACGCTGATGCAGCTCGCCATGGGCGATGCGCTTGCCATCGCGCTGCTTGAGGCACGAGGCTTTACGGCGCGCGACTTTCACGTGTTCCATCCGGGCGGCAAACTCGGGGCGAGTCTCAGCCATGTCGCCGATATCATGCATACGGGCGATCGCGTCCCGTTGGTGGCCAAGGGAACGCCGGTGCCGCTGGCGATCTCGACGTTGTCTCGGAAGCATTTCGGCTGCGTCGGTATTCTGGACGAGGATGAGCGCCTCTGCGGCATCATCACGGAAGGCGACCTGGCACGCAACCTGACGCGCAACCTCTCCGAGCTCGTTGTCGACGATATCATGACGCGGACACCAAAGACGGTGAAGCCGACAGTGCTGGCAACGGCCGCGCTTGCCATGCTCAACCAGCACAGCATCGGAGCACTGATCGTGGTCGACGACGACAACCGCCCGATCGGGCTCGTGCACTTCCATGATCTGCTTCGGATCGGCGTGGCCTGATCAGACCTGTTCTACCGTCAGATCGCGCCCGCTGCTCGCCACCACCTTTACCTTGGTGCCTACAGGCAGGTCCGGGCCGTTTACGAGCCAGAACGTATCGTCGAGGCGAATACGACCGCGCCCTTCGCGGATGGGCTCCGCCAGCGTCGCGGTGCGCCCGATGAGGCTTTCGGCCCGCTGATTGAGGAAAGGCTGATCGGTTTCACCGTGCTGCAGGGTCAGCTTGCGGCCGACCACCGTTGCCACGACTGCAAGAAGCGCAAAGAGGATGGCCTGAACCTGCCAAAGCCAGAAGCTGCTGTCCCAGAACAGTAGCGACAGCATGCCGACGATAAGGGCGGCAAGCCCGATCCAGACAAGGAAGACGCCCGGCGCGATCAATTCTGCGGCCAGCAGCACCAAGCCGGCGATCCACCAGCTCCAGGGTCCGAGTTCCGCGACGAGGCTGGCGATCATGGCTCAGCGCTCCGTTGGCGGGTTGAAGGGGTTGACGGCCGGGGTGGTTCGCGGGGTTGACTGCTGGCGTGGTGGTGGCGGCGGCGTCGGGTTGTCGCCGAAGACCTCCCTGGCGATCGCTCCAATGCCGCCAAGCGAGCCGATGATGGACGAAGCCTCGACCGGCATCAGCACGACCTTCGAACTACCGGCGGTACCGATCGCGGTGAGAGCTTCGGTATATTTCTGGGCTACGAAATAGTTGACGGCCTGAATGTTGCCCGATGCAATCGCCTCCGACACCATCTTGGTTGCCTTGGCTTCTGCTTCGGCGAGGCGTTCTCGAGCCTCGGCGTTGCGGAAGGCGGCTTCGCGCTGACCCTCGGCCTGCAGGATTGCCGATTGCTTGGAGCCCTCGGCACGCAGGATCTGAGCGTTACGGGAGCCTTCGGCCTCCAGCACCTGCGCGCGCTTCTCGCGTTCGGCCTTCATCTGCCGCGCCATGGCGTCCACCAGGTCGCGTGGTGGCTGGATGTCCTTGATCTCGATGCGCGTCACCTTGATGCCCCAAGGCCGGACGGCATCGTCGACGACGTGCAGCAGCCGGTCGTTGATGGCATCACGGTTCGAGAGCAATTCGTCGAGATCCATCGACCCCATGACGGTACGGATGTTGGTCATCGTCAGGTTCAAGACGGCATTCTCGAGGTTCGCGACCTGATAGGCTGCCTCGGCGGCGTTGAGGACCTGGTAGAAAGCGACGGCGTCGGTCGAGATGGAGGCGTTATCCTTGGTTATAACCTCCTGGGTCGGCACGTTCAGGACCTGTTCCATGACGTTCATGCGGGCGCCGATACGCTCGATGAAGGGGGTGATGAGGTTGAGGCCGGGCTCCAGCGTGCGCGTATAGCGGCCGAAACGCTCGAGGGTGTAGCGGTAGCCCTGCGGCACGATCTTGATGCCTGCAAACAGCACGAGGATGACGAAGATCACCAGTGCTATGACGACGATATCGAAGCCACTCAGAACCATGAAACTCCCCCGCGATAGAATCGACTGATGCAACCTTAGACGAGCCGGCCTGAAACGCCAGCATCTTCGGCTGGCGAAGCTATCCGGTTTATGGATTCGATATGGGATGTCAGTCGACTATTCACAACGGGAGCGCTTTGCATTAGAAGGCGCGCAGGAAATACCGGTCGCAGCCCACCCGGTCAAAACAAGGGATCCTCATCATGAAGACGATCGTCATCTGCTCCGGCGGATTGGACTCCATTTCGCTCGCCCATCGCGTGGCGGCGGAGCATCAGCTTATCAGCCTGCTTTCCTTCGATTACGGACAGCGCCACCGCAAGGAACTGGACTTTGCCACAGCCTGCGCCAAGCGGCTCGGCGTACCGCACCAGATCATCGACATCCGCACCATCGGCCGGCACCTGACGGGTTCGGCCCTGACCGACGATGTCGACGTGCCCGACGGCCACTATGCCGAGGAGACGATGAAGGCGACCGTGGTGCCGAACCGCAACGCAATCATGCTTGCAATCGCGTTCGGTCTCGCAGCGGCCCAGAAAGCCGACGCGGTCGCCGTTGCCGTGCATGGCGGCGACCACTTCATCTATCCCGATTGCCGCCCGGGCTTCATCGATGCTTTCCAGGAGATGCAGAACCAGGCGCTGGATGGCTATGCCAGTGTTTCGCTGCTGGCTCCCTACGTCAACGTCTCGAAAGCCGATATCGTTACCGATGGTGCGAAATACGGGACGCCATTTGCCGAGACATGGTCCTGCTACAAGGGCGGTACGCGCCATTGCGGACGGTGCGGCACCTGCGTCGAGCGGCGCGAGGCCTTTCATCTGGCCGGCGTCGCCGACCCCACGGAATACGAGGATCCGGATTTCTGGGTGGCGGCCACAGCAGGCTATTCGGCCAGGGAGGTGAAGTGATGTTTCGCATCACCAAGGAGTTTCACTTTTCCGCGTCGCATCAGCTGACGCATCTGCCCGCCGATCACCAGTGTGCTCGCCTGCACGGTCACAACTATATCGTCGTGGTGGAACTGGCCGCCGCCGAACTCGACGAGAACGGCTTCGTTCGAGACTATCAAGAGCTTTCGCCGCTGAAGCGCTACATCGACGAGCGCTTCGACCATCGGCATCTGAATGAGGTGTTCGGCCATGATCGCGTGACCTCGGAATATCTCGCCAAGCACTTCTACGACTGGTGCAAGGAGCGACTGCCGGAGACTTCCGCCGTGCGCGTCAGCGAGACACCGAAGACCTGGGCGGAATACCGACCGTGAGCGGGGCTCGCGAGGCCCAGATCCGCGTCAGCGAGATCTTCGGGCCGACGATCCAGGGGGAAGGCGTCCTGATCGGCCTGCCGACCGTCTTCGTTCGCACCGGCGGCTGCGATTATCGCTGTTCTTGGTGCGACAGCCTGCATGCTGTGGATAGCGAGTATCGCGATCAATGGCTGCCGATGACCGTCGATGGCATATGGGCGGAGGTGACGCGGCTCTCCGGCGGCAAGCCTCTGATGGTCTCGCTTTCGGGTGGCAACCCGGCGATCCAGCCGCTTGGCGGTCTGATCGCGCATGGGCATGAGCAAGGCTACAGATTCGCGCTGGAAACGCAGGGGAGCGTCGCCAAGGAGTGGTTTGCCGATCTTGATGTGCTGGTGCTGAGCCTGAAGCCGCCCTCGAGCGGCATGGCGACGGATTGGGATGCGTTCGAGGTCTGTCTCAAGATGGCGGCCTGCGGGCCCGATATCGCGCTGAAGATCGTCGTCTTCGACGACCGCGACTATGCCTATGCCCGCGAGGCGGCGGCGCGCTATCCCGATCTGCCCGTCTATCTGCAGCCGGGGAACCACACGCCTCCGCCGCCTGACGACGACGATGCGCGCGTCGATATCGACGGTATCATGGACAGGATGCTGTGGCTGGTCGACAAGGTGACCGAGGACCGGTGGTTCGAGGCCCGTGTGCTGCCCCAGTTGCATGTTCTGCTCTGGGGCAACAAGCGCGGCGTCTGATCAGGCCCAGCCGAGCAGTTCGCGGCGAACGACCTTTTCGAGCACTCGCATGCCATCCTCGCTGTCGTTGAGGCAGGGGATGTGAGCGAACTTCTCGCCGCCATTCTCATGGAAGGAATGAGCGGCCTGCTCGGCGATTTCTTCCAGTGTCTCCAGACAGTCGGACACGAAACCGGGGTTCAGAACGGCGATCTTCTTGACGCCGTCTTGGGCCAGCTTCTCCACCGTCTTGTCGGTATAGGGCTGCAGCCACTCTTCCGGCCCGAAACGGGATTGGAAGGTCACCATGAACTTGTCTTCCGGCAGTCCCAGCCGTTCGCGCAGCAGGCGGCCGGTCTTCTGGCACTGGCAATAATAGGGATCGCCAAGCTTGAAATAGGACATAGGAATGCCGTGGAAGGAGGCGAGTACCATGTCCGGCTGCCAGTCGAGCGTCGCCAAATGGTCCTTCACCGAATTGGCAAGTGCTTCGATGTAGGTCTCGTCGTCGTGATAGTCAGGGACGGTCCGCAGCGCCGGCTGCCAGCGCATCTTGAGTAGCTGCTGGAAGGCCTTGTCGTTGACGGTTGCCGTCGTTGCGGCGGCGTATTGCGGATAAAGCGGGAAAAGAACGATGCGATCGCAACCCTCGTCCTTCAGCGCCTCGATGCGCGATGGAATCGAGGGCGTGCCATAGCGCATTGCCCAATCCACCTTCACGTTTGGCAGGTCCTTCAAGCGTTCGGCCATGAGATCGGACTGGTTGCGCGTGTAGGTGCGCAGGTAGCTCTCGTTCCTGTCCTTGTTCCAGATCGTCTCATAGGCCTTGCCCACCTTTTGCGGGCGCGTGTTGAGGACGATGCCGAAGAGGATCGGGTACCACTTCCAGGGTGACCACTCGATGACGCGCTTGTCGGTCAGGAATTCCTTCAGGTAACGGCGCATGGACGTGTAATCGGTGCCATCGGGCGTGCCCAGATTAACGAGCAGGACGCCGACCTTGCCTGATTTGACGGGCGGGTGGTCCGCCGGGCGGTGCGCAGTTTCAATGGTCGTCATTTAAACCCTTGGTGTCTTGTCTGACCGGCTCACACGCAGCCGGACTTCGGTGGTTCACCCTATAGAAACAAAAGCCGGTCCGCGGAACCCCGGACCGGCTTTCAGAATCGAGACAAATCGTCTTACTTCGACGGAATCTGCAGTTCCTTACCGATCGTCAGGTGGCGTGGCGCCGGCGTGCCGTTGGCGTCGGAAATCTTCTTCCAGAGCGCGCCCTCGCCATAGAACTGCTTGGAGAGATCCCAAAGCGTATCGCCGGCGGCGATGACGTGGTTGGTCGGCGTATTCGGGGCGAGCGCTGCCGGAGCTGCCGCGGTGGGTGCCGTAGAAGCTGCCGGTGCTGCCGGGGAGGCGGGCGCGGCCTGTGCGGGTGCCGTCGTGGCAGCTGCCTGGGTACCGGAGGCTGCGACTTCGGTCACGCGACCGTCCGTATAAGGCTTGTAGGGCGAGTGCGCTGCAAGATATTCGGCAGTCACGTCGGCGAGGTCCGGTCCGAAGTCGTAGGCATTCTTGCCCGCCGTCTCGAAGATCGAGTAGCCATCGCCACCTGCACGCATGAAGTTGTTGGTGACGACGCCGTAGGTCTTAGCATCGTCGAGCACCACGAAGGCGTCGCCTTCCTTCGCTTCGACGGAAACGAGGCGGCTGCCGGCAGGTTTGGTCTTATCGAAGGTGTATTTCAAGCCCGATACCTGAGGGAAACGGCCGGCGCCCTGTTCAATCTGGCTCAGGCCATTTTCGAGAGCCTTGCGGATATCGGCACCCGTCAGCTGGAAGGTCGCCAGCGTGTTCTGGAACGGCAGCACGGTGATGACTTCGCCCTGAGTGACGTCGCCGGCATCGATCGAGGCGCGCAGACCGCCGCCATTCTGGATGGCGACGCTCATGCCCTGGCTCTTGCCGCGGTCGAGCATGGCGTCGGCGACGAGGTTGCCCATTGAGCATTCCTCGACTCGGCAGACAGTGCGGTCGCCTTGGATCGGGGCTTCGCTGGAACCGATGACCTTCTTGCGCAGTTCTTCGATCGGCTTGGCGAGTTCGGCGATACGCGCGGTGAGGCTCGGATCCGGAGTGAAGGAGAAATCGATCAGGATCGGGTCGCCCTTGGCGTCCTTGACGACGCCGTTGTCATCGAAGGTGACGACGAGGTCGCCGAGATACTTGCTGTACGATGCCGCCTGAACCACCGGCACCTTGTAGCCGCCGGGATTGTCGACCATCGTCGGGTAGGGGCCTTCCGCCTTCGGGTCGGTGTTGGACAGCAGGCTGTGCGAATGGCCGCCGACGACGACGTCGACATCGGGGATCTTGGCGATGGCTGCGAGGTCGCGCGGATAGCCGACATGGGTCAGCGCGATGATCTTGTTGATGCCTTGCTTCTTCAAGTCTTCGACGGCCGCGGTGATGGTCTGCACGTCGTCGGCGATCATCACCTTCGGGCCGGGCGAGGACAGTTCTTCGGTATCGTTGGTCACGGCGCCGACGATGCCAATCTTCTGGCCGCCGACCTCGAGCACCAGCGAAGGCTTGATGCGATCGCCGAGCTTGGAGCCGTCACCGGCCAGGACATTGGCCGAAATGACTGGGAATTGCACCTTGTCGAGGAAGGTCGCCAGGCCATCCTCGCTGTCGTCGAACTCGTGGTTGCCGACGGTCATGACGTCGAACTTCATGTCATTCAGCATTTCGGCTTCGACCGCGCCCTTGTAGGTCGTGTAGAAGAGCGATCCCTGGAAATTGTCGCCGGCATTCAGCAGCAGCGTGTTCTTGCCGTTCAGGGCGGCGCGACGCTGGTCGATCGCGGTCTTCAGGCGGGCGGCGCCGCCGAAGCATTCCTTCTTGCCTTCTTCCTCGGCCGAGCAGGTGGAATCGAACTTGTTGATCGACTCGATGCGCGAATGGAAATCGTTGATGTGAAGGATATTGAGTTCGTAATCGGCAAAAGCGGCGCTGCTTGACAGCGCCAGCATCGACGCGGTCAACAGACCGAACTGAAAATTCGTCATCCTGCTCTCCTGATTTTTCGGCGAAGCCATATCCCCTGCGCTCCGCCGTCCCTAGGTGATCAATGTTTCCACCAAGCATTTAGCGGCGGCAAGAGAAAAAGCTGTGACAGAAGCGGCGCATTCCAAGGGCGGTAAACGAAAAACCTCGCGAGAGGCTGCTTTCAACAAACCCTAGAGCTGCTTTCTTTTTTCGAACGACGAAAATCCGCTCAGGCTGCGAACGCAGTCATCCTCTGAAACCGGCTTGTTGAGAATTTGAGGACGGCCAGCGTGATCTCGCGGCAGCAACGTGACGTCAATCGGTCGCCCGACCCCGTTCTATAAATAACGGCGGTCGCGTCCTCGGGGCCTTTTGGCAGACCAGAACCATTTAGTCCAACGCAAATCGAACCTTACAGCTCTACATGCGGCGCGTGAGCGTGAATTGGGAACCGGCGTCGGAGGTGCAATTGAGCTGGCTCTGGGTCACCAGCGCGCAGTTGACCTTGGATTGCGTCTTGCGCACCAGCGAGGTCATGTTGATCTCGACCAGCGACGGGGAGGTGTTCACATAAGTGCCCGACGCGAGAAGCTGGTTGCTGTCGGTCGTGCGCGTGGTGAAGGTTCCGGCCTGGAATGTGGAGATGATGCCGTTCGGATCCGACCATGAACCCTCAACGCCTGTCTGAGCCGGGGTTGCAGCGACCGGTACCGGGCGCGGCGACGACGTGGTGCAGGCGCTCAACGCCGCGGACGCGCCGATGAGGACAAGGAGGGGTCTGATTCTCATGAGTTTCTCCCGGGGCTTCGGAACGAGAACTATCCGTGTGGTTGTGAAACACATGGCGCGAGCCGGTAGTTAAGGCAAGACTTCAAGGTCTCATGACGGCATTTATACAGCAGGCGTTACAAAAATGCCCGCCGCAAGGCGGGCATCTTCAAATGCGGTTCGGGCTGGGATCAGCGAACGAGGATGTTCTTGAACTGCCACGGATCCTTGGTGTCGATCTCTTCCGGGAAGAGCCCCGGGCGACCTTCCAGCGGCGTCCACTCGGTGTAGTGGCCTTCGACCGGGCCGAGGTACCGGCTCTGCACCTCGAGGCAGCGCTTGTAGTCGATTTCGTCGGCTTCGACGATACCGGCCGTCGGATTTTCAAGGGCCCAGACCATGCCGGCGAGAACGGCGGAGGTGACCTGCATGCCCGTCGCGTTCTGGTAAGGCGCGATGCGGCGCGTTTCCTCCAGCGACAGGCGGGAACCGTACCAGTAAGCGTTCTTCTCATGGCCGTAGAGCAGGACGCCGAGTTCGTCGATGCCGTCCTCCAACTCGTCCTCGTCGAGAACGTGGTGAACCGGCTGCGGGTTGCCGCCGTTGCCGAACATCTCATGCATCGAGAGAACCGCGTCGTTCGCCGGATGGTAGGCGTAGTGGCAGGTCGGACGGAAGGTGACTTCGCCGTCCTTGTCGCGAACGGTGAAGAAGTCGGCGATCGAGATCGCCTCGTTGTGCGTTACGAGGAAGCCGTACTGCGGACCGGGGGTCGGGCACCACGTGCGGACGCGAGTGTTGGCGCCCGGCTGCTCGAGGTAGATACCAGCCTTGCAACCCTTCTTGTGCTTCTTGCCGTTCTTCGGCATCCAGTTTTCGTGGGTGCCCCAGCCGAGTTCGGCCGGCTGCAAGCCTTCGGAGATGAAGCCTTCAACCGACCAGGTGTTCCAGAAGACGTTAAGCGGCTTCGGATGCTTGGTACGCTGCGTGTCGCGCTCGGCGATGTGGATGCCCTTGACGCCGACCTTCTTCATCAGCTTCGCCCAGCCTTCGCGGTCGTGCTGATCCGGCTCTTCGAACTTCACACCGATATCGTTGGCGAGGTTGACGAGCGCCTTCTTGACGAACCACGAAACCATACCCGGGTTTGCGCCGCAGGTGGAGACAGCAGTCGGACCGCCCGGGTTCTTCGCCTTTTCCTTGCGAAGAGTTTCACGCAGTGCGTAGTTGGTGCGGTCGGCATTCTTCATGCTCTTGTCGAAGTAGAAACCGAGCCAGGGCTCGATGACGGTATCGATGTAGAGAGCGCCGAGCTTGCGGCAGAGCTTCATCAGGTCGACCGAACCGGTGTCGACGGAGAGATTGACGCAAAAACCCTGGCCACTGCCTTCGGTCAGAAGCGGTTTCAGCAGTTCCTTGTAGTTTTCCTTCGTGACATGAGCCTTGATGTGCTTCACGCCATGCTTTGCCATGATTTCGGTGTGATCTGCGTCGTCGCGCGGGTCGATGACTACCATCCGGCTCTTGTCGAATTTGAAGTGGCGCTCGATCAGCGGCAGGGTACCGCGGCCGATGGAGCCAAAGCCGATCATCACGATCGGGCCAGTAATTTCGGCATATACCGGGTGGGTTTGTTCCGTCATTCTTTCTTTTCTCCTGTGGAAGGCGACGAAGGCGATGGGCCTTTAGGAATTCATCTGGAAATTGCGCAGAGAATGCGAGATTATCGGCTCTAACCACAAAACGGCGTCACAATAAAGAGCAAGAGCATAAAACTCAGGCGGGAGAGAGGGTGTCCGCGAGCGCTCGAAGCTTCGCGACGAGTTCGGCCTTCTGCAGTATCAGACCTTTATAGGCCGCCTGCTGCTCATCGAGACTATCCAGCTGCGCGGCGAAGCTTCCGGCAAGTTTGGCGGCATTCGGGTGGTCGGCGATCGCGGCTATCGAATCGACATAGACGCGGATGGTAAACAGAATATCGCCCGACTTCGGCAGTTTGTGCAGCGTCTGGCGCTCGACGCGAGCAAAGCGCTCGGCGAGCGTGAACGGGTCGGCCGACGGCGGGCGGCGGTGTTTGGAGAGTGGCAAAAATAGTTCATCCGTGACGTTCACGGACCAGTTCAGCCGTTCCACAGGTTGCGAAACCTGCAGGTTATCGAAGATGCGGGTGATGAGTGTCGCGTTACGCGTACCTTCGCCGAAACCGGGCACGTCGGCGTGAATTGCCTGCATCGGGCGACCGAACTTCTCCTGCAGCGACCATGAGGACGGGAAGGCGACAAAGCCGGCGACAAGATGCCAGCCGTCTTCCCTACGTCGCATGATGACGAGATCGTCCTGCACCAGCAGGCCGGCACGCAGCAGGGGCGGTGCATCCCGCTCGGTTGCATGGGCAACGCTGTCGGCAAGCTTCGGATGATATTCCGCAAGATAAGCCAGCAGGAGATCGAAGACCTCCTGCTGTGCTTCCGCGGTATCCGCCTCGGCAACGAAGATCTCGTCGCGATGTGTCTCGATCAGGCGTCGTTTCTCGCCGACATAGCGGGCCCAATCGTCATCCGGCTCGATCCAGCGGCTAGGATCGAGCGGCATCAAACCGATGGTGAAAGGCCGGGCGGAGCCGCCATAGGGTGTATAGGTCAGAGGCGTCATGATCGCACTCTATGCCGCCAATGTCCCCCGATGGAAGACCGTCCGCCACAGACTGTCCGGATGGGGCCAGATTTGGCTCATGCCCTGACCCGACAAGCCCTCAGTAGTCCCAGAAGACCGGCACCCAACGAAAATCGTCGCCCTCGACTGCAACGTGGCCAACGGACGGGAACGGCAGATGAGTAGCCACCAGCAGTCCGCCGGTCTCCGCCAGCTCCCGCAAAAGTCGGACCCGGACGCGGGCCGCTTCTTCTGGATCGTGTTCGAAACCGTTATACCAGTCGGGGTGTTCGAACCCGACCGCGAACACGGCGTCGCCGGCAAACATCAGCCGATCGTTGCCGGACGCCACGCGGACCACGCTGTGCCCAGGGGTGTGACCGCCGGTACGTGTGGCGACCACGCCCGGCGCTACCGCTTGCTCTTCATCGAACAGCCGCAGATGGCTGCGGTATTCTTCCGTGAAACGTTTGGCGGCCGCCCGAAGCGCGTCCGGGAACCCCGGCGGCATCGAGACGCGGGAGAAATCGGGCGACTCCCAGAATTTGACCTCGGCGGCCGCCACGTGAATCCGCAGGTCCGGCCGCAGCCGTTCCTTCACTCCGTCGACGAGCAGCCCGCCAACATGGTCCATGTGCATGTGGGTGAGCACGATGTCGGTGACGGATCCAAGATCGATGCCAGCCGCCTCCAGTCGCTTGGTCAACTGCCCGGCCCGCGGCAAGTTCAAGTCCGGGTCCAATCCCAGCCCAGCGTCGATGAGTATGGTCTGCCCGCCGCTGCGCACCACGACCACGTTCAGCGCCCAGTCGAAAGCGTCCGGCGGCAGGAACATGTCCTTAAGCCAGGCCGCCCGGGCGGTCGGGTCGGCGTTATGTCCCAACATCGCGGTTGGAAGCGGCAGTACCCCATCGCTGACCACCAGCACGTCAATCTCACCGACCCGGACCGCGTAGCGCGACGGGACCAACTCTTCGGGCCGCAATCTTCCGGGCTGTGAGGTGTTGTTCTGGGTCATACCTGACTTCTGCTGACCCATCGTACCGCGTTTTGCTTCAGCCTGTGACATAATGCGCTCCTGTCTTTCGTGAGAGACATATCGGGCAACGGACCATGCGGACTCTATGGTGAAGCGTTTTGGCGGTCGAGGTACACCTAAGTTTGGGGCGGCCCGTGCTCCAAGTAGAGCACAGTGAATTGGCGGTGCGCCGGTTGTGAATCAGCCCTTTAAAATATCCAATCCCTCGATAGTCGTGGTGATGGCGACCTCGGTGATCTCGTATTCGGCGATGCCATGCACCGTGAAGGGATCTTTTGCGACGTAGGCCTCGATTTCGGCATGCTGACCGACCGCGAGCACCACGCCGCCAGTTCGCGGCACCTTGCGGCCGGAGGCGAGGAACCAGCCTTTTGCATAGCCTTCCTTGACCCAGGCCATATGCGGCTCCATATGCCTGTCGGCTTCCTCGTTCGGCTTCACATAGGTCAGGGCGAGGATGAACATCGCAGAATTTCCTTTCGGGGTGTTGTGTTCCGATGCATGTGAATATTCAATCGGCGCCGAGCCATCCATCTTCTTTTTTGAGCTCTGCGCCAAAGTGCGAACCATTGTTTGCAGCGTGCCCCGGAACAATTGGATGAACCAGATATCTGAGCGGCTTGCCGAATTGCAGGAAGAAAGCGCGGTCCTGATCGCCGTTTACGATCAGGAAGACCGGTTGCGCTATGCAAATGCTGCCTTTCGTTCGACTTTCGCCATCGAACCGGACGAGACTCCCTTGTGGTCGGAACTCATGCGGCGCAATACGAAGGCGGGCAAGGGGACGATCATTCGCACTGCTGATTTCGAGACTTGGCTCGTTTCCGCGCAATCGCGCCGGGGCAAGCTGCCGTTCAGGGCGTTCGAAACCGACGTCGTCGACGGTCGCTGGTTCTGGATGACCGAGACCGTGCAGAAAGACGGCTGGATGCTTTGTGTTGCTAGCGACATCACCTTTCTGAAGCAAAGCGGGCGAGACGTACGGCAGGACCGCGACTTTGCGCTGCGGGCCTCGCAGACGGATGAGTTGACCAGTATTTCCAACCGTCGCTTCATGATGGCGGCGCTGGAGAGCCTGATCGCGGGGCAGGCCTCTGCCAATCCCGGCACTGTGGGCTGCATCTGCATCATCGACCTTGATTTCTTCAAGCGCATCAATGACATCTATGGCCACCAGTTCGGCGACGATGTGCTGATTGATTTCTCACGCCGCGTGCAGCCGGTTATCCGCCGACGTGACAGCTTCGGGCGGATCGGCGGCGAGGAATTCATGTTGATCCTGCCGGATACGACCCTGGCGCAGGCCGAACTGATCATAGAACGCCTCATCGGAATGGTGCGCGGCGCGCGTCCTATACCCACCGCACCGTCCTTCTCTTACACCTGCTCTGCAGGGTTGGCGGAGTTGCGGCCAGGAGAGACGGCGCGCGAGGTCTATGCCCGCGCCGACGAAGCCCTGTATCACGCCAAGCAAAGCGGCCGCGATCGGTTGAAGATCGTGGCCTAGCTGAGGAGGCGGGCCGGTATCAGTCCGCGCAACGAATTACCCATATAGAGTGTTCCGGCTGTCAGATCGTGGACAGAGATGCGTCCAACCCGCGCCTTGCGCTGGCAGATCAACTCGGTGCGCAAGACGCCGGCGAGCAGGCCGCAGGAGATTGGTGGCGTGCGCAACACGCCTGATCCGTCGTCGAGAAAGACTGAGGTGATGGTGCCTTCGCAGACCTCGCCGCGCTCGTTCAGAAGCAGAACTTCGTCAACTTCGGACGACGGATAGTCGGCGCGTGCGGTCTCGTAGACACCACGGCGCGTCGTTTTCATCCGCAGCAATTTGTCGGCGGAATCGAGACGGGTTTCGGCAATCCGGACCTTCCATGTGGTGCCTTCTGGGATCGGCGCGAAGGGAGCCGTGGTGATCTCGATCTGCCCCAGCCGGTCGAGCGTCAGACGCGTTCGCCGTGCCGTTGTGGCGCTGCTAACCGCTTCTTTCAGTTTCGCGGTAGCATCCGTGGGGTCTGGAAAGCCGATGCGGCGCGCGGAGCGGGAGAGGCGCGCCAGGTGCAGGCGCAGCCTGACGAAACCGGCTTCGGGTTCCCAACGCAGTGTTTCGAGCAGCGAGAAGTCGTTCATCGCACGATCTCCTGATCGCCGATCGCAAACCGCGCTTTCAGCAGGCACTCCTCGTATTCGGCTTCGGCGGTGGAATCAAAGACGATGCCGCCGCCGACGTTGAAGACCGCCTTGCCATCGGAAAAGAGGCTAATGGTGCGGATCGCCACCGAGAAGCGCATGCCGCCGCCGGGCGCAATCATGCCGATCGCGCCGCAATAGGCGTCGCGCGGTGTGTCTTCCAGCGCGTGCAGGATCTGCATGGCACTGAGTTTTGGGGCGCCGGTGATCGATCCGCAGGGAAAGAGGGCAGCGAAGATATCGCGAATGGTCAGATTCGGAAGGAGTTTCGCCTGCACGTGGCTGACCATCTGGTGGACGGTCGGATAGGTCTCGATGTCGAAGAGTTTCGGGACATCCAGGGTGCCGACCTCCGTGATGCGCGAGATGTCGTTGCGCAGCAGATCGACGATCATGCGGTTTTCGGCTTGCGTCTTTATGTCGTCGCGCATCGCGGCGACGATTGCCGCGTCCTCGGTATCATCGGCCCCGCGTTTTGCCGTTCCCTTCATCGGATGTGTTTCGATCCAGCCCTCTTCGTCGGTGCGGAAGAAGAGCTCGGGCGAGCGTGAAAGCAGGATGGGGCCGCCGAGATCGACCAGCGCGCCGTATTTCACAGGCTGCCTCGAAATCAGCGACCAGAAGGCGTCGCGCGGATCGCCGGACCAGCGGGCGGTGATCGGCATGGTGAGGTTTGCCTGGTAGCAATCGCCCTGACGTAGGTGCCAATGCAGGCGATCGAATCGCTCTTTATATCGAGCAAAGTCCCAACCGGCCTTGGGCTCGCTCAGGAATTCGTCGTTTTCGCTGCGGTGTGTCTGCTGCGCGAGAGGATGGATACCGGCTTCGGGAGTATCGAAGACGCCGAAGGCGAGCAGCGGCGTCTCCCGGCCTTCAGGCAGGAAAGCGGCGAGCTTTTCCTCGAAGAGGTAGCCGGCTTCATAAGCCATGTAGCCCGCCAGCCATTTGCCAGCCGCTTTTGCCTCTTCCATACGGGCAAGGCCCGCAAGGAACTCGGCGCGCGTCCGGGCAATGATGATCTCCGACGGATCGGAAAAGAGCATCACTTGCCCGGTCGTGTCATCCCGGAACAGAACGTAGCGTTCAGCCTTGGTCATGCCTGCCTTTGGATCGAGAGCTTATGCGCTCTTATCAAGTGCTTCCAATTCGTCGATCAGCCCTTCGATCATCGACAACCCCTTGCTCCAGAACGACGGATCGGTGGCGTCGAGGCCGAATGGCTTCAAAAGCTCCGAATGATGCTTGGTGCCGCCCGCCTTCAGAAGCTCGAAATACTTCTCCTGAAAGCCCTTGTCGGCCTTCTGGTAGACGGCATAGAGCGAGTTCACCAGGCAATCGCCGAAGGCGTAGGCGTAGACGTAGAAGGGCGAGTGGATGAAGTGCGGGATATAAGCCCAGTAGGTCTCGTAGCCTTCCGAGATCTTGATCGCCGGCCCGAGGCTTTCGGATTGCACTGAGAGCCAGAGTTCTCCGATATCATCCGATGTCAGTTCGCCGGCCTTGCGGGCGGTGTGGACTTTGCGCTCGAACTCGTAGAAGGCGATTTGGCGCACGACCGTATTGATCATGTCCTCGACCTTCTGGGCAAGCATCGCCTTGCGCTCACGCTTGTCCTTGGTCTTGTCGAGAAGGGCGCGGAAAGTCAGCATTTCGCCGAAGACGGATGCGGTTTCGGCAAGCGTCAGCGGCGTCTGGCACATAAGCGCGCCCTGGGCGCCGGCCAGAACCTGATGGACGCCATGGCCAAGCTCGTGGGCGAGCGTCATCACGTCGCGCGGCTTGCCGAGATAGTTGACGAGCACATAGGGGTGCGCCGACGGAACGGTCGGGTGCGCGAAGGCGCCGGGCGCCTTGCCGGGGCGGACGGGGGCGTCGATCCACTGCTCGTCGAAGAAGCGCTTGGCGATTGCGGCCATCTCCGGCGCAAAGTTGCCATAGGCCGACAGCACCGTGTCCTTCGCCTCGTTCCAGGAAATCACGGCATTGGAGGTTTCCGGCAGCGGTGCGTTGCGGTCCCAGAAGTTCATTTGGTCCATGCCGAGCCATTTTGCCTTCATCTTGTAGTATCGGTGCGAGAGGCGGGGATAGGCTTCCTTGACGGCAGCCGCCAGCGCGTCGACCACCTCGCGCTCGACACGGTTGGCAAGATGCCTGCTGTCAGCAATGTCCTCGAAGCCGCGCCAGCGGTCCGAGATGTCCTTATCCTTGGCGAGCGTGTTGGTGATCAGCGCGAAGATGCGCAGGTTTTCCTTGAAGGTCTTCGCCAGCGCCATCGCAGCCTTATGGCGAACCTCAGGATCCTTTTCCTGGAGCATGTTCAGCGTGACTTCGAGCGGCAGCTTCTCGCCGTCGACCTCGAAGCGCAGGTCCGCCATCGTCTCGTCGAACAGGCGGTTAAAGGCAGCCGCCGAGGTCATCGATTTTTCTAGGAACAGCTGTTCGAGCTTGTCTTCCAGCTGATAGGGCTTGTCCTTGCGCAGGTCGATGAGCCAGGGTCGGTAGTGGCCGGCATCCGGGTCGTTTGCCATGCAGGCATTGATGACGGCGTCGTCGATGCGATTGAGTTCAAGCGCAAAAAACAACAGATGGCTGGAGAATTCGGTGATCTTTGTCTGGGCGTCACCATAGAGCTTGCCGTTCACCGGGTTCGATGTGTCGGAGAAATAAGTAAGGCCGGCAAAGGAGCCGAGGCGCCCGATAATGTCGTCCAGCGCCTCATACTCCTTCAGTGCCTGACCGATGCCCTCGGCGCCTTTTTTTGTCGCGGCATCGGCAAGCTTGCCCTTCCACTTCTCTTCGAAGGCGATTGCCTGTCTGCCGGCCTTCTCCATGTCGGCGGTAAAGGCCGTGGACGTTGCGGAGGGGTAGAGATCCTGCAGCTTCCAGGTCGGCAGTTCGCCCAGAGCGGCGTCGGTCGCGGAGGCAGCAGAACTTGCCGAAAAATTAATGGCGGTGCCGGAGAGCGTGTTTTTCATCATCGGGGTCCTCTTCCTCTTTTGCGACAGGCTTGACTGTCTATGCCGCTAAAGGCTTGGCATCAAGGGGCTTTCGCCTGCCCACAAGCTCCGTTTCGGGTCGGATTCGGCCTCGTCACAAACGTTAAAATGCAATTGTTTCTCAAAACTGGATGTTCAAGCCTTTCTGCCAAAGTGCCTCTCAGGTTTCGCATGAAGTGAGGCAGCAATGACCGGTTACCATGAGCTCAAGGGTGCAGCGCAGATACTCGTCGTCGAGGACGACCCGATCCAGCGTCGACTGCTCAAGAACGCGATAGAGCGTCACGGCCACGTCGTCCATCAGGCGGAAAACGGCCGGATCGGGCTGGAGATGGTGAAGAGAGGCAGCGGCCTCTATAATGTCATCGTTCTCGACCTGATGATGCCGGAGATGACGGGCCTCGAATTCCTCGAGGCACTGCACGAATTCGGCACGCATGTTCCGGTGATTGTCCAGACAGGGCAGGGCGGTATCGAGACCGTGGTGCAGGCAATGCGCGCCGGCGCCTTCGATTTCGTCGTCAAGCCGGTCTCTCCGGAGCGGATTGCCAATTCGATCTCCAACGCCCTGAAGCTCGACCAGCGCGAGGTCAAGGCACGCGCCGGCCGCCGATCGCGCTCCGGCGCAGTCGGCTTCGATGATATCGTTTCGGCCAGCCCGGCAATGCTCCGCGTCATCGATCTGGCGCAGCGCGCAGCGCAGTCGAACATTCCTGTCGTGCTTGAAGGCGAGTCCGGCGTCGGCAAGGAACTGGTCGCCCGTGCGATCCAGTCCGGCAGCGACCGTTCCGGCAAGCCATTCGTCACGGTCAATTGCGGCGCCATTCCGCACAATCTGGTCGAAAGCATTCTCTTCGGCCACGAAAAGGGCGCCTTCACCGGTGCCACCGAAAAGCATATCGGCAAGTTCATGGAAGCCGATGGCGGCACCATCCTCCTCGATGAGATCGGCGACCTGCCGCTCGAGGTTCAAGTCAAGCTGCTGCGCGCCGTCCAGCAGGGGGAAATTGAGACCGTTGGCGCGCGCACTGCGCACAAGGTCAATGTCCGGCTGATTTCGGCGACAAACAAGGATCTGATCGAAGAGGTCAAGAACGGTCACTTCCGCGAGGACCTCTACTATCGCCTGAATGTCTTCCCGATCACCATTCCCGCGCTCCGCAAGCGAAAGGAAGACATTCCGCATCTCGTGCGCGTCTTCACCGAGCGCTTCTCGAGCGAGCAGAAGAACGGCCGTCGTATGTCGGTTAGCTCCGGTGCATTGGCTTTGCTCACAGCCTATGACTGGCCGGGCAATATCCGCCAGCTCGAGAACGCGATTTTCCGCGCGGTGGTCCTCGCCGAAGGCGGTGAGCTGACCGAAGCGGATTTCCCGCAGATTGCGGCACAGCTGCCCGAATACGAGGTCGTTGATCATTTGGCGCTGGTCGCCGACAACAGGCGTGTCGATCGACAAAACGACTTTTCAGCCACCGATTATCCGGCCCATCAGGCCAGCGTCGAAGAGGCGGTTGCACGAATCACGGAGGCGCCCGACAACGCAATTGCGAGCACAAACCCTGCCGGGGATGTGCGCAAGCTCGCGGATGTGGAGGAAGAACTGATCCGATTCGCCCTTAAATTCTATCGGGGGCAGATGAGTCAAGTGGCTCGGAAATTGGGTATCGGAAGGTCCACATTGTACCGGAAACTCAAGGATTACGGCATAGACCCCGACAATCCGCTGAAGGACGCGGCATAGGTTTTCTAATTAACACTCCGGCAATCATCTTTTGTTACGAAACATAAACCACTTGTTAGTGGGCTGTTCACTATGTAAAGAAAAGGTTGAACGCGTGTGGCATTTTTGCCATCGTGTGACCGCATTTAACAGTCAACGGTGTCAAAGAGGGACCATCGGCTGTCTGACGGGGATTGAGTTGCCGGATCTGAATCGGAATACGAGACCTTCGCGCTTGAACTGGCGCACAAGGTCCACGGGCCTTTGCGGAAAGGTGTTTAGGACGGCTATGGCCGCCCTTCTCGCACTCGCCGTTTCGTCGCCTGTTCTAGTCAGTTCGCCTTCCGAGGCGGCAGGCGAAACGCGTAGTCTCAAACTCTATTTCGTCCATACCGGCGAAAAAGCCGTCATCACCTACAAGCGCAACGGCCGGTTTGACCCGAAGGGTCTCCAGCAACTGAACCGGTTCCTTCGCGACTGGCGTAAGAACCAGCCGACGAACATGGACCCGCGCCTTTTCGACCTCATCTGGGAAGTCTACCGTCAGAGCGGCTCGCGCGACTACATCAACGTCGTCTGCGGCTTCCGTTCTCCGGCCACCAACGCCATGCTGAAGTCGCGTTCGCGCAATTCCGGCGTCGCCGAGAAGAGCCAGCATATGCTTGGCAAGGCGATGGATTTCTTCATTCCCGACGTCAAACTGGCCACTTTGCGCGGCATCGGCATGAAAATGCAGGTCGGCGGCGTTGGATTCTATCCGAAATCCGGCTCTCCCTTCGTCCACATGGACGTCGGCGGCGTCCGCGCCTGGCCGCGCATGAGCCGCGAAGAACTGGTCCGGCTCTTCCCCAACGGCAACACGATGCACATCCCATCGGATGGCCGTCCGCTGCCGGGCTACGAGCAGGCGGTGGCCGATTACAAGCGTCGCGTGAGCTCGACGCAGGTGCAGATGGCAAGCTCCGGCGCCTATTCGGGCTCGTCGGTCGGCGATCAGCCAAAGCATAAGACGCTGTTTGCAGCCCTGTTTGGAGGCGGCGCCGACGAGGCCGAAGACAGCTCCGATGATGATAGCAGCGCAGCAGTGGCGGTCGCGAAGGCGACGCCGCCAGCGGCTAACATGCCGAACGCCGCCAATCCCGGCGAGCAAGTGCCCGCGCAGGCTACTGAAGTCGCAAGTGTAAACGCGCCGATTCCGCAGGTGCGTCCGGCGTTCGCCAATCAGCCAGGCGGTAGCGAGATGGCCAGCGCCCTCGTCGCTCCGCAATCCGGAAATGCAGCGCAGCAAGCCCTTTCCGCTGTGACCGAGCAAGGTCAGCAGCAGTTCGCGGATCTCAGCGCCTACAGCGTACCGGTTCCTTCCCTACTCGGACCGCGCCGCTCTCCAGGAGACGCGGAAGTCGCCTCGGCTGATCCATCTGCGATGACGGGGAATCTCGCAGCGGTTCCGACGCCGGGTGAACGACCGGCGCTTGCCGAAAAGCTTCTGGCCGCGGCGAGTGCCGATGCCGAAGCTGAGGACGACATGGTGGACCAGGAAGATACGCTTTCTCCGGCCGTTGCCGATGCCCTCGACCAGCAAAATGTTGATGGCGATCGTCAAGTCGCATCCAACCAGGCGCCGGTCACGAGCGTCGAGCAGGCTATTAACGCGGCAATGCCGCAAAAGGTTCCGGGCGAAAGGCCGCAATTGCAGCTTGCCGCTCTGGTGCCGGCGACGAAGTCCGCAAGCTTCGGCGATGCGTTCGATGCACCGAAGCCGACCGATGCGAATGGACTGTCGCAGGGCCTGCCGACCAAGGGCGGCCGCCCGACGAAGCATGAGGCGGCAGAGGCCGACGCCAGCCGCGCAACGGTTCGCACCGAGCCGAAGCTGACGCAGAAGATCATCTCGCAGTGGGCGCTCACCAATGCCCGCATGGAAATGGTCACCAAGCCGGTCAAGGCGCCTCGCTTCGTCAGCCAGACGCTTCGTGCCCAGCCGACCGCGGTCTATGCCGAGGGCTTCACGAAGACAGCCTCCATCGATCCGGGCCGCTTCAGCGGCACTGCGGTCAACTTCATGGAAGTGCGGAAGTTCGACTCGAACTAAGTCGGACAGAACAAGAATTTCGAAGAGCCGTCGGAGCAATCCGGCGGCTYTTTTGTTTTCCGGGCCAGGGCGGAAAAATCGGGCAACGCGGTCACATCCCAGAAAGAGCGGTTGATTTTCGTTTCCATTTAGAGAATAAAGCGCCTCCCGTATTCTTTTCGAGCGAATATATGGATCTGTCGTCAATTGAAATCTTCAAGGCAGTCGCGGCGCATTCCAGCGTCACGAAGGCGGCGGCCGCAGTGGGGCGTGTGCCGTCGAACGTCACGACGCGCGTCCAGCAGCTCGAAGAGGATCTTGGGGTGGCGCTGTTTTCTCGAGACGGCAAAAAGATGTCGTTGACGCGCGAAGGCACGATCTTTCTATCCTATGCGACACGTCTTGCCGATCTGGCCGTGGAAGCAAAGCAGGCCGTGCGGCCGCTGGCTGCATCGGGCGTGATGCGCGTCGGAACGATGGAAAGCACGGCCGCGAGCCGACTCCCCGAGGTCATCAGGCGGTTCGGGTCGCTGTGGCCCGACGTTTCCCTGCAATTGACGATGGGGGCGACACGGGAGCTCATGCAGAGCGTGCTCGCCGAAGAGCTGGATTGCGCGTTGATCGCGCGGCCGCCGCAGACGTCGCTGGACGAGACGCGCTATGCCGATCTCGACCTCGGCCGGTTTGAAGCGCGGCGGATCTATCTCGAGGATCTGATCCTCGTCCTTCCGCCGAAGCATCCCGAGGTGAAAGCCGCAGCCGATCTGCGTGTCGGGACGCTCGCCGTGATGGAACCAGGCTGCACCTATCGGCGCATGGCCGAGGAGTGGGCTGAGGACGCCGCTTCGCCGCGCACGCTCGAGCTCGGCTCCTATCATGCGATCCTCGCCAGCATTGTCGCCGGCAACGCCTTCGGCGTCATGCCGCGCTCCGTCTACGACCTTCTGCGCTGGCCCGCCGATATCGTCACCCGCGATATTGGCGCAGTGGAGACCTTTCTCGTTCGCCGCAAGGGTGACCGATCGGACGCGTTCGAGGCTTTTCACGATGTCCTCATTGCCTCGAGGGGCAGGGACGGCCTCTCACCTCCAAGCGGCTGACCTCTGCGCGCAACCTTCTTGCAACCCGCACGCTTCGTTTCACAAACTGTCGGTTCGTCATGTCAGATTCCAGCACTCCCAAGGCCCTCGGCCGCCGCTTGTTTTCGCCGATCCTCGCCGGCGCCACGCTGCGTGAGCGCATGCTTGCCTGCCTTGGCGCGCTGATTGCGATCGCGCTGACAGGCATGGTCTGTGGCTACTTTTTCGGCCAGGGCCCGCACCTGCCGCTAATCGTCGCGCCGATGGGGGCTTCGGCCGTGCTGCTTTTCGCCGTGCCGGCAAGTCCGCTGGCACAGCCCTGGTCGATCATTGGTGGCAACACGATCTCCGCCATGATGGGCATTCTCGCCGCACACTTCATTCACGAACCGATCATCGCGATCGGCGTCGGCGTCTCGTTGGCGATCGGCGCCATGTCGTTCACCCGCTGCCTGCACCCGCCGGGTGGCGCCGCGGCGCTGACCGCCGTGCTGGGCGGCCCGGCGGTAGCGAGCTGGGGGCTGCTTTTCCCCTTTGTGCCGGTGGCGCTGAATTCCTGCATCCTGGTGGCGCTCGGCATTGTTTTCCATAAACTGGGACGGCGAAACTATCCGCACGTCGCCGTGCCGGCGCCGGTCAATACGCATCAGACGATCGATCCGCCGTCCGTGACACGGATAGGCTTCCGCGAGGAAGACGTCGATGCGGCGCTGGCGAAGTTCGAGGAAACGTTCGATATCGATCGTGGTGACTTGAGCCGCTTGCTGCGGCAGGTCGAGGTAGAGGCTGCCGTTCGTTCCCATGGCACCGTCAGCTGCGCCGATATCATGTCGCGTGATGTGATTGCGGTCGGGGAGAATGCCACGGCGGAGGATGCGCGCGCGCTGCTTTTGAAGCACAACATCCGCACGCTGCCCGTTAAGGATGGCACTGGGCGATTGATCGGCACGGTCGGGCTGCGCGAATTGATGCAGGCCGAGCAGGTTGCCGGCCATATCGTGACGGCGGCAACCGCTCCTCCAGATGCGCCGGCCGTCAGTCTGTTGCCCGTCTTGACGGACGGGCGCACCCACGCCGTTGTCATCGTCGATCCCACCGGCCATGTCGTCGGGCTCATCTCGCAGACGGACCTGCTAAGCGCCACGGCCCACATGCTGCCGGAACGGACGGCGCGGATCGCGGCCTGAATGGCGGCTAGAAGAGAGTGGGCGGTCCGAACTGCAGGTATGCGGCTAGACTAAGCGCGGAAAGCGAGATGGCAAACGGCGGCGCCGGCGTGCGCATCGTCCAGCCGAGAAGCAGGCCTAGCGCCGCGATCAGCATGCCGAGCCATGGTCCGTTGCCGGCGAAGGCCAATCCGAGAGCGGAAAGGCTGACGGCGCTGGCGATCATGGTCAGCGGCGCAGTTGCCACCGCGGCCTGTGTTTCGCCGCGAAAGATGCTGCTGAAGCGCGGCCAGCTCAAGGCAATGGCAAGAACGAGGAGGGCGGGGGCGATCTTGTGGAGTTGCATCAGCGCGCACCCATGACCAAACGATGATCACCGTCGAAACCGTTCGTGTCGCGAACGTTCAGGCGTGCTGCAAGCGCACTGCCGACCGCAATCAGTACCGGATTGTCGTAGCCGATCGCCGCAATTCCCTCAGGGATGGTTGCGAGCGTGCCGCTCCAGTCACGTTCGGTCGAACGGCTCACGTCGCTGATGATGATGGCCGGCGTTTCCGGCGGCAGGCCTTCCTCGATCAACCGGTCGGCGATGAGCGGTGCCGTCCTGCCACCCATGTAGAAGACAGCTGTGGTGTGGCGATCGGCGACAGCGGCCCAGTCGACATCGATCGGCAGGCCGCCATGACGAGAATGGCCGGTGATGAAGCGGACGGATTGGGCATGGTTGCGATGCGTCAGCGAAATCCCGAGGCGGGAGGCCATGGCGCTTGCGGCTGTTATGCCGGGGATGACATCGACGGGGATGTTTTCGCGATCGAGATGGGCAATCTCTTCGCCGGCGCGGCCGAAGATCATCGGATCGCCGGACTTCAGTCGTACGACCCGCTTGCCTGATTTGGCGAGCTTCACCATCATGGCGTTGATGTCTTCCTGGCGGCAGCTTGTGCGGCCACCGCGCTTGCCAACCAACATGCGCTTGGCTTCTCGCCGGGCAAGCTCCAGAACCTCTGAAGAAACCAGGTCGTCGAAGAGGATCACGTCTGCGGCTTGCAGGGCGCGGACGGCCTTCAACGTCAGAAGCTCCGCATCACCCGGGCCGGCGCCGACCAGCGTCACGCGACCGCGCGAGGAGTGGGCGGGCGCTTCCCGAAGCCTGTCGGCCTCCTCGAGAAGCAGCCCGCCGACGCCCTCCTCCGGCGTATCCGAACTTGAAAAGGCGCGATCGACAAATCGCTCCCAAAAGGCGCGGCGGAGCGGGCCGGGAGTCAGTCGTTCATTGACCCGGTCGCGCAATGTCTGAGCGAGTTCAGCCCAACCCTTCAGTGTCCAAGGCAGCAATGTCTCGATGCGACGCCGGATCGCCTGGGCGAGGATCGGGGCGGCGCCATCCGTCGAGATCGAGACGACGACGGGTGAGCGGTTGACGATGGAGCCGAACTGGAACTGGCAGAAGGCAGGCTTGTCTATGACGTTGACTGGGACGCCGGCCATGCGGGCGGCGTCGAAGAAGGCTTTCGCCTCGTCCTCTTCCTCACAGTCGGCGATGGCGATGGCCGCGCCGGCGAAGATGGTTTCATTCCAGCCATGGCAGTGACGGACGAAACTGCCCCGAGGATGCTCGGCGCCGCGCGAGATCAGGTTCTCGAAAGTGTCGGAAACCGCGTCGGCGTAGACATGCACCTCCGCGCCGCAGGCAGCGAGAAGCTCGGCTTTCCAGGCGGCGGCATCGGATCCGCCGGCGACGATCACGCGCTTGGATTCAAGTGCCCAGAACACCGGCAGCTTGGCAAGCGGTTCCATGCGGGCGGGTGCTTCATTCCGCGGCTGCTGCAAGACATCCATCGATGATCCCCCTGATTTCGGCGCGGCACGAGCCGCAGTTGGTTCCGGCATTGAGTTCCTTGCCGACGGCTTCGACGCTGTGGCAGCCGCCGCGTACAGCGGCGACGATCTGGTTGACGCCGACGCCGAAGCAGGAGCAGACGGTGGCACCCGGATCGGGCTTGTCTGCGCCCGGGCGACCGGCAACGAGAGCGAAGCGCTTGCGCAGATTGGTGTGCTCGGCGGTGAGCTGCGAGATCGCCCAGTTGCGCGCAACAGCCACCGGTTCGCGCGCCAGGAACAAGGCGGCAAGCAGTCGCTGGCCGCCAAAGAAGGCAAGCCTCAGATCGCCGGATTGCTGGTCGGCGTAACCAAGCGGCTCGACGCCCTCGGGAATAGCGAAGGTGCTGCGGCACCACGTGCACCAGTCCTCGACCGGCCGGTCGAAGGCGAGCTCCACTCGCCAGCCGCCTTCGGCCTTTGCCAGCGCCCAATAGGCGGCATCGAGGTGATCAGGCTTGGCTGCGGAAACGGCAAAGCCGTAGCGCGCCGCTTTGAAGCGTCGAGCAGCAACCGCACCATTCTTCGATGCCGGCTGGCCGGAGATTGCGTCGGTCAAGGGTGCGACGACGGCGTCGATGCGTGCCTTCGCGGCGAACTGATCGTTCCAGTGCATCGGTACGAAAATGCTGCCGCGCGCCTGGCGCTCGGTGATCAGGGCGCGAACCAGGGCTTTGCCGTGAGGGCTTTCGATTTCGACGAGGCCGGCATTGCCGACGCGGATCTCGATGGCGTCGCGCGGATGAAGCTCTGCGAAGGGCTCGGCGATGTGCGAGGAGAGCCGCGCACTTTTGCCCGTCCGGGTCATCGTGTGCCACTGGTCGCGGATACGGCCGGTGTTCAGTGTGAAGGGATAGTCGGCGCTGGTGCGATCCGAGGCGACCGGTTCGACGGCGATGAAACGTGCCTTGCCGTCGGCGTGGTAGAAGCCGCCCTTGGCGAAGAAGCGGGTCTCGGTCGCGTTGTGGCCTGCGGGCTGTGGCCACTGGAAAGGGGGGAGTTCGTCGTACGACTGACGGTTCAAGCCGACGTATGCGCCGATATCAAAGTCGCGACGGCCGTTGTTCTCGAAGGCGGAGAGAGCGGCGTGCTCGTCGAAGATTTCGGCATTGGAGCTGAAGTCGAAGGCTTGGGCAAAATCCATGCGACGCGCCACTTCGGCAAGCTGCCACCAGTCGGCGCGGGCCTCTCCCGGTGCATCGAGGAAGGGGCGCTGGCGGGAGATGCGGCGCTCGGAGTTGGTGACAGTGCCGCTCTTCTCACCCCAGCCGAGCGAGGGCAGAAGGACATGGGCGTGACGGGCGGTGTCTGTGCTTTTCAGGACATCGGAGACCACGACGAAGGGACAAGCCTTGATGGCGGCCTCGACGGCGTCGGCATCCGGCATGGAAACAACCGGGTTGGTCGCCATGATCCAGAGCGCCTTGATGCGGCCGTCGGCGACAGCCCTGAACATGTCGACGGCCTTCAGGCCCGGCTTTTGCGCAATGGCCGGCGCATTCCAGAAGCGCTGGACACGGTCGCGGTCCTCGGCATTTTCGATGGCCATGTGGGCGGCAAGCATGTTGGCAAGCCCACCGACTTCGCGACCACCCATCGCATTCGGCTGGCCGGTGAGCGAGAACGGGCCCATGCCCGGCCGGCCGATGCGGCCGGTGGCGAGATGACAGTTGATGATGGCGTTGACCTTGTCGGTGCCAGATGAGGACTGGTTGACGCCCTGGCTGTAGCAGGTGACGACCTTCTCGGTCGTGGCAAAGAGGCGGTAGAATTCGCGAAGCTGCATGGCCGGCAGGCCGGTCATATCAAGCACCTCGTTGAAGGAGACGCCTGTGGCAGCCGTAAAGGCCTCCGCAAAGCCGTTGGTATGTTCGGCGACGTAGTTCTGGTCGATGGCGTTGCTTGCGATCAGGTGTTCGAAAAGGCCGACGAAAAGGGCAACATCGCTGTCCGGGCGGATGGCGAGATGCAGGTCGGCGATATCTGATGTCATCGTCCGCCGCGGATCGATGACGACGACCTTCATGCCGGGGCGCGCGGCCTTGGCCGCCGCCAGCCGCTGGTAGATGACCGGGTGGCACCAGGCGAGGTTCGAGCCGGTGAGGATCACCAGATCGGCAAGCTCGATGTCTTCGTAGGTGCCCGGCACTGTGTCCGAGCCGAAGGCGCGGCGGTGACCGGCGACGGAGGACGACATACAGAGCCGCGAATTGGTGTCGATGTTGGCCGAACCGATGAAGCCCTTCATCAGCTTGTTGGCGATATAGTAGTCCTCGGTCAGCAGCTGGCCGGACACATAGAAAGCAACGGAATCGGGGCCGTGCTCGGCGATGGCATCGGAAAATCGTTGCGCGACGAGGTCAAGCGCCTGTCCCCATTCCGCCCGCTCCCCCGCAATTTCCGGATGGAGGATGCGCCCGTCGAGATCGACGGTTTCTCCGAGCGCCGAGCCCTTCGAGCACAGCCGCCCGAAGTTGGAGGGATGGTCCGGGTCGCCCTTGACGGACACCTTGCCGTCTTCCGCGAGCTTGGCGATGACGCCGCAGCCGACACCGCAATAGGGACAGGTTGTCTTGACCTCTTTCTGCATCATTCGGCTGCCATCATCAGGCTTTCAAGCGCGATGTAGAGGGCGCCGTCCTCGTTGCGGACGGGAATGGTCCGCACTTCGCCCTCATCGGCGCCGAGCGCCTTGCCGGTTTCGAGCGAGATCACCCAGTTGTGCAACGGGCAGGTGACTGCCTTGGCATGGACGATGCCCTGGGAGAGCGGCCCGCCCTTGTGCGGGCAGTGGTCCTCGATGGCGAAGACCTCGTTTTCGGCCGTTCGGAAGACGGCGATCTTTCCCTGGGGTGTCTTCACGCAGCGAGCGCCCCGCAGCGGAATGTCGGAGATGTCGCCGATTGAAATCCAGTTCATATCAATCTCCTTACTCAGCGGCCTGCGGGTAACCGATGGTCGCCATCGGCTTGAACTCATGCTTGTCCTTGCCGGAGACGCGCTCCGACCAGGGATCGACCTGGGCGAATTTCTGGGAGAAGACGAAGCGATCGTAGTAAGCCTCGCGCTTGTCGGCGTCGCCCATGATCTGGCGGCGTATTTCCTCCAAGCCGACGCGCTTTGCCCACTTGTAGATGCGCTCGAGATAGCGGGCCTGCTCGCGATACATCTGTGTCAGCGCCACGATATGCTCCAGCGCCTCGTCCTCGGTCCTGACGAGGCCGAGGACCTCCGTGCCCTTGATGTCGAGGCCGGCGGCGCCGGCGAAGTGGATCTCGAAACCCGAGTCGACGCAGATGACGCCTATATCCTTGCAGGTCGCTTCGGCGCAGTTGCGCGGGCAGCCGGAGACGGCGAGCTTCAGCTTCGCCGGCGTCCAGGAGCCCCACATGAACTTCTCGATGCGGATACCGAGGCCGGTGGAGTCCTGCGTGCCGAAGCGGCACCAATCGGAGCCGACGCAGGTCTTCACCGTGCGCAGGCCCTTGGCATAGGCCTGTCCGGAAACAAATCCTGCCTTGCCGAGATCGGCCCAGACAGCCGGCAGGTCTTCCTTCTCGATGCCGAGCAGGTCGATGCGCTGGCCGCCCGTCACCTTCACCATCGGGATTTCGAACTTGTCGACGACATCAGCGATGGCGCGCAGTTCGTTGGAGTTCGTCACGCCGCCCCACATGCGCGGAACGACGGAATAGGTGCCGTCCTTCTGGATGTTGGCGTGGACGCGTTCGTTGATGAAGCGCGACTGGTAGTCGTCGGCATATTCGTCCGGCCAGTCGCAGACGAGGTAGTAGTTGAGAGCCGGGCGACACTTGGCGCAACCGCACGACGTCTTCCATTCGAGCTCCTGCATGACGGCAGGGATGCTCTTCAGACCCTTGGCCTTGATGAGGCGGCGGACGTCGTCATGGCTGAGTTCGGTGCAGGTGCACATCGGCGTGACGGCGGCCGGGTTGTAGCTGTCGCCAAGCGTCAGCGTCATCAGCTTTTCAACGAGGCCGGTGCAGGAGCCGCAGGAGGCGGACGCCTTGGTGTGGGCGCGCACGTCGTCCAGTGACGTCAGGCCTTTGGACGTGATCGTCGACGTGATCTTGCCCTTGCATACGCCGTTGCAGCCACAGATTTCCGCGTCATCCGGCAAGGCTGCAACGGCCGCCATAGGGTCCAGCGGCGACCCTCCCTGGTAGGCCTGACCAAAGATCAGCGTTTCGCGCATTTCCTTGATATCGGTCTGTTTCTTTTTCAGATCGTTGAACCAGGCGCCGTCGGCGGTTTCGCCGTAGAGCACGGTGCCGATGATCCTGTTGTCCTTCAACACGAGGCGCTTATAGACGCCGGCTGAGGCGTCGCGCAGCACGATTTCCTCTCGGTCGTCGCCATCGGCGAAGTCACCGAGCGAGAAGAGCTCGATGCCTGTCACTTTGAGCTTGGTCGGCGTGTCGGAATGCACGAAGGCAGCGGAACGGTCGCCGGATAGATGCGAGGCGGCGACGCGGGCCATCTCGTAAAGCGGAGCGACAAGGCCGTAGACCATGCCGCCGACTTCGGCGCATTCGCCGAGCGCCATGATGCTGCCGTCCGAGGTCAGCATGCCGTCATCGACGACGATGCCGCGGTTGACGGCAATGCCGGCGTCCTTGGCGAGCCCAACGCTCGGGCGGATGCCGACCGCCATGACGACGAGGGTCGCCGGAATGATACGGCCGTCGTCGAGCTCGATGCCCTCGACCTTGCCGTTACCGATGATGGCCTTGGTATTGGCCTTGCAGATGACCTTGATGCCTCGCTCTTCCACTGCCTTCTGCAGGAGATAGCCGGCAGCAGGATCGAGCTGGCGCTCCATCAGTGTCGGCATGACATGCAGGACAGTGACGTCCATGCCGCGAGAGGCAAGGCCGGCCGCCGCTTCAAGGCCGAGCAGGCCGCCGCCGATGACGATCGCTTTCTCGCGAGACTGGGCGGCGAGCAGCATCGCCTGCACGTCGTCGAGGTCGCGATAGGTGATGACGCCGGGCAGATCCTTGCCGGGCACGGGAATGATGAAGGGCACGGAGCCGGTGGCGATCACCAGCTTGTCGTAGCTTTCCGTGACGCCGTGATCCGACGTGACCGTCTTGGCCGCACGGTCGATCTTGATGATCTTGTGGCCCTTGTAGAGGGTGATGCCGTGCTTGATGTACCATCCATCGCCGTGGATGATGATCTCTTCGTAGTCCTTTTCGCCGGACAGAACCGGCGAGAGCATGATGCGGTCGTAGTTGACGCGCGGCTCGGCGTTGAAGATCGTGACCTGATATTGGCCCGGCGTCCTTTCGAACAGGTGCTCGAGCATGCGCCCGGGCGCCATGCCGTTGCCGATGATGACAAGCTTCTCAGTCATGGTTTCAGGTCCTCAGATCAGGTGGCAGCGACGGCTTGGGCGGAGAGGCCACGGCGGTCGAGTTGCTTGACCGACAGGTGCATCCAGACCAGCGAAATGATCACGATCGCAAAGAGCAGCATGAAGCAGCTCGACCAGAGGCCGGTCATATCCTTGAGAAAGCCGAAGGCGATCGGCAGGATGAAGCCGCCAAGGCCGCCCATCATGCCGACGATGCCGCCAACGGCGCCGACGCTTTCAGGGTAGTAGGCCGKGATGTGCTTGTAGACGGCGGCCTTGCCGAGGCTCATGACGAAGCCGAGAGCGAAGATGACGACGATGAAGACCGCAGGCGTGATGCCGACCGTTGCGCTTGCGCCGGCAGCCGGGAGTGACAGGATGAGTGTCGCGACAGCTGCGACGGCGAACATCACATACATCACGCTGCGGGCGCCCTTCTTGTCGGAGACAACACCGCCGAATGCACGAAAGATGCTGCCCGGAATGGAATAAGCGGCTGCGACCATGCCTGCAGTTGCTAGATTGAAGCCGTAAACACCGACCAGATAGCGGGGCAGCCACAGCGACAGGGCAACGAAACCGCCGAAGGCGAAGAAGTAGTAGAGGGAGAAACGCCAGACCTGGACGTTTTTCAGCGGCGCGAATTCCTGTGCCAGGCTCTTGGAGGCAACCTTGCCCTCGCGGCGAAGGCGGAAGGCTGGATCATCCGTTGTGGTGAACCAGAAGACGATTGCCATTAATGCCAGGCCGACCGCCCAGATCTGAGCAACCGCCTGCCAGCCCCAGGCGATCAAGACGAAGGGTGCCGCGAATTTGGTCACTGCGGCGCCGACGTTGCCGGCACCGAAGATGCCGAGCGCCGTTCCCTGCTTTTGAGGCGGGAAGAAGGGCGAGACATAGGCGACGCCGACTGCGAAGGAGCCGCCGGCAAGGCCGACGCCGAGGCCGGCGATCAGCATCTGCGTGTAGGTCTGGGCATAGGAGAGGAGGAAGGTCGCCAGGGCAGCAGCCAACATGGTGAGCGTGTAGACGAGGCGGCCGCCATAACGGCCGGTCCAGATGCCAAGGACGATACGGACAAGCGAACCGGTCAGAACGGGCGTGCCGACCAGCAATCCGAACTCGGCTTCGTTCAGGCCGAGATCCTGTTTGATGCGGATGCCGATGATCGCGAAGATCGTCCAGACGGCAAAACAGAGGGTGAAGGCAATCGTGGACATCCACAATGCTTTGGCTGGTTCGCCGGCGGACATGGACTGCGTGTTCCTGATAACAGACATGGCTTCTCCGGGGCCCGACAAGGTCGTGCCTATCCATCGCTAGGGGTTAAAAACAAAAAGCCGCTGGTCAGGGCGCGCTTTCACTAGACGTGCGCGAGATATCCTGATCAGCGGCTTTGCTGTGGGCGCCCGTCGTTGGACGCGGAATTCTTGGCCTGTTGGCCTGCTTATAACAAAGCAAGGGCCGTGCCAGTTTTAGTAAGCTATTGGTTTTGAATGAAAATCGTTGGTCGCGGAGATCCCGCGAACGTCCTCGGTGTCAACGCACGTGCAACAATCACTCTAAAATTTGTGCAATGCGTATAAAATAAGCACGTGCTCAGCGGCGAGCTTGGCTCGCGATATAGCTGTCGACGTCATCGGGATCGAACAGGCCGCCGTCGAAGAAGCCGTCCGGCCCAAGGGTTAGCGCGCCGCTCGAGCCGACGGGCGTCTCGACCTTGAGCGCACCCTCCACCTTCGAACTCGCCGCCGGCATCGAGACATCAAGCGCCTTCAAGGCGCTTCGGTAAATATCGGGCCTGTAGGTGTCGTTGGCGATCTGCTGGTTTTCTGCGGTATGCCGGATGTGCCCCCAGCGAACCATCTGCGTGTAGAACCACAAGGCGTGGCTCTTCCAAGGGAACGTCGCTGCCTTGGCATTGGGGACAAAGAAGTCCTTGATGCTCAGCGTCTCCTTCCCGCCAATGTGCAGCAGACCGGTCAATGCGGGTAGCAGACTTTCCAAAGGCCGATCGACATAGGCGGGCTTCGCGAGCAGCTTGGCAAGCTCCTCGTGATTGCGGATGTCGGCGCACCAGCGGGAGGCCGTGTAAAGCGCCCGCAGGAGGGCCGCGAGCGCTTCCGGATGCCCGTCGGCCCAGCGGCTGTTGACGCCAAGCACCTTTTCAGGGCTCGATTTCCAGATGGCGGCCTTCACCGTCGCCAGATGCGCGCGGTTATGGAGCACGCCGAGTGTGTTCCATGGCTCGCCGGCGCAGTAGCCGTCGATGAGGCCTGATGTCAGCGCGTCCGCCATATCGGGCGGAGGCAGGACGCCGATCTCCACATCCTTGTCGGGATCGATGCCGCTTGCGGAGAGCCAGTAGCGCAGCTCGTAGTTATGACCTGAATAGGGGTGGACGACGCCGAAGCGCAGACGCTCGCCGTTCCTGTTATCAATGACGCGCCGCAGGGCAAGGCCGCTCGCGTGGGCGTCGAGATCGGGCGAGGCACCGCATGCGGCCATCTCGCTCCAGACGTCGGCGGAGACAGTCACGGCATTGCCGCCAAGTCCAAGCGCCATCGGCACGATCATACGCGGCGCCGGCGCGGTCAGTCCGAGATTGCAGGCGATCGGCATGGGGCCGAGAATATGCGCCACGTCGAAATGGCTGACCGCAAGCCGGTCGCGAATCGTCGCCCATGAGCGTTCACGCACGAGCCTCAGCTCGATGTCCTGTTCCGCTGCAAAGCCCTTCTCCTTGGCGGCGACCAGAATTGCGCTGTCGAGAAGCGGCAGAAAGCCGGCGGTGATCTGATGTGTGCTCGTCATGCGTCGGTTCCCGGATCCAGAAGGCTCGCAGCCGTGATCAGGCTTTGGGCAATCTCGACGATTTTTCTATTCTGGTTCATGGCCGTTCGCCGCATGAGCGCATAGGCCTCATCTTCGCTCAGTCCACGGGATCGCATCAGAAATCCCTTCGCGCGGTCGATCAGCTTGCGGTTTTCCAGTTCGCCGCGCGTTTCCTCCAACTCGCGGTTCAGGCGCGAGAAGGCATTGAAACGGCTGATCGCCATCTTGAGGATCGGGCGGACACGCTCCTGCTTCAGACCGTCGACGATATAGGCGGAGACGCCGGCCTCGACGGCGGCCTCGATGGAGGCCTCGTCCGACTGGTCAACGAACATTGCAATGGGGCGCTTAACCGCGCGGGAAATCTGGAAGATGCTTTCCAGCATGTCGCGGTTCGGGTTCTCGAGGTCGATGACGATGACGTCGGGGTTGATCTCCGTGATACGCCTCGCGAGGCCGTTCATGTCGTCGATGATCGTGACGTTGTCGTAGCCTGCCTCCCGCAGGCCAACATCGATGATCGACGCGCGGATGCTGTTCTCGTCGATGACGAGCACGTTGAGGTCACCAGGCTTGGAAGAGCGGTTGGCCACGGGGTCTACCGCCGGTCGTCAGGGATTTGCGTCAGATGAGATAGCGTCGGCATTGATATCGCGAAAGGTGCCATGCTGCGGTTGTCTTGCCCTATGATCTCTGAGGCCAAGGTCGAAGTCCCTTGTGCGGCATTGAATGCGCGAACGACGCCTCAAAATCAAGCAATTTGTTTCAATGCTTATTCTATGAGCATTGGCGAGGGCGGCGGGCGCAGCGTTCCCACGCAAATTTGCACAGGGTTGAGCTTCCTACACTGCGTTACATATCGCGATGGAGCCTGACATATCAGCGATACGTCGCGCAGACCAGATTACCCACGTTTTCAACCTCAGCCGCGCCTCCCGACCATTTCAAGCCCGGCATCCCATAGATTAAAGGAGCGACCGCATGAACCGCCGTATCGTTTCCACCTTCGCACTGGCACTCGCCACCAGCGTCATCGCCTTTGCGTCCCAGGCCGCTGACATCAAGAACATCGTCATTGTTCACGGCGCCTTCGCCGACGGATCCGGCTGGCGCCAGGCCACCGAAATCCTGGAGCGGCGCGGCTTTCACGTTACGGTCGTACAGGAACCTTTGACCTCGCTCGCCGACGACGTCGCTGCGGCGAACCGCGTGCTGGACCTGCAGGATGGGCCGACGCTACTGGTCGGGCATAGCTATGGCGGCATGGTCATTACGGAAGCCGGCCGGAACCCGCATGTCGAGGGACTTGTCTATGTGGCGGCCTTCCAGCCTGACAAGGGCGAAAGTGTAGCTACTCTTGCGGCCTCAAAGCCTCCGGCCGGAAAGGGCATCAAGGAAACCAAGGACGGCAAGTATCTCTATCTCGATCCAAGCGTCTTTCACGCCGATTTTGCCGCCGACCTGCCTAAGGCCGAAGCAGCCTTCGTGGCGCAGTCACAGGTCTTTGCTGCGAAAGAGGTCTTTGGCACCAAAGTCGGGGAACCTGCCTGGCGGACGAAAAAGAGCTGGTCCATCGTGGCGACCGAGGATCGCTCCATCAACCCCGAACTGGAGCGGACCATGGCAAAGCGTGCCGGCAGCGTGGTCACCGAGATCAAGTCCAGTCACGCGGTCTTCGCCTCGCAGCCGAAAAAGGTTGCTGACGTGATCGAGAAGGCGGCCAAGGAAGCCGGCAGATAAGTTCTGCCCGACCCAATCGCAAACAAAATAGCCGCCGAGAATGTCGGCGGCTTTGAAGGTAAGGCGCGAAACGATCAGCCTTCCGGCGGAGCTTCGATCATGCCGAGTGCATGCAGATAGGTGTCGAGGATTGCGTCCTCTTCCATACGTTCCTGCTCGTCCTTTTTGCGCAGCGCAACGACCTTCTTGAGGATCTTGGTATCGAAGCCCATGCCCTTGGCTTCGCCGTAGACGTCCTTGATGTCGTCGGCGATGGTCTTCTTTTCTTCTTCCAGGCGTTCAATGCGCTCCACAAAGGCGCGAAGCTGATCGCGGGCGACGCCATGAGCATCAGACATCGTGTTCTCCTGATTGGGGGTGGGAAAATTCGGATGGCGTTGACTGCCGCGAAGCGTGTCCGGGGTCAAGCCGATTCGAGCCGCACAGGAATTATTTGTGCGGCTTGTTCAGCTCAAACGCTGCTTTTTGCTCCGCCGAGGCGTCGTTCTGGTGGAGGTTCTTCCAATCGTCATACGGCATGCCGTAGACGATTTCGCGCGATTCGTCTTTGGAGAGCGGAACTCCGTCCGTCTCGGCTGCTTCGCGGTACCAGTTGGACAGGCAGTTGCGGCAGAAGCCCGCAAGGTTCATCAAATCGATGTTCTGGACATCGCTGCGCTCGCGCAGGTGCTCCACGAGGCGACGAAAAGCCGCAGCCTCGAATTCGGTCTGTTGTTGTCTCGTCAGGGCGGCCATCTCGGTCTCCTTTATTCGTACGGACCGGTGCGCGACACATGCACGTTGTACTCGTGCAGTGCCGGATCGGCATTCATGGTCTCGAAGATCGGTGCGAGACGGTCCGCCCACGCAGCAATACCCGGCTCGTCGCCGATCAGATCCTGGCGTACCTCGAGCAGCGCGTGCGGAATGCCGGTCAGCATGCAATGTCGATACATTGTATCGCCCTTCAGCGCGCCGTCGTAAGGCTCGTTGTCACCGACCACGAGATCGGGATCGCTGCGCAACAAATCAAGCAAGGGGGCGACTGCGCGCTTGTCGGTATCCCACAGGACGGCTGCGTGCCAGGGGCGGGGAAAGTGTTTCCAGACCGGCGTGTAGGAATGAAGCGAGAGAACGAGCGGCGCACTCCCGGTCTTGTTGGCGACTCTGTCGATCGTTTCGCTGACGGCATTGTGATAGGGCCGGTGGAACGTTTCGATCCGGTAATTCCACTCCTCCACGGTGATCGGATGGTTGCCCGGCACGATCGCGCCGTCCGATATCTTCATGATCAGCGTGGGGTCGTCTTCGCCCCGGTTCGGGTCGATCAGCAACCGCGAAAAGCCGCCCAGGACGGCGGGCACTCGGAGCCTCGTCGACAGGTTCCTGACAAGTCCCTCGATGCCGATGTCATAGGCGATGTGGCGCTCGAAGGCATTGTCCGGCAAGCCAAGTCGTCCATAGCGCTCCGGCAGTCGATTCATCGCGTGATCGCCGAGCAGCACCATGCCTTTGTCATGATCGCCGGCTAGTAGTTCAAATGATTTGAAAGTGCTCATGGATGAAATGTCGATCGCAGTTTACGGGGCCGTCTTTGATCGCACGCGTCACCGATGGGTTCAAGCGCGCTTGGCAAGCAAAGGCTGCGGCCCGGCCGAAGTACGGTCGGTCATCTAGGATATAATCGATTAGCATTGCGTTGACATTCGCCGGGAGGCAGCGCAAGAAAGCACAAACATCGAATAACCGGGAGCCAATTGGAAGTCGTGTTGATCCAGACCGCGCCAAGTTTCCTTACGCGTTCCGGGCCGCTTGCCCGTTTTGCCCTTTTTGTCCTTGCGGCGTTCTCGCCGTTCTTCATTGCCGATGTGGCCCGCGCGGATTTCCGTGTGTGCAACGGAACGCAGAATCTGGTGGGCGTGGCGATCGGATATCGAGCCAAGGATGGCTGGATGACGGAAGGCTGGTGGCAAGTGCCGGCGACGACCTGTGCGACGCTGATCGAGGGGGAGTTGCAGTCCCGATACTATTATCTCTACGCCGAAGACGCTGCCCGGGGAGGCCGATGGACGGGTGACGTGCAGATGTGCGTGGCGGAAAACGAGTTCAAGATCACGGGAGTCAATGATTGCTACGCCCGTGGCTATCAAAAGATGGGGTTCAAGGAATATGACACGGGCCGCCAGGGCAGCTGGATGGTTCAACTTTCCGATACCCCAGGCACCCAAGAAAGCCCGAATCAATGAAGCGCAACCGCAAAGTTAAAATCCTCGCCACCCTCGGACCCGCCTCGTCCGAGGAATCGATGATCGAGAAGCTGCACCAGGCCGGTGCCGACGTCTTTCGCATCAACATGAGCCACGCCAGCCATGACGTGATGCGCACGCTGATCAAGCGTATCCGCGCCGTCGAAGCGCGCTCCGGCCGTCCGATCGGCATCCTTGCCGACCTGCAGGGCCCGAAGCTGCGCGTCGGCAAGTTCGCCGAAGGCAAGGTCGACCTGAAGCCGGGCGACACCTTCACGCTCGACAACAAGGACATTCCCGGCGACGCCACCCGCGTGTTCCTGCCGCATCCGGAAATTCTGGAATCGGTGCAGCCCGGTCACCGCCTGCTGATCGACGACGGCAAGCTCGCCCTGCGCGCTGAAAAGTGCGACGGCAAGAGCATCGTCACGACGGTCATTTCCGGCACGAAGATTTCCGACCGCAAGGGCGTCAGCCTTCCCGACACGCTGCTCACCGTCGGGGTTCTGACCGACAAGGACCGCACCGACCTCGCAGCTGTTCTCGAAACCGACGATGTCGACTGGGTCGCGCTCTCCTTCGTGCAGCGCCCGGAAGATCTGGCTGAAGTGCGCAAGATCGCGCGCGGCCGTGTCGGCATCATGTCGAAGATCGAAAAGCCGCAGGCGATCGAGCGCATCGAGGAAATCATCGAGCTGTCCGACGCGCTCATGGTCGCCCGTGGTGACCTCGGCGTCGAAATGCCGCTCGAATCCGTGCCGGGCATCCAGAAGCAATTGATCCGCGCCTGCCGCCGTTCGGGCAAGCCGGTCGTCGTCGCGACGCAGATGCTGGAATCGATGATCTCCGCGCCGGTTCCGACCCGCGCCGAGGTGTCCGACGTCGCCACGGCCGTCTTCGAAGGCGCCGATGCGGTGATGCTATCGGCGGAATCCGCTTCGGGTGACTACCCGGTCGAAGCGGTCTCGACGATGGCCTCGATCGCCAGCGCCATCGAGCGCGAGCCGCACTATCCTGGTATTATCTACGCGCAGCGTGCGCAGCCGGAGGCAACCGGCGCCGACGCGATTTCGCTCGCGGCCCGGCAGATCGCCGAGACGCTGCGCCTGTCGGCCATCGTCTGTTATACCTCGTCAGGCACAACCGGCTTGCGCGCCTCGCGCGAGCGCCCGCAGGTGCCGATCCTGGCGCTGTCGCCTGTCATCCAGACGGCTCGCCGCCTTGCCATCGTGTGGGGCCTGCACTGCGTCGTCACGCATGACGCGACCGACCTTGACGACATGGTCAACCGTGCCTGCCGCATAGTAGCCGATGAAGGCTTCGGCAAGCCGGGCGACCGCATCATTATCTCGGCCGGCGTGCCGCTCGGGACACCTGGTGCCACCAACATGCTGCGCATCGCCTATATCGGCTCCGACGGCCAGAGCGGCGTCTAAGATTTTCCGTAGGGATTGAACGAAAGCCCGTCGCCTGACCTAGGCGACGGCTTTTTTTGTTGTGCGCCCAGCATGGGCGCATTCTTGTGGGTGGAAGTCCCACCGTAAGCTGGTCACAGCGAGCGAAGTGAAGTGCAACTGCGGAAGGGTGACCAACCGTGGGGAGGAAGCGTGGATCGAACCTGCGGGCCGATGGACAAGAACCGGATATGTGATGATCCCGAAGCCAGGGGGCGGCGAGCGCGAGCTTGGCATCCCCACGGTGCTGGACCGTCTGATCCAACAGGCGCTCCTGCAAGTCCTCCAGTCTATTCTTGATCCGACTTTTAGTCAGCACAGCTACGGCTTCCGTCCTGGAAGGAGTGCACACGATGCCGTCCTGGCGGCGCAATCGTTCGTGCAGTCCGGACGGCGGGTTGTCGTGGACGTTGACCTGGAGAAATTCTTCGACCGGGTTGACCATGACATCCTGATCGACCGTCTGCGCAAGAAAATCCCCAATCCCGGCGTGATCCGCTTGGTACGGGCCTATCTGAACGCCGACATTGTTGATGGGGGTGTGGTCCTCAAGCGGACCCGAGGCACGCCGCAGGGTGGGCCGCTGTCGCCGCTTCTGGCCAATGTGTTGCTGGATGAGGTGGACAAGGAACTTGAACAGCGGGGCCATGCCTTCTGCCGCTATGCCGACGACTGTAACGTCTACGTGCGGTCACAGCGGGCGGGCRAGCGGGTGATGGCTCTGCTGCGGCGTCTCTATGGCCGACTTCGCCTTAAGGTGAASGAGACCAAGAGCGCCGTTGCCACCGTCTTCGGYCGCAAATTCCTCGGCTATGCTTTCTTCAAAGCACCAGGGCGGGTGGTCAAGAGACGGGTTGCCGAYAAGGCAAYCAAGGCGTTCAAGGAGCGCATTCGCGAACTGACACCGCGCGTGACGGGTCGATCCCTGAAAGCGGTGGCAGAACGGCTGCGCCTCTTCGTGCGCGGATGGAAAGCCTACTTCCGGCTGGCGCAAACACCTCGGGTCTGGCAAGCGCTGGACGAGTGGATGCGCCATCGTGTGAGGGYAATCCAGCTCAAGCAATGGAAGCACGGCAGGACGATCTTTCGGGARATGATGGCAAGGGGAGCSAAACCTGGGGTGGCCCAGCAAGTGGCAGCAAATGCCGGTCGCTGGTGGCGCAACAGCGGCAAGCTCCTTAACGCCACCCTCACCATTAGATGGGCTGACCAACTTGGAATGCCCAGGCTCGTCTAACCTCAATCTCTCGAACCG
>NZ_JBFTIN010000015.1:0-125614 GCF_056394785.1 Rhizobium sp. 10N414 | reverse complement strand
GAACAGGTCGCCGAGCTTCTTCAGCTGTGCCGTCTGCTCCGGATAGCGGTCAAACACCGTGACGATCCGGTTCTTCGTCATCGTGCGCAGCCGCACGTAAAACATCCGCTCACGCAGCGCGACGCGCAGCTCTCGGGCTCGTTCGCCAGGTGCCCAGGCTTCCGGCACCAGGTCGGCTCGAAGCAGATGCGCCAGCACCGTCGCATCGATCTTGTCGGTCTTGATCTTGGCGTCGGCAATCGCCTTGACCTTCAACGGATGGGCGAGGACGACATCATCACAAATGTCGTCGAGCCAGTCGTAGATCACCATCCAGTTGCGGGTCGCCTCGACAACCGCATGCGAGTTCTGACGGTAGCGTTCGAGAAACCCGCCAAGCGACTGGCGGTCGTTCTTCACGCGGCCGGAGCGCAGCGTCTTGCCACCGCTGTCCTGGACCACCAGGTGGTTGTAGGATTTGTGATAGTCGACGCCGATATGGTAATCATAAGAGGCAGTCATGCTTCCAACTCCCTTGTTGAGATCCGCAAAACCCCAACAGGATAAGCCGAAAGGCCGGAAGTGTGACTGTCCCTCAATCATTCGCAGTGATCCGTTCTCTCCGGAGGCGACCTCTTTCATGTCACCTCCCTTGGAGGGGCGCATTAGATCCGAACAAGGTGGTGCAAGGCTTGTCAGAGCACTCCCGCCTTCTTGCTTTCGGCCAGTACCAGGTCATAAAGCAGCCGTGCGCTCGGGGGCAGCGCACGTTCCTTGACCGTTATCAGGCTGTAGGGCCTGACGTTGATCTCGAAATCGATCGGCAACACCCGCACATCCGAAGCCTTCGACCGATGGGTCGCCAGGAACTGCGCCACATCGAGCGCGATCGGCGCGATCGCATCCGTCTGGCAAACCGTCGCACAGGTGAGCAGCAGCGAAGAGGTGTTGACGATATTTTCCGGGAGCAGCACGCCGCGAGAAAGGAAGAGGTCCTCGATCGTCCGGCGCAGGAGCGTTCCCGCTGGTTGGAAAACCCAATCATATTGTGGAAGGTCCTCGAGGGAGGCGACCTTCTTTTTCAAGAGCGGATGGCCGCCCCGCACGATCAAACAGGCCTTCTCCACGCCGATTTCCTGGACCTGGAAGAGGCGCGGGTTGAGATCATCGGGAATGCGGCTGATGATGAAGTCATGCTGGGCGGCGAGCAACTCGCGGGCAAGCACGTTGCTCGTTTCAACCTGTATGGTGACCTCTATGCCGGGTAGGGCGCTTCTAACGCGCTTTATCGCCGGCACGACCAGGCTCATGGCTGGGGCAGTGACGGCGCCGATAAAGACGGTACCTCCCTTGCCCGTTTTCAGTTCGGCGATTTCCCGGCCCGCCTCGCGCAGCTCGAGCATGATCTTGCGCGCGCGTCTGGCGAGCGCCTGTCCGAAGGTCGTCAGCACGACGCCGCGTGCCACGCGTTCGTAAAGTGGCGTCTTAACGATCGATTCCATTTCCGACAGGATTCGCGAGGCTGCCGGCTGTGAAATGTTCAGCGCTTCGGCCGCCGCGGAAATCTGCCCGCTATCTTCGATTGCGACGATCATTCGCAGATGATTCAGCTTGAGACCCAATCGCAAAAAGGCGTCATCGGCAAAGATATCCGTATGAATGTCGACGTGACCATGCGTCTGCGGGTCCGAAATGATCGCCATGGTTGCGGCCTCCCATCCGCGTTCCATTAAAAGTAATACTTTTTAACGATATACCAAAATTGTTATGCACTTTACCAGTTATTCTATTTGACAGTTATGGGATTCCATACCAGTTTGCCGCCGTGTGCTGGTTGGCATTCAACACGTGAGAGCGTGGAGGAGACCTACTTCGTTTCTCACCATCTGAAGTAATTATCCAAGACGGAACCTGCCACAGTTTCGGGGCGGGCGATTTTTCGCACGCGCGTTTATTAACTAAGGGAGAGAGAGATATGAAATCCATTATCTCGTTGATGGCAGCGGCGGCCTTTGGCGTCGCTTCGTTCGTTATGCCGGCTATGGCAGCCGACAAGGGCACTGTCGGCATTGCGATGCCCACGAAGTCGTCCGCTCGCTGGATCGACGACGGCAACAACATCGTCAAGCAGCTCCAGGACGCTGGCTATGCCACCGACCTGCAGTACGCTGACGACGACATTCCGAACCAGCTGTCTCAGATTGAGAACATGGTCACGAAGGGCGTTAAGGTTCTCGTCATCGCCGCTATCGACGGCACGACGCTTTCCGACGTTCTCCAGAAGGCTCACGACGCAGGCATCAAGGTCATCGCTTATGACCGTCTGATCCGCGACTCGGGCAACGTCGACTATTACGCAACGTTCGACAACTTCAAGGTTGGCGTTCTGCAGGCAACCTCCATCGTTGACGCCCTCGGCCTCAAGGATGGCAAGGGCCCGTTCAACATCGAGCTCTTCGGCGGTTCGCCGGACGACAACAATGCCTTCTTCTTCTATGACGGCGCAATGTCTGTTCTGCAGCCTTACATCGACAGCGGCAAGCTGGTCGTAAAGTCCGGCCAGACCGGCATGGACAAGGTTGGCACGCTGCGTTGGGACCCGGCAACGGCCCAGGCTCGTATGGACAACCTGCTCTCGGCTAACTACACCGACGCGAAGGTCAATGCAGTTCTGTCGCCTTACGACGGTCTGTCCATCGGCATCATCTCGTCGCTGAAGGGCGTTGGTTACGGTTCCGGCGATCAGCCGCTCCCGGTCGTTTCCGGCCAGGACGCTGAAGTTCCGTCGGTCAAGTCGATCATCGCTGGCGAGCAGCACTCCACGATCTTCAAGGACACCCGTGACCTCGCAAAGGTTACCGTCGGCATGGTCAACGCTCTGATGGAAGGCAAGGAGCCTGAAGTCAACGACACCAAGACCTACGACAACGGCGTCAAGGTCGTTCCGTCCTACCTGCTGACCCCGGTCGCAGTTGACAAGACCAACTACGAGAAGATCCTCGTAGAAGGCGGTTACTACAAGGCTGACCAGCTGAAGTAATAATTGTACCAAGTTGGCCGGAACCCGCTGCTTGCGGGTTCCGGTCTTCAATTTTATGATCGCCGCGTCCCTTTGGCTGCTGGCGTTGGATTATGACCATGGACAACACAATCCTCGAAATGCGGAACATCACCAAGACGTTCCCAGGCGTAAAGGCGCTTGAGAATGTGAACCTCAAGGTTCGACAGGGTGAGATCCACGCATTGGTGGGTGAAAATGGGGCCGGCAAGTCGACCCTTATGAAAGTTCTCTCCGGCGTCTACCCAGCCGGAACCTACGATGGCGATATTGTCTACGAAGGCGACGTCCGTCATTTCAAGGCGCTCAAGGATTCCGAAGAAATCGGCATCGTCATCATTCACCAGGAACTGGCACTGGTGCCGCTCCTGTCGATCGCCGAAAACATCTTCCTCGGCAACGAAGTTGCTCAGAATGGCATCATTAAGTGGCAAGAAGCCTTTAAGCGTACGAAAGAGCTGCTGAGCAAGGTTGGCCTCAAGGAGTCGCCGGAAACGCTCGTCACCGACATCGGCGTTGGCAAGCAGCAGCTGGTCGAAATCGCCAAGGCGCTGTCTAAGAGCGTGAAGCTGCTGATCCTCGATGAGCCGACGGCGTCACTCAACGAAAAGGATTCCGATGCACTGCTGGACCTCCTGATCGAGTTCCGCAACCAGGGCCTGACGTCGATCATCATCACGCACAAGCTCAACGAAGTTCGCAAGGTCGCTGACCAGATCACGGTTCTGCGCGACGGCATGACCGTCAAGTCGCTCGACTGTCAGACCGAAGAGATCAGCGAAGACATCATCATCAAGAACATGGTGGGCCGCGAACTCGCCGATCGTTATCCGCCGCGCTCCGTGCCGATCGGCGAAACGATCCTCGAGGTGAAGAATTGGAACGCTTTCCACCAGCATCACCGTGACCGCCAGGTTCTGCACGACATCAACGTCACCGTCCGCAAGGGCGAAGTGGTTGGCATCGCGGGCCTGATGGGCGCCGGCCGTACCGAATTCGCAATGAGCCTGTTCGGCAAATCCTATGGACACAAGATCCATGGTGACGTGTCGATGCACGGCAAGCCGGTCGATGTCAGCACCGTTCGCAAGGCCATCGACGCGGGTCTTGCCTATGTGACCGAAGACCGCAAGCATCTTGGTCTCGTACTCGGCGAGAACATCGTTCACAACACGACGCTCGCCAATCTGGCCGGGGTCTCGAAAGCCACGGTCATCGACACCATCAAGGAATCGAAGATCGCATCGGAATACCGCTCGAAGCTGCGCATCCGTAGCTCCAGCATCTTCCAGGAAACGGTCAATCTCTCCGGCGGCAACCAGCAAAAGGTTGTGCTGTCGAAGTGGCTGTTCTCCGACCCCGACGTCCTGATCCTGGACGAACCCACCCGCGGTATCGATGTCGGTGCAAAATACGAAATCTATACTATCATCAACCAGCTCGCAGCCGATGGTAAGGGTGTTCTGATGATCTCATCGGAAATGCCGGAACTGCTTGGTACGTGCGACCGCATCTACGTCATGAATGAAGGACGTATCGTTGCGGAACTGCCAAAGGGAGAGGCGAGCCAAGAAACCATCATGCGCGCTATCATGCGCTCAGGGGAGAAGAAACAATGACTCCGGTCAACCCTTCAGCCACCGAGGAAAGCAACGTCGTTTCCGTTGCGGATTATATCCGCGCCAACATTCGCGAATACGGCATGCTTATCGCGCTCGTCGCGATCATGGTGTTCTTCCAGTTCTACACGGGCGGCATTCTATTCAAGCCGGTCAACCTAACGAACCTCGTTCTGCAGAACTCGTTCATCGTCATCATGGCGCTCGGCATGCTGCTCGTCATCGTGGCCGGCCACATTGACCTTTCGGTCGGATCCATCGTTGCCTTCGTCGGCGCGGTGGCGGCTATCATGACCGTCAACTGGCAGATGAACTTCGTACTTGCGGGCATTCTCTGCCTGGTCATCGGTGGCGCCATCGGTGCTGCGCAAGGCTACTGGATCGCGTATCACCGCATTCCGGCCTTCATCGTCACGCTCGCCGGCATGCTCGTCTTCCGCGGCCTGACGCTGTTCGTTCTGGGCGGCAAGAACATCGGCCCGTTCCCGAAGGACTTCCAGGTTATCTCGACGGGCTTCCTGCCAGGCGAAATGATCGATATCGCCGGAATTCCGCTGCATTCCACGTCGCTGGTGCTGACCGTGCTGGGAACTGTCGTGCTCTTCTATCTCGCCTGGCGTCGCCGCAAGGTCAACGAGAGCCATGGCATCGATGTCGAGCCTTATGGCTTCTTCATCGCCCAAAACGTAATCATCTCGTTGGCGATCCTGTTCCTTGGCTTCCAGCTTTCCACCTACAAGGGCCTGCCGAACGTTCTCGTCGTCATGCTCGTGCTGATCGCGGCCTACACCTTCGTGACGCGCCGTACCACGATCGGTCGCCGCATCTACGCAATGGGCGGCAACGAGAAGGCAACCAAGCTGTCCGGTATCAACACCGAGCGCCTGAGCTTCTACACCTTCGTCAACATGGGTGTCCTGGCTGGTCTCGCCGGCATGATCATCGCGGCTCGCCTGAATTCGGCGACCCCGAAGGCAGGCGTTGGCTTCGAGCTTGACGTTATCGCGGCCTGCTTCATCGGCGGAGCTTCGGCATCCGGCGGCGTTGGCAAGATTACCGGTGCCGTCATCGGCGCGTTCATCATGGGCGTCATGAACAACGGCATGTCGATCGTCGGTCTCGGCATCGACTTCCAGCAGATGGTCAAGGGACTGGTGCTTCTCGCCGCCGTCTTCTTCGATGTCTATAACAAGAACAAGGGCTAAGCGCTCCGGCGCTGCCCAAGCATTCGCAGTCATGTGAACTTGCCAATCCGGCTCATTCTGGGAGCCGGATTGGCGAAGCATTTTCCGCGTTATCGAAAAAAGGATGAAGACCGTGCTGATTTCGCAGATCAAGGGTTCGAACGGAGAGATCATTGTCGCCGTGCGCGAGCCGGGCGGTACCGCGAAGGCCGTCAAGAACGCAGGCAGCGTCTATGCGCTGGCCATGGAAGCCGCAAACGGCGGCAAGTCGCTGTTGCAGGTGATTGAAGCACACGGCCTCGGCGATGCAGTCGACCTCGAAAAGGCTTATGCCGAAGGCAAGTTTCTGCCGCCGATGACGCATCCCGACGCTGCGCACCTGCATCTGACGGGCACGGGGCTGACGCATCTGGGCTCGGCTGCAACGCGCGATTCCATGCACAAGAAGACCTCCGAGGCGGCTGAAGAAACCCTCACCGACTCGATGAAGATGTTCAAGATGGGTCTCGAGAACGGCAAGCCGAAGGCCGGCGAGAAGGGCGTTCAGCCCGAGTGGTTCTACAAGGGCAACGGCTACGGTTCGGCTGCTCCGGGCGCGCCGCTCGTTTCTCCCTCCTTCGCGCTCGATGGCGGCGAAGAGCCTGAAATGGCGGGGATCTACGTCGTTGCGGAAGACGGCACACCCTTCCGCATCGGCTTTGCGCTGTCGAACGAGTTTTCCGACCACGTGACCGAGCGGATCAACTATCTCTACCTCGCGCACTCCAAGCTGCGCCCGGCAAGCTTTGGCCCGGAAATCCGCATTGGCGTTGCGCCTGAGGATATCCGCGGCACCTCGCGCATCAAGCGCGGCGACAAGGTGATCTTCGAAAAGCCGTTCCTGTCGGGCGAAGCGAACATGTCGCACACGTTCGCCAACCTCGAATACCATCACTTCAAGTACGGCCTGTTTCGTGTGCCCGGCGACGTCCACGTCCACATGTTCGGCACCGCGACGCTCTCCTTCGCGGAAGGCATCAAGGCTGAAGAGGGTGACGTCTTCGAAATCGAAGTCGCCGAATTCGGCTTACCGCTGCGCAACCCTCTGAAGATTGCTGCCGAAGAAGAGATTGCCGTCAAGCAGCTCTGATTTCGCAAGGCCCGGCCGCTTCGGCGGCCGGACCGTTTTTAATGGAACGGTGAAGGAGGCCCAGTCGGCCCATGACCATTTATAAGAACCTCATTGCCGGCGAATGGGTCGGCACGGACGCGACGAAGAACATCAATCCGTCGGATACCAACGAGGTCGTTGGCCTCTATGCGGATGGTTCGGCCGAAGACACGAAGAATGCGATCGCCGCCGCCAAGGCTGCTTTCCCGGCTTGGTCGCGTTCCGGCATCTGGGAGCGTCATGTCATCCTGAAGACGGCCGGCGACGAGATCATGGCTCGCAAGGACGAGCTCGGCGCTCTGCTGGCCCGCGAAGAAGGCAAGACGCTTCCCGAGGCAATCGGCGAGACCATTCGTGCATCGCAGATCTTTGAATTCTTTGCCGGCGAAGCGCTGCGTCTTGCAGGCGAGGTCATCCCGTCTGTTCGCCCGAATATTGGCGTCGAGATCACCCGTGACCCGCTCGGCGTCATCGGTATCATCACGCCCTGGAACTTCCCGATCGCGATCCCCGCCTGGAAGATCGCGCCGGCGCTCTGCTACGGCAATACCATCGTCTTCAAGCCGGCCGAACTCGTCCCGGGCTGCTCGTGGGCGATCGTCGACATCCTGCACCGTGCCGGCCTGCCAAAGGGCGTGCTGAACCTCGTCATGGGCAGGGGTTCGGTTGTCGGCCAGGCCATGCTCGACAGTCCTGATGTTACGGGCATCACCTTTACCGGTTCCACCGGTACCGGCCGCCGCGTCGCTAGCGCCTCGATCGAGCATAACCGCAAGTTCCAGCTGGAAATGGGTGGCAAGAACCCGATGGTCGTTCTCGACGATGCCGACCTTGGCGTCGCCGTCGAAGCAGCCGCCAATTCCGGTTTCTTCTCCACCGGCCAGCGTTGCACGGCGTCTTCTCGCCTGATCGTTACCGAAGGCATCCACGACAAGTTCGTCGCGGCGCTAAGGGAAAAGCTGCAGACGCTTGTTGTCGACAATGCGTTGAAATCGGGCACGCACATCGGCCCCGTGGTCGATGAAAAGCAGCTGAAGACCGACACCGACTATATCGAGATCGGCAAGAAGGAGGGCGCCAAGCTCGCCTTCGGCGGCGAACTCGTCACCCGCGAAACGCCCGGCTTCTACCTGCAGCCGACGCTGTTCACGGAGGCCACGAACCAGATGCGCATTTCGCGCGAGGAAATCTTCGGACCGGTTGTCTCGGTCATCCGCGTCAAGGACTACGAAGAAGCGCTGGCAACCGCCAACGACACGCCATTCGGCCTGTCTGCCGGTATCGCCACGACGAGCCTCAAGCACGCGACGCATTTCAAGCGAAACTCCGAAGCGGGCATGGTGATGGTCAACCTGCCGACCGCAGGCGTGGATTTCCACGTTCCGTTCGGTGGCCGCAAGGGATCGTCCTACGGTCCGCGCGAGCAGGGCAAATACGCGGCCGAGTTTTACACGAGCGTCAAGACGGCCTATACGCTGGCCTAACGATGGCCCAAAACGATCCGAGCCGCTATGCGGCGGCTCGGACAACGGTATCTCGATATGAGTTCTTCGGAAGCCAGCCCTTCAGCTCTGGCTCTGGCTTTGCATCTGCCCCCGATCTTCAACCTTGACCACGACAGAGAGCTTTTCCCCCGGCGTGCCGATGCGCATGCCTGAAACGGGAGCCGCATCGCGGTAGCAGAGGCCGGAGGCGACACGCACATAGCGTGCGTCGGGGCAGATATTGTTGGCCGGATCGAAGCCGACCCAACCGAGGCCCGGGAGGTGCGCTTCGCCCCAGGCGTGGGTCGCCGACTGCTCGATCTTCTCTTCCATCATCAGGTAGCCGGAAACGTAGCGGGCCGGCACGCCGAGGCTGCGTGCGGCGGCGACAAAAATATGGGCATGGTCCTGGCAGACGCCGCTCTTCTTCTCAAGCGCTTGCTCAGCCGTGGTCTCCGTGTCGCTGGTCCCAGGCAAGTAGGTCACGGTCTCATGTATGCCGGACATCAGCGCGTGCATGCGAGCAAGCTCGTTCTCGCCGCTCACACCCTTGGTGAGTTCCTTGATCAGCTTTCCGGACTTCGTCCTCGGCGTTTCACGCAGGAAAAGCCAGAGCGGGCAGAAGCCGCTATGGGGGCCGAGTACCCCATTTCGATCTTCCGTTTCGACCTCGCCTTCGGCCACGATGCGTGTCGCCCGCTGCTCGCCTTCCAGCGAGACGAGGTTGACGTGGTTGCCAAACTGATCGTCGTATTCGACTTCGGGCCTAGCGCCCTCAACCTGCAGCGACCAGTTGATGACTGACTGTCCGGGAACGGAGAGCGGCGTCAGCCGCAACCGCTGCAGCGAGAAGGCCGCCGGTTCTTCGTAGTGATATTCGGTGACGTGGCTTATCTTAAGCTTCATCTCATGCCCGCCTATGCATAGAACCGGTAACCATCGGAAATTTCCATGCCGAGCTGGTTGTTGCGTGTGACGAAATCTTCCAGAAATTCATGCAGGCCCTGATCCATGATCTCCTTGATGGCACGTGTCTGGAGTGTCTTGCGGATGGAATCGGCCGTATCATGCGCCGGCAGCCGCTCACCGTAATCCTTGGCGAGATAGCCGAGTTCGCTGACGATCTTCTCGTAGCAATAGGCGAGCGAACGCGGCATCTGGCCGTTCAGGATCAGGAAGTCGGCGATATTCATCGACCGATATTCGCCGTCATACGCCCAGCTGTAGGAGCGGTGGGCGGAGACGGAACGCAGGATCGATTCCCACTGGATGTTGTCGATCGACGTGCCGACGGCCGAGACCGAGGGCAGGAGCACATAATACTTCACGTCGAGAATACGGCTCGTATTGTCCGCGCGCTCGATGAAGGTTCCGATGCGGGCGAAATTGTAGAGTTCGTTTCTGAGCATCGAGCCGTGGAAGGCACCGCGGATCAGCCCGGCGCGATGCTTGATGGCATCGATTGCCTCCGGCATCTCCGCGGCCTTCAGCCGCTTCGAAAGTAGCGATTTTAGCTCGATCCAGAACTCATTGGTCGCTTCCCAGGTCTCGCGGGTCAGGGCGGTGCGCACCATGCGGGCGTTGTTTCGCCCGTAGTCGACGCAGGACATGACGCTTGAGGGATTGGAGCGGTCTCGCAGCAGGTAGTCGATCGCGTCGGCGCTCGTCAGCTTGCTGTGCCCCTCGTCAAAGGTCTCGCGCACGCCGGCGCTTTGCAGGACGCCGTCCCAGTCGTCGTCGCCGGTTCCGCTTCGGGTCAGCGACATGCGCAGGCCGGCATCGATGAGGCGCGCTATGTTTTCTGCGCGTTCGATGTAACGGAACATCCAGTAGAGTCCGTTTGCAGTTCTGCCGAGCATCAGTCCTCCAATACCCAGGTATCTTTTGTGCCGCCGCCCTGGCTGGAATTGACCACCAGCGAACCCTCTTTCAGGGCCACGCGCGTCAATCCGCCGGGAATGATCTGCACCTTGTCGGAGACGAGAACATATGGCCGCAAGTCCACGTGACGTGGCGCAATGCCTTTGTTGACGAGGATCGGCACGGTCGACAGCGAAAGTGTTGGCTGCGCGATGTAGTTGGCGGGCTTCGCCTTCAACTTCTCGGCAAAATCGGCGCGCTCCTTCTTGGTCGCCGTCGGGCCGACCAGCATGCCGTAGCCGCCGGAGCCGTGTACCTCCTTGACCACGAGTTCCTCGAGGTGCTCGAGCACGTATTTGAGGCTCTGCGGCTCGGAACAGCGCCAGGTCGGCACGTTTTCGAGGATCGGCTTGCGTCCGGTATAGAATTCGACGATCTCGGGCATGTAGGAATAGATCGCCTTGTCGTCCGATATGCCGGTGCCCGGCGCATTGGCGATGGTGATATTGCCGGAACGATAGACATCCATGATGCCGGGGATGCCGAGTGCTGAATCCGGCCGGAAGGTGAGGGGATCGAGGAAGTCGTCGTCGACGCGGCGGTAGAGCACGTCGATCGCCTCATAGCCGCGGGTCGTGCGCATCTTCACCTTGCTGTCGATGACGCGGAGGTCCGAGCCTTCGACAAGCTCGACGCCCATCGTGTCAGCCAGGAACGAGTGCTCGTAATAAGCCGAGTTGTAGATGCCGGGTGTCAGGACCGCAACGCGTGGCTTGCCCTTGCAGCCTGGAGGCGCGAGCGATGCCAGGCTCTGGCGCAGCAGATAGGGATAGTCTTCGACCGGCCGGACCTTGTTGGCATGAAACAGGTCCGGAAACATCTGCATCATCGTTTCGCGGTTTTCCAGCATGTAGCTGACACCGGAGGGTGTGCGGGCGTTGTCCTCCAGCACGTAGAACTCGTCCTCGCCGGTGCGCACGATATCAGTGCCGACGATGTGCGTGTAGACGCCGCCGGGCGGCCGGAAGCCGATCATCTCGGGCAGGAAGGCGTCATTCCTCTCGATCAGTTCGCGCGGTATGCGACCGGCGCGGATGATTTCCTGCTTGTGGTAGATGTCATCGAGAAAAGCGTTGAGGGCGATTACCCGCTGCTCGATACCCTGTGCGAGCTTGCGCCATTCGCGACCTGAGATGATGCGGGGGATGATGTCGAAGGGAATGAGCTTTTCGGAAGAGTCTGCGTGTCCGTAGACCGCGAAGGTAATGCCGGTCTTGCGGAAGATGTTCTCCGCGTCCCGGGATTTTGCAATCAGATGCGCTCGATCTTGGTTACTGTACCACTCAAAGTATTTTTCATATGGCTGTCGCGGACTTTCGCCCCCGGTGATCATTTCATCAAATGCCAAAGGTGTGGCTCCCCTTTTTTGTTCATTTGAATACAACGCAAATGGCAATGCAAGAACCATGCACAGTTTGAACGCGAGATTCGTGAATCCTTCTCGAAGGCCAAAACAGACGAAAAACTGGGCATTTATCGATAGCTGGCGTCGACACGCCCGCCGTCAATCCTCAGCGTCCGCTCAAAATGTGAGCAGATGAACATTTTCGAGCCGAAAACCGATTCAATTTCGGGCTGAGCGCCGGGTATACGGTTGCGCGAGCATCAGGGAAACTTCAGGTAAGCATCAATGCTTCAGATACGACCGAGCTGCAGCGGGCTTAGATCGCCTCGCCTGAAAACGCGATCAGGTTTCCGTCGGGGTCCTGCACGATGAAGCTGCGTGCGCCCCATGGCTCGGTGCGCAGGGGCTGGTGGAACGATGCGCCGGCGGCCTGATACTCCAGGAACAGCCGCTTCGGATCGTCGGCCGTTAACGTTGCGGAGAGGGCGTCGACTTCTCGCGCTCTGAAGCCAGCGTCGAAGACCGGCCCGCCGACCTTTCGCAGGTTCAGGCGCGCGCCGTCGCGAAACACCTGGGCATAAAATGGCGGCTCTCCGTACTGGAACGCCACTTCAAAACCCAGTTTCCGAACATAGAACTGGCACGAGGCAATGATATCGGAGACGAAGAGTTGCGGCTCCGCGGAGAGGACGAGCGGACGTCTACTGTCCGACGCTTTCGATTTCGTCATGGTTTCGATCCCTTTGACCAGCGCCGGCCAATCCGTAAAGCCATGCTTTCGGGCAACAAGCTCCTGAGCATCGCTGAGCTTGAAGTCGGCGTCCAATATTTCTCGATCGCTTTGATCTCGATATCTGGGCAGGATCCACCTGATCTGCGCCGCAACCGGATAGTACCGTTCGCGATGCCATCGCAGGTATGTCTTGGCTTGTTTTCTGAGGTTTTCGATATTTGGCATGGGCGCGGCTTACGTTTGACTTTGTCGTACGTAGGCGGGCAATGCCCCTCCGGCCCGAAGCCGACGCGCCCTACAGCAGCACCAGCATGCTAATGCAATGGGCCAATTGCCACAAGGCGAGATTGTAAGGCCGCGGGATCATTTGGCGTCGTGAGACGCGTATTGCAAAGGGCGAGATTTCTCCCGCCCTTTCTTTTTTCAATTAGGCGCGTTCACGGCGCTGACCGTTGCCACCGCGCGACGGACCGCCGCGACGGTTTCCGCCGTTGCCTTCGCGACGTTCGCCGCCGTGGGCCTGCGCGCCACGATCTTCACCGTGTTTGCGGGCCGGGCGGCCGTGCGCATTGCGGGCGCCGCCGCCGGGATGATGACGGTTCTCGCCATTGGCATGGTTGCCATGCTGGGGGCGCTGCGGCTTGCGGGCCGGACGGAAGTCCGACGTTGCCGCCAGATCGTTGTCGGGGCCGGACGTCATCGGCGTAGCCTCGCCACGGCGCTGGCCGCGGAAGTCTTCGTTGCGCTGGGTTTGGCGCTCAGGACGCGGACGACGCTCGCGGCGCTCCTCATTGTTGGCGCGGACTTCGTCGCCAGCTTCAGGGCGCGGACGACGCTCCGGGCGGCCACCTGCACGATGGCCTTCGCCACGGCGCTCACCGCCACGGTTTTCACCACCACGACCCTGGCCGCGGTTGCCGCCATTGCCATTGCTGTTGCCACTGCCATTGCCGCGGCGCGGAGTGGCGTTCATGTTGGCAGGCGCTTCACCACTGGCTACAGCGATGTTGATGTTCATCAGGCGTTCGATGTCGCGCAGGAGACGGGTTTCGTCAGGTGCACAGAAGGCGATCGCGATGCCGTCACGACCAGCGCGGGCCGTACGGCCGATGCGGTGGACGTAGGCATCCGGAACTTCCGGCAGGTCGTAGTTGTAGACGTGGCTGACGGCCGGGATGTCGATGCCGCGGGCGGCAACGTCGGTCGCAATCAGCGTCTTGACGTCGCCGTCACGGAAGGCCTTGAGGGCGCGCTCGCGCTGGCCCTGGCTCTTGTTGCCATGGATGGAAGTGACCGAATAGCCAACGTGGTCGAGGTGCTTCATCAGCTTCTCGGCGCCGTGCTTGGTGCGCAGGAAGACGATCGCGCGTCCGTCAGGGTTCTCGGTGAGTGACTTCTTTAGGAGGTCCGTCTTGTCGTTCTTGCCGTTGACGAAGTGGACATACTGCTCGACCTTGTCGGCAGCCTTGCCCGGAGGTGTCACTTCGACGGTGACCGGGTCCGTCAGGTATTCGCCGGCGAGGTCGGCGATCGATTTCGGCATGGTTGCCGAAAACAGCATCGTCTGGCGCTTCTTCGGCACCATCTTGGCGATCTTGCGCAGGTCGTGGACGAAGCCGAGGTCGAGCATCTGGTCGGCCTCGTCGAGAACGAGGTAGCGTACGGCGGTGAGGCCGATGGCGCGGCGGGCGACGAGGTCGAGCAGGCGGCCGGGCGTGGCAACGAGGATGTCGGTGCCCTTTTCGAGCTGCAGCTGCTGCTTGTTGATCGAGACGCCGCCCACGACGACGTTGATGCGCAGGTGCGACTTGCGCAGGAAGTTCTTAAGGTTCTGGGCGATCTGGTTCACCAGTTCGCGGGTTGGGGCGAGGATCAGCGTACGGGTGGTACGGTTGTCCGGACGCCGCTCTTCAGGGATGATCTTTTCGATGATCGGCAGGCCGAAGGCGGCCGTCTTGCCGGTGCCTGTCTGAGCAAGGCCGATAAGGTCGCGGCCTTCGAGAAGAAGCGGGATCGCCTTTTCCTGAATGGGGGTCGGCTTTTCGATGCCGAGCTGGAAAAGTGTGGCGACGATCGGCTTGGAGATGCCAAGCGATTCAAAATTGGTCAAGTCATAACCTTTTTAGGGCGCGCCAAAAAAATCGGCCGGATCGCAAAATGCGGCCCGGTGTCATTCTGGCGTCAAGAACCCCGCGTGAAGTGGGAACTTGTCTTGTTGGAAAAAGCTTTCCAGCGCTTCTTGCCCGCGTCTTGGGATGCGGCCTGTACGAAATGCGCTTTTGCCCTTCTTCCTGCTCCTATTTGCTGGCAGGGGCACGCTCACGCGGCGGCCGGAAGGTGAAAGCTGGCCTGCATTTGGTCTAGTTGGGGCCAAAAGTCAAGAGCACAGGCTCAACGCCCACCGCAGCGACACCCTATGCCAGCGCCGTTCTCAGTAGCAGACCCGTGTCCGGTAAGCGTCGCCCCAACCGTTGTGCCGCCATACGATATGGCACCGAGGCGCGTAGTAGTACCGCGAATAAGGCCTGTAATAGCTCCGATATGCCGGCCTGTAGTAGCCCCCATAATAGGGTTGGTAGTACGGCCTATAGTAGGACCTGTAATACGGCCGATAGTACGGTCGATAGTATGGGCCCGGATAGCCGTAATAGGCGTAGGGGCGCCCAACCTGCGACAGCAGCAGGCCGCCGACTGCTCCAACGGCAACGCCTCCCCAGAAGTCATGATTGGCGTTCGCGGGCGTTGCCGGGATGAGGGTTGTACCCGTCAGGGTCAATGCCATTAAGCCCGCCGCCATGCTTTTATGAAGTACGGACATGGTCGTCTCCTTTCGTAGACGATGCTTGTTCCTGAAGCCGTCAGGCGAAACCGTTCGGGTATACGGGCCAACTGAACGAGTTCATTTTAGAAACGAGTGAAACTATACCACAGTTCCGCAGGGTTTATTCGGTTTGAACTGCTGCATCGCAGCGGCCGCGCCGGCGCTAGAGCACAGGTTACCTGCGTCCTGCAGGGTGCCGCTGCATTATGGTTAAAGGGTTGTTAAAGAGCGCCCGTTATACTTGCTCGATGAGTAAGCTTTTCCTGACTGAGGACCAACTTTGACATCGAGCGGGGACCTTCTCGAGCTGGCCTGCCGCCGGATCGCGGATCTGGAGCGCCCCGCCTATGTCAAGAACAGCGAGCTTCGCTATGTGGCCGTCAACGAGGCCTATGCATCCTTCTTCGGAAGGGAGATCCCTGATTTCATCGGCTGCCGGAGCCGAGAACTTATCGATACGCCGGAAGAGGAGGCCCGCGAAGACAAGGAGCGGCGCGCGCTCGTCTTCGCGAGTGAGGAAAGTGCCGTTTGTTTGGACAGCAGGGGCTTCGGGCGCGAGCGGGTGCGGATCGAGAGTTTCTCGCCGTCCGAAGACCGCGTCTATGTGCTCGGTATTTTTGAAAGGACAGCTCCACATCAAGACGGCGGCGATCAGCTGACAGGGGCCAAGCCGACCCTTTCGGCATCCGACTTGGCTCGCAGCCGGGCGCTGACGGACGATCTTGAAGGCATTCTTCGTGCTCTCCCAGTCGGTGTCATGATCCTCGACGAAGAGCGCAACGTCCTCTACGCCAATGACGAGTTCTACGATGTCTGGGATCTACCACGTGACGACCGCTTCGACGGCTTGGCCTTCATCGACGTCATCCGTCGCAATCACCAACTCGGTCGCTATGGGGACAGGCTCACGCCGGAGCAGATCCTTGCCCGGCGCGAGAAGCATTTTGCTGCGGAACAGCAGCCGCCAATAGAACTGGGCTGGGTTAACGGCAAGCGGGTCCTGTTCGAGGGCGGCTGCCTTTCCAACGGTCGCGTCCTGCTTTCCTATACTGATGTCACTGCGGTCCGCCAGCGGGAGAAGGAAATTCACGAAACGCGGGCGGCTCTCGCGCATCTCGGCGACTTGATGGAGGACGCGACACGGGCGATGTCGCAGGGCCTCTTGATCGTTCAGGACGGCAACATCCTGCTTGCCAGCGAGCCACTCAGCGAGATCCTCGCCATACCACCTGAATATCTCGCAGTTGGACGGGGGTGGATCGATCTGTTCCGGTTTTGCGCCGAACGTGGCGACTTTCACGGGCAGGAAGATGAAATCCTGCAGAGCTGGCGCGATAATATCGCGGCCAAGAAGCCGATTTCGACGCCGTTCCATGTCGCCGGAGAGCGCTGGGTTAACCTGGATGCGACGATCAGCGAGCGGCAGCACTGGGTTGCGCTGTTCACCGATGTCACCGAAGCGAAGCAGCGTGAGGCCGAGCTTGAGCGGTTGCTATCCCGGGCGGAAGCCGCCGATCGCGTCAAGTCGGAGTTCCTGGCGAATATGAGCCATGAGATCCGAACGCCGATGAACGGCGTTCTCGGAATGGCCGAATTGCTGGCGAAGACCAATCTCGACACGCGCCAGAAGACGTTCATCGATATCATCGCCAAGTCGGGCAACGCCTTGGTGACGATTATCAACGACATTCTCGACTTCTCCAAGATCGACGCCGGCCAGATGACCCTCAGGCGCACGACGTTCGATTTGGTCGAGGCGATCGAGGACGTTACAACGCTCCTGTCTTCGCCGGCGGCTGAGAAGAACATAGAGCTGCTGGTGCGCGCGGCACCCGATTTGCCGTCGGCCGTGATCGGTGACGCCGGCCGCTTCCGCCAGATCATCGCCAATCTCGTCGGCAATGCCATAAAGTTCACCGAGCGCGGTCACGTCCTTGTGGACGTCGGCTTTACGCCGGGCGCGGAAGACGAAATCATGGCGCGCATCCGGGTCGAGGATACCGGCATCGGCATCCCGGGCGACAAGCTCGACTCCATTTTCGACAAGTTCTCGCAGATCGACTCATCCTCCACGCGTCGCCATGAGGGAACCGGGCTTGGCCTTGCCATCACGGCAGGGCTGGTCGACTTGTTCGGCGGCTACCTCGAGGTGGACAGCGAACCGGGGGAGGGCTCGGTCTTTACGGTAAACCTGCCTCTCACCGTGGCAGCGGCGCGCCTTGCTCCAAAGCCCTTGCCGGTCAACGTGACGGGTGCGCGCGTTCTCATCGTCGACGACAACGCGGTCAACCGACAGATTTTGGCCGAGCAGCTGGACCTCTGGGGCTTCGATGGGGCCGCCGCCGAGGACGGACCGGCGGCCATGGCAATAATCGCCGCAGCGAACGAGTTGGGCATCGAGATCGATGCGGTCGTGCTGGATTACCAGATGCCGGGCATGAACGGCGCCGACATCGCACGGAAGCTGCGCGCCGACAGCCGCTTTGAACGGCTGCCGATCATCTTCCTGACCTCAATGGACATTTCCGGGACGGAGAAAGAGTTCGCCGCGCTTAACGGTCAAGCCTATTTGATGAAGCCGGCGCGGGCCAACGTGCTGCGAAACACCATCGTTGACGTCGTGCGGGCAAGTCGCACGAAACAGATCGCTGCGGCGGGGAAGACGGTTCCGGAGGCAGCGCCGCCGCCGCTCGCCAAAGCTGAGCCTTCCGAATGGCCGCCGGCGGAGTTCATCGACGTGCTGGTTGCGGAAGATAACGAAGTCAACCAGATCGTCTTTACGCAGATATTGCAGGAAACCGGCCTCAGTTTTCTCGTCGTCGGCAACGGCGAGGAGGCGGTCGAGGCATGGGATCGCTGCGCACCACGCATCATCATGATGGATGTCTCGATGCCTGTCATGAACGGCCACGACGCGACGCGCGCAATACGCGATCGCGAACGCGTACAAGGTCATCGCGTGCCGATCATCGGAGTGACGGCGCATACGCTGGAGGTCGACCGCGATCTCTGCCTGGACGCCGGAATGGACGATTACATGTCAAAACCGATCAGCCCGGAACTGCTCGAAGAGAAGCTTGCGCTGTGGCTGCGCGCGAGCGAGCAGCACGCGGGGTCTAGGATTTGATGCCGCAGAGCATCTCGCGTTTTCCGGCAAAGCCGGCACGACGCTCCACCGCAAAGCCGGCGGCGATCAGGTTTCGTCGGACAAAGCCGGCCGCCGCATAGGTCGCGAAGGTTCCGCCTGGCTTCGTCTTCTCGCAGACGAGGCGCATCAATTCCTCAGACCACATGTCGGCATTGCGCGATGGGGCGAAGCCGTCGAGATACCAGGCATCGAAGCCGGCTTGCGCGGCCGCGACGCCTTCGAGAGCATGGCCGCGGATAACGCTGAGCGACGTCTGGTCATCGAGCCGCAGGAAGACGCTTGCTTCCGGCGTTTCCGGCCAGGCGGCCGCCAGGGCTTGCCGCTCGATGTCGATCTCGGCCCAATGAGAAAGCGCACGGTCGATTTCCCCACGCCGCATCAGATAAAGTTCAAACGACATGAAGTGCAGTTGCTGCCCGTTGCGCCGAAAGAGTTTCCATTGCCGCCACGTTTCGGCGAAATTCAAACCTGTGCCGAAGCCGAGCTCACCGATCAGGAAGTCGCCGTTATCCTGCCAGCGCTGCGGCAGGCCGTTGCCGGCGAGGAAAACGTGTCCGCATTCCAGCCGGCCATCGGTCTGGCAATAAAAATGGTCGCCAAAGGCCGGTGAATAGGGCATATCGCCGTCGCGCCACTCCAGCGGCTGGTGGGGGCCAGCACTCTTTTCGGGATCAGTATCTGTCATGCCAAAAGCCGATAGTCCGACCGCGCGTTCCGGTCAATCATCGACTGCCCTGCTGATCATCGGTGGCGGTATCATGGGGCTATGGGCAGCGGTTCAGGCGGAACGCCTGGGCATCAATGCATGGCTCATCGAAGCCGGCCGGCTAGGTCACGGCGCGAGCGGCGGCCTGCTCGGGGCGCTGATGCCGCACATGCCGGACAAGTGGAATGCCAAGAAGCAATTTCAGTTCGATGCGCTCGTTTCTCTGGAGGCGGAGATTGCAGCGTTGGAACGGCAGACCGGTCTTTCCGCCGGCTATCGGCGCTCGGGCCGCCTCATTCCGCTGCCGAAGCCGCATTTGCGCGAGATCGCGCTCGGTCATTCCCGGGATGCGAAGCATCGCTGGATCGCCGGCGAGCAGCGCTACCACTGGCGCGTGCTCGACAAGCCTCCCCAGGACAACTGGCTGGACGCAGCGGCAGGTGAAAGCGGCTTCGTGCACGACACGCTTGCCGCCAGAGTCGCGCCGCGGTCGCTCATCGCGCTCCTAGCGGCATCACTGCGCGACGCACGGAGCGTCCGCGTTGCCGAAAACGTTTCGGTCGATGATCTCGATCTTGAGCGCAAGGTTGCGATTACCAGTGCAGGTGACATTGCTTTCAGACAGTGCATTGTCGCTGCCGGCCACCAATCCTTTCCATTGCTGCAGCGGTATACCGGTGGCCTTGTGAAGCCGCTGGGCCAGCCCGTCAAAGGCCAGGCAGCCCTGCTGAAAGTCGACATAGCCCCGTCCTTGCCGACGATCTTTCGCGACGGGCTGTATATCGTTGCGCATGAGGGCGGCCATGTCGCCGTCGGCAGCACCAGCGAGAATCGCTTCGACGAACCATTCTCGACGGACGAGCAGCTCGACGCGCTGCTTGAGGCATCTGCCCAATTGGTGCCGGCGTTGCGAGGCGCGCCCGTTGTTGAGCGGTGGGCCGGTCTGCGGCCGAAAGCGATCGATCGTGATCCGATGATCGGCGTCCATCCCGACCATGCCGGCCTGATCGCATTGACCGGCGGCTTCAAGGTCAGCTTCGGCCTGGCGCACCGTCTGGCTGCGGCAGCGATCCACCTCGCGGCCGGCCGCCAGCCGCCCTTCGCGCTGCCGGAAAGCTTCTTGCTCGCCAATCACATCTGCGTCGCTTCACGCTAAACGTGAATTAGCACCTCCTGCCTTTCGTTATTCTGTCATGCAAATCACCTATCTGCTAGCGCAACCGCGGCGCCGACGGAGGGCTGTGCCGTTTGTTCGACGGAGGAAATTGGATGCGCTATGCCATTTGCTTTACACCCGCTGCGAGCGACCCGCTTTCGCACGTGGCTGCAAACTGGTTGGGTCGAAACGTGTTCTCTGGCGAGATGGTCGAGCCGACAGCGATCCGCGGCCTGAGCATTCACGAGATTGCCTTCCATACGGCGCTACCGCGCCGCTATGGCTTCCAAGGTGTTCTGAAGGCGCCCTTCCGCCTCGCCGCCGACGTAACGGAGGCGCAACTTCTGCGGGATCTGATGCGCTTCTGTGGAACGCTGACGCCGTTTCACATCCATCAGCTTGAGGTGGCGAGGCTCGGTGTATTCTACAGTCTCGTTCCGTCGCGGCCTTGCGAACATGTCCACTATCTTTCCAGTGCCGTCGTTCAAGAGTTCGACCGATTCCGGGCGCCGTTGAGCGAGGCAGAAATCGAGCGGACGGACCCGGGTGGCCTGTCGGCGGCGCAGTTCGCCAATCTGTATCGCTGGGGCAGCCCTTTTGTGATGGACGAGTTTCGCTTTCATATGCCGCTGACCGGTCCTGTCAGCCACTGCGACATGCCACGGGTCGAGCAGGCGCTTCGGAACGCCTTCGAGCCAGTCCTCGCCGATCCCGTCAAGGTCGCCAATGTCGCGCTGATGGTCGAAGAGGGGAATGGCGGGCCGTTTAGCGTGCATTCGCTGCATCCGATGGGCAAGGTCAGCGCACGTCGAGATCGTGTTTCTACACTGGCCTAAGAGTTTGYGCCGCAAAGGCAAAACTCTGTTGCGTACTTTCCGTCTCGACATTCCTTCTCTGGATGCTACCGTTTCGCCGACTTTCAGGAAGGTGATTTCATGGTATCCGAAACTTATCCGCGCAATCTGATCGGTTACGGTCGCAACACGCCCGACCCGAAGTGGCCGGGCGATGCCTGCGTGGCCGTTCAGTTCGTTATCAATTACGAAGAAGGCGGCGAAAGCTGCATTCTCGATGGCGATCCTGCCTCCGAAAACCTTCTGTCGGAAATTGTCGGTGCCGCGTCCTGGCCGGGTCAGCGAAACCTCAATATGGAATCGATTTACGAATATGGCTCGCGCGCCGGGTTCTGGCGCTTGTGGCGCATGTTCACGGAGCTCAAGGTTCAGGCCACCGTTTATGGGGTGACGCTTGCTATGGCGCGCAACCCGGAGGCGGTCGCGGCCATGAAGGAAGCCGGTTGGGAGATCGCCAGCCACGGGTACCGCTGGCTTGAGTACAAGGACTTCCAGGAAGACGTCGAGCGCAAGCATATCCAGGAAGCCGTGCGCCTCCACACGGAACTGACCGGCGAACGTCCCTACGGAATGTACCAAGGCAAGCCTTCGGACAACACGCTGCGCCTCGTCATGGAAGAGGGCGGTTTCCTTTATTCCTCTGACTCTTATGCCGACGATCTGCCGTTTTGGGTGAAGGGTGTCGATGACAACCCGTTCCTGATCATACCCTATACGCTCGAGACGAACGACATGCGCTTTGCAACGCCGCAAGGCTTCAATTCCGGCGATCAGTTCTTCACTTACCTCAAGGATGCCTTCGATACGCTGTATGAAGAGGGGAAGGCCGGCAGCCCGAAGATGATGTCGGTTGGCCTGCATTGCCGTCTCGTCGGTCGTCCCGGTCGCGCCGCAGCGTTGAAACGCTTCATCGAATATGTGCTGAAGCACGACAAGGTGTGGATACCCAGGCGAATCGAGATCGCGCAGCATTGGCATGCCCACCACAAGCCGGAGACAATCTGATGCTTTCGCGGGACGAGTTCGTGTCACGCTACGGCGGTGTCTTTGAACATTCGCCGTTCATTGCCGAGCGTGCCTATGACGACGGTTTCGTCGGCGACGAACTGACGGTGGATCGTGTCCACACGGCGCTCGTCGCCATCTTCCGGGCGGCGAGTCCGGAGGAGCGGCTCGGCGTGCTGCGTGCCCATCCCGATCTTGCCGGACGTCTCGCGATAGCGGGTGAGCTTACCGAAGACAGCAAGAAAGAGCAGGCAGGCGCCGGGCTCGATCGGCTGAGCGCCGCGGAACATGGCCGCTTCACCGAGCTCAACACGGCCTATGTCGAAAAGTTCGGCTTTCCCTTCATCATCGCGGTTAAGGGCCTGAACAAGGATGACATTCTGGCTGCCTTCGAAAAGCGCATCGACAACACGCGCGATGAAGAGTTCGAAACAGCCACCGCACAGGTCGAGCGTATCGCGTTTCTGCGCCTTGAGATGATACTGCCGGGGCGTTGAGACAGGCAGCTCCTTGGTGCTTTTCTCTTTTGCGCCCGTGACTTATAGTTGCGCCATGAGGCCATCCGAAGTGCTGGAGAAGAACAGGCAGGCGATCCGCGAAGTGACGAAGCGCTTCAACGCGGCGAACCCACGTGTCTTCGGCTCCGTGGCGCGCGGCGAGGACCGGCCGGACAGCGATCTGGATATTCTGGTGGATGCGCTGCCGGGCAGCACATTGTTGACGCTGGGCGGCTTGCAGGACGCACTGGAACAGATGATGCTGGGTACGTCCATCCATCTGCTGACGCCCGGCGACTTTCCCGAACCCGTGCGTATCCGTGTCCTTTCGGAAGCGAAGCCCATATGAGCCTCGAGCGAATTTCCTACCTGCTGGAGCGCATGCGGCAAGCCGCTACCGATGCCCATCAAATGGTCACCGATGTCAGTAAGGAGCACTTTCTGGCTGACATCATCCTTCAGCGGGCGGTCGGAATGAGCCTCCTGATGGCTTCGGAGATCGCTGCACAACTCATAAAGATCCATCCCGAGTTTATGGTAGAGCACCCCGAGTTCCCTTGGGGCGCGATGCGAGGCATGCGCAATCGTATTGCTCATGGCTATTTCGACATCGATCTCGACAAGATTTGGGCGACCGCGAAAGACGATGTTCCCGACCTGCTCTACAGACTTGACCTCGTGCGCAATTGGCGTGCCGAAGGCGAATAAAGACATGTCTCAAATCCTCGATATTGTTCCGCTGACCAAATCCGCCTTTGCGCCCTTCGGTGATATCATCGAAGCCGATCCGGTAACGATGCGCTATATCAACAACGGAACGACCGAGCGCTTCCATGCGCTTGCCGCTGCCGAAGCGGCAGGCGAGGGCGCGCGCGTCATCATCAACCTGTTTCGCGGGCAGCCGCGCCACTTTCCCTATGAAGTTGACATGATGGAGCGGCATCCGTTCGGCAGCCAGAGTTTTTCGCCTATCTCCGGCCGCCCCTATCTCGTCGTCGTCTCCGAGGACGAGGGCGGCAAGCCCGGTCGTCCGCGGGTGTTTCTGGCGCGGGGCGATCAGGGCGTGAACTATCGCCGCAATACCTGGCACCACCCGTTGATGTCGCTTGGCGCCGTAAGCGATTTCCTTGTTGTCGACCGCGAGGGACCCGGCAACAATCTGGAAGAATACTTCTTCGAAAGGCCCTTCATCATCAGCGAGCCGAGCCTATGACCGGACTGACCACCCACGTACTAGATACCGCGTCCGGCAAGCCGGCCGAGGGATTGCGGATCGATCTCTTTCACCTTGAAGGAGAGGTCCGTCGCCATATGAAGACGGTCAAGACCAATTCCGACGGCCGCGTCGACGGCGGGCCGATCCTGATCGGCGATAGCTTCAAGGCGGGGACTTATGAACTCGTCTTTCATGCCGGAGACTATCTGCGCGCCGAGGGTATTGCTCTGCCACACCCGGCCTTTCTGGATCTCGTGCCCATCCGCTTCGGTATTGCCGACGTCACCGCGCATTACCACGTGCCCTTGTTGATCTCGCCTTACGGCTATTCGACCTATCGCGGTAGCTAGGTGATGCGGTTTGCGGCGATCGCGGATGTACACGGCAACCATCTGGCGCTCGAGGCGGTGCTGGCCGATATCGCGGCGCAGGGCGTTACCGAGATCGTCAATCTCGGCGATTGTTTCAGCGGCCCGCTGACGGCAGGGCGAACTGCGGAGCTTCTGCGGGAGCGAGACATGCTAACCGTCCGCGGCAATCACGATCGCTATCTGATCGAACAGCAGCGCGAGGCCATGCATCTTTCGGACACGGCAGCGTTTGATCAGCTGACGGCGGACGACCTGCAATGGTTGCGCGGCCTGCCGACGAGCGCCGTTTATCGGAGCGAGGTCTACCTTTGCCACGCGACGCCTGCGAACGACAGCACCTATTGGCTGGAATCCGTGTCTACGGAAGGCCATGTCTTCCTGAAGCCGCTTGCAGAGATCGAGGCGTTGGCCACGGGCGCGGATTTCCCGCTGATCCTCTGTGGCCATAGCCATATCCCGCGACTGGTTCGCCTCAGCGATGACAGGCTGATCGTCAATCCCGGCAGCGTCGGCTGCCCGGCCTATGACGACGATCGACCGCATTACCACAAGGTCGAGACCGGCCACCCGCTGGCGTCCTATTGTATCCTGGAAAAGGGCGAGACCGGCTGGCTCCCTGCCTTCCGCACGGTCGCCTACGACTACATGGCCATGTCGCGCCTCGCAAATGAAAACGCCCGCCCGGATTGGGCAGGCGCGCTCGCGACCGGTTGGATGCCGTAGCTTCTTTTCTTACTGCCGACCGAGCAGTATGGAAGAATTGACGTCGTTGATGTCGCGCTTGCCGCAGAGCGCCATGGTGATGTCCATCTCCTTGCGGAGGATGCTGAGCGCGAGTGTAACGCCGTCCTTACCCATGGCGCCGAGGCCGTAAAGGAAGGGGCGGCCGATATAGGTGCCCTTGGCGCCGAGGGCTACTGCCTTCAACACGTCCTGGCCGGAGCGGATGCCGCCGTCGAGATGCACTTCGATCTTGTGGCCGACCACATCGACGATTGGCTCCAGCATGCTGATCGAAGAGGGGGCGCCGTCCAGCTGGCGACCACCATGGTTGGAAACGATGATGGCGTCGGCGCCTGTTTCTGCTGCTGCCTTGGCGTCCTCGACGTCGCAGATGCCCTTGATGATCAGCGGGCCGCCCCACTGCTCCTTGATCCAGGCGACGTCGGCCCAGGAGAGCTGCGGGTCGAACTGTTCGGCGGTCCAGGAGGAGAGCGACGAGAGATCGGAAACATTCTTGGCGTGGCCGACGATGTTGCCGAAGCTGCGGCGCTTGGTCTGCAGCATGTCGAGGCACCAGAAGGGGCGTGTCGCCATCTGCCAGATGTGCTTCGGCGTGAACTTCGGGGGGGCGGAGAGACCGTTGCGCAGGTCCTTGTGGCGCTGGCCGAGGATCTGCAGGTCAGCGGTCAATACGAGAGCCGAGCACTTCGCCGCCTTGGCGCGATTGATCAGGTTGAGCACGAAATCCTTGTCGCGCATCACGTAGAGCTGGAACCAGAATGGCCTGGTGGTAACCGAGGCGACATCCTCGATCGAGCAGATGCTCATCGTCGACAGCGTGAAGGGAACGCCGGCTTCTTCCGCAGCACGGGCTGCCAGCATTTCGCCGTCTGCGTGCTGCATGCCAGTCATGCCAGTCGGGGCGAGCGCCACTGGCATCGACACTTTCTGGCCGATCATGGTCGTTTCAAGTGTCCGGTTCGTCATGTCGACGAGGACGCGCTGGCGCAGCTTGATCTTGGCAAAATCGCTCTCGTTCGCCTGGTAGGTCGACTCCGTCCAGGCACCCGAATCCGCATAGTCGAAAAACATCTTCGGGACGCGGCGCTGGGCGAGGCTCTTGAGGTCGGCGATTGTGAGAGGAGTGGCCATGGATAAGACTTTCACATCTGAATAACGCCATGGCCCTTAACATGATTTCCGAGGCTTTGTGTATCTCTTTCGTCGCCTATGGGACAAGAATCAGGCTGCCTGCCGCCCGTCCTTCCTCAAGGAATTGCTGGGCTTCCGCAGCCGCCTCTAGAGGGTATTCGCGGGCAATTGTCGACGTTATGCCTGAAGCCAGCATTCCGACCACGGCTTCAGCTGCCGTCAGGTAGGCTGCAGTGTCCGTGATGTAAGCCATGACGCTGGGATGTGTCAGCGATTTTCCGGGGCGAAGCTCATCAACTGAGACAGGCGGGATCGGCCCGCCGGCCTGTCCGATTGTGGCGACGACACCGAAGGGACGAAGGGCCGCTATGGATTTTGCCAGCATGCCGCCCCCGATGCCGTCATACGCGACATCGACGCCGCGGCTGTCCGTCAACCGCTTCACTGCGGCGACGACATCTGCGTCTCGGCCGATGATCAGATGGTCCGCACCGTAGCTGCGGGCGAGATCGGCCTTCTCCTCCGAACTCACGGTTCCGATGACTGTAGCGCCGAGATACTTTGCCCACCGCACGAGAATACTTCCAAGCCCGCCGGCGGCGGCATGAATGAGAACGGTCGTTCCGGGCTCGACGCGATAGGTCTTCGTCAAGAGCATGTACGCTGTCAGCCCCTTGAGCATGGACGCGGCCGCAACCTTTGAAGGTACGCCATCGGGTAGGAGAACGGCGCGGGCCGCCGGCAAGAGCCTTGTCGCGGCATAGGCGCCGACAGGCGCGCCGGCATAGGCTACGCGATCGCCGGGTTTCAGTCTCGTGACGGCGCTTCCAACGGCTTCGACAGTGCCTGCTCCCTCGACCCCGAGTACGGCGGGATAGGCCGGCAGGGCGTAGAGCCCGCGACGGTGGTAGATATCGAGGAAATTCATACCGATCGCGTCGTGACGGATGCGGATCTCGTTTGCGCCAGGCTCCTGCGGCTGCTGTTCTGATACCTGTAGTTGCTCGATGCCTCCTGGTGCGAGAAGCGTAACGGCCTTATCCATGAAACGTGCTCTCCGATTGCTGCTGCAGCCATCATCGCCCATGGCGTTATGGTCGAAAATTCCCTATCGTTTCTCATTGCATGGGAAAAAATGAACAATGATCGATTGGGAAAACCTTCGCTACTTCGCGGCGCTCGCTCGTGCCGGAACGTTGCTCGGAGCTGCGCGCGCCCTCGGAGTGGAGCACGCGACAGTTGCCCGTCGAGTGGCCGGGCTCGAGGAGCAGATGGGTGTGAAGCTGGTCGACCGGCGCGGTCGGCGCATCGTGCTGACGCCGGAGGGCGAGCGGGTGGCGGGCATGGCGGAGCGGATGGGGCAGGAGGCGCAGGCCATCGAACGCTTGGGGCTTGCGGCCGGCGCGACGCTTGCCGGCGAGGTCAGGATCAGCGCGCCACCGACGCTCGCGGCTGCAATGCTGCCGGCAGCGCTGGTCGCCTTGCGAGCCCGCCACCCAGATATTGGTATCACCATCGTCGGCGAGACCCGCTATGCGTCACTCGACAGGCGGGAGGCGGATATTGCGGTCCGCATGACGAAGCCGGAACAGGGCAATTTCGTCATCAGCAAGCTTGGGAATGTCGGCTTCGGCTTCTATGCCACGGCTGCCTATCTGGCCGCGACGTTGGAGGAACAGCGGACTTTCATCGCCTACGATGAAACGATGGCGAGCGCACCGCAGTCGATCCGGCTCGCCGACGCGACTGAGGGAAGGAAGGTGGCACTAAGGGCAACGACGCTGGAATTCCAGCTGGCGGCGGCGCGCGCTGGCGGCGGCATCGCCATGCTGCCAAATTTCATGCTGGCGGGTCGTGATGATCTCGTCGAGGCTATTCCTCAGCGGCAGCCGCTGACTCGGGAGTTCTGGCTCGTCGTCCATGCCGACATCCGCAACGTGCCGATCATCCGGGTTGTGATGGAGGCGCTGAAGTCGATTCCGTGGTCCGGCTAGCAGCTGCGGGCATTTCCGTGGGCAATAGCGCAGGTGGTTGGGGCTAAGAGGCGGCCTGAGCCGGCCGCCCCTAGTCAATATTCTTGCTTGGTCGGCCTGAACAGGATCTCGTTGACGTCGACATCCTCCGGCTGGCTCATGGCGAAGGCAACCATCCTCGCGAAAGAGTCGGCCGGGATCGCCATTGCGTAGACCTTGCGGACGCGCTCGGCGACGTCAGGTTCAGTGATGCTGTCGGGCAGCTCGGTTCGCAACGGCGCCCGGCGAGATGATCGTCGTGCGGATGTTGAAGGGCTTTACCTCCTGCCGCAGCCCTTCGGAAATGATGCGCAAGCCATGCTTGGTCGCGGCATAAACGGCGCCGCCCGGATTGACCTTGTGGCCGGTGACCGACGAGACGTTGATGAGATGGCCACTCTTCTGCTGCTTCATATAGGGCAGCGCTGCGGCAATGCCGTAGAGCACGCCCTTGAGGTTGACGTCGATCATGCGGTCCCAATCCTCGACCTTGCCGCGCTCCAGCGGAGAGTGCGGCATCAGGCCGGCATTGTTGATGATGACGTCGACGCGGCCATGCAGCCGAACGGCGTGGTCGACCAGGCGTTTGACCTGATCGACCTTAGTTACGTCGGTCTCGACGACGGCGTCGCTGCCGAGGCCGAGTTCGTCGGCGATCGCATTCAGCCGGTCGAGACGCCGGGCGCCGAGAACGAGTTTGGCGCCGTCTCGCGCCAGGTGTCTGGCCGCCGCTTCACCAAGGCCGCTGCTCGCGCCGGTGATCACGACGACCTTGTCCTTGATACTGTAGTCATGACAGATCCTTTCCCTTCGCTTGGTCACCGCTCAGCGGTCGACCCTTGCCTGTAGGTGTGCCGGATAGCGGTCACCCTCGACCTTTATGCCAGCGAGCGCGGTTTCGATGGCGGCAAGGTTTTCCGCCGTCAGCTGCGCGGCAGCGGCGCTGATGTTCTCTTCCAGACGGTGCATCTTTGTCGTTCCGGGGATCGGAACGATCCAGGGCTTGCGGGCCAGCAGCCAGGCAAGCGCGATCTGTGCCGGGGTCGCGCCCTTGTCGCGGGCGATCTCGCCGAGGCGATCGACGAGCGCTTGATTGGCCTTGCGGGCTTCGGCGGAAAAGCGCGGAACGACGTTACGGAAATCCTTGCTGTCGAAGGTGGTCGTCTCATTGATCGCGCCGGTCAGGAAGCCCTTGCCGAGCGGGCTGAACGGAACGAAGCCGATGCCAAGCTCCTCGAGCGTCGGCAGGATGTCCTGTTCTGGCTCGCGCCACCACAGCGAATATTCGCTCTGCAGCGCGGCGACCGGCTGCACTGCATGCGCGCGGCGGATCGTCCTGGCGCCGGCTTCCGAAAGGCCGAAGTGCTTGACCTTGCCTTCGCTGATCAGGTCCCTGACCGTGCCGGCGACATCCTCGATCGGCACGTCAGGATCGACGCGGTGCTGGTAGAAGAGGTCGATCACGTCGGTGTTGAGGCGCTTCAGCGCCGCATCGGCAACCTCTCTGATATGAGCAGGGCGGCTGTTCATGCCGCTCTGGCCGCCATCCGGGCCGAAGTTGAAGCCGAACTTGGTGGCGATGACGACCTTGTCGCGGAATGGCGCCAGCGCCTCGCCAAGCAGGGTCTCGTTCTTGTAGGGACCGTAGGCTTCCGCGGTGTCGAAGAAGGTGACGCCGCGTTCGAAGGCGGCGCGGATTAACTTGATCGCGTCCGCGGTGTCCATTGCCGGGCCGTAGCCATAGCTTAAGCCCATGCATCCGAGGCCGAGCGCGGAGACTTCGAGGCCGCTTTTTCCGAGTGTGCGCTTCTGCATGGAATTTCCCTTTCCTAGCCCTGGTATTGTTCGTCGGTGACCGTTTCCATCCAGTCGACCACCTTGCCGTCGAGGGCTTCGGCGATCGCGATGTGGGTCATGGCTGTTGTCGCGGATGCGCCGTGCCAGTGCTTTTCGCCCGGTTCGAACCAGATGATGTCGCCGGCGCGAATTTCTTCCACAGGTCCGCCGTCACGCTGTGCGCGGCCGGTACCGGAGAGGACGATCAGCGTCTGACCGAGCGGATGGGTGTGCCAGGCGGTGCGGGCGCCGGGCTCGAAGGTCACCGTTGCACCGCCGACGCGTGCTGGCGCCGCCCCGTTGAACGGCGCATCGATGCGGACCGTCCCAGTGAAATAATCCGCCGGTCCCTTGGCGGATGGATCGGAGCCGTTTCGCTTGATTTTCATCTTTCGTCCTTTCGTGAGCTCAGGAGCGTGCTGCTCGGCCGACGTTCGGAAGAAGATCTAGTGCGGATGCTTTCCTGCGATTAGATGGTATAAACGGCATAAGCTTATGAGTGAGATTCATGAATGACGCGGCAATCGATCAACGACCTCATCGCCTTTCTGGCCGTGGCGCGGGAGAGAAGCTTCACGAAGGCCGCGGCCAAGCTCGGCGTGTCGCAATCGGCGCTCAGCCATACCGTCCGCGGCCTTGAAACACGCCTCGGCCTGCGGCTGCTGACGCGCACGACACGCAGCGTGTCGCCGACGGAGGCAGGCGAGCGTCTGCTGAGCTCGATCGGGCCGCGTTTCGATGAGATCGAGAGCGAGTTGGCTGCGCTCAGCGAATTTCGCGAGAAGCCGGCGGGTACGATCCGCATCACCGCGGGAGAGCACGCCGCTGACGCCATACTCTGGCCCGCGCTGGAGAGGCTGTTGCCTGATTATCCCGATATCAATGTCGAGATCATCGTCGACTACGGGCTGACCGACATCGTCGCCGAGCGCTATGACGCCGGCGTCCGCCTTGGCGAGCAGGTGGCGAAGGACATGATCGCTGTGCGCATCGGGCCGGACATGCGGATGGCTGTCGTCGGAGCGCCTGCCTATTTCGACCGGCAGCTCAAGCCGCAGGCGCCTGCCGAACTCACCGACCACAACTGCATCAACCTGCGCCTGCCGACCTATGGCGGGGTCTATGCCTGGGAGTTCGAGAAAGAAGGGCGAGAGGTAAAGGTGCGGGTGGAGGGGCAGTTGGTGTTCAACAACGCGCAGTTACGGCTGAACGCAGCGCTTTCTGGCCTCGGTCTGGCGTTTATGCCGGAGGCGCTGGTGTGGCAGCCACTGTCCGATGGACGGCTCGTTCGCGTCCTTGAGGATTGGTGTGCGCCGTTCCCCGGATATCATCTCTATTATCCGAGCAGCCGGCAGACGTCGCCGGCCTTCGCCCTGCTGGTCAATGCGCTTCGCTACCGGGGGTGAGGCATACGAAATTCGCCTGCTCGCTGCGGACCGATGCCGACCTCAACGGGCAGATCTCAGATCGCACTCTTGGCGGCGACGCCTGCCACATAGGTCTCCACGATCGCGCGGTCGTCGCCCATGGTTTGCAGCAGGAAGAGTTCTTCCGGCAGCGTCTTCACGACCTCCATCTTGAGCGCCATGGCGGGCGTTGCGGCGGCGTTGAGGACGACGATATCGGCGTCGGAGCCGACATCGAGCGTACCGATCCTGTCGGCAAGGGACAGCGACCGGGCGTTGCCCAATGTTATGTGATAGTAGCTCTCCAACGGGTTCAGGCGTTCGCCGAGCAGCTGCTGGATCTTGTAGGCCTCGTCCATCGTGCGCAGCATCGAATAGCTGGAGCCGCCGCCAATGTCGGTCGCGACCCCGATGCGCACCGGCTTTTCGCGGCGCGCAAGCGCCTTCAGCGGGAAAAGACCCGAGCCGAGGAAGAGGTTCGACGTCGGGCAATGCACCGCGACCGAGCCTGCTTCGCTCATCGCATCGGCCTCGCGATCCGAAAGATGGATGCAGTGGCCGAAGAGCGTCTTGTCGCCGAGCAGGCCGTAGCGCGCGTAGATGTCGGTGTAGTCGATCGCCTCGGGATAAAGCTCGCAGGTGAACTTGATCTCGTCGTGGTTCTCGGAGAGGTGAGTCTGGATGTGGAGGTCGGGAAACTCGCGGGCAAGCGCCTGGGTGGCCTCCATCTGTGCGGGCGTCGAGGTAATCGCGAAGCGCGGGGTGATGGCGACGTGGCAGCGCGCCTTGCCGTGCCAGTCCGCGATGATCTTGCGGGTCTCGTCATAGCCCATCTGAGGTGTGTCGAGCAGCCCCTGCGGGGCGTTGCGGTCCATCATCACCTTGCCGCCGATCATGCGCATGCTGCGCCTCAGCGCTTCTGCGAAAAAGGCGTCGGCGGAGGTCTTGTGGACGGAGCAGTAGGCGACGGCCGTCGTCGTGCCGTGGCGCACGAGCTCATCGTAGAAATGCGTGGCGATGCGCTGGGCGTGATCGCTTTCGACGAAGCGGCATTCCTCGGGGAAAGTATAAGTGTTCAGCCATTCCAGCAGGTTTGCCGCATAGGAGGCAATGACCTGCATCTGCGGGAAATGCAGGTGCATGTCGATGAAGCCAGGCATGATCAGATGCGGACGATGGTCGACGGTTACGGCATCGGCGGGGGCGTGCGGGCTCACCTTGTCATAGGCGCCGCAGGCAACGATCAGGCCATCCTTGATCAGGAGGGCGCCGTCGCTTTCGTAGAGATAGCTTCCACTATCGCCAAGATCTTGGGGTGCGCGCAGGAAGGAAAGCAGGCGGCCGCGGAGGAGGGTATGTGTCATGGCTTTCTGTCTCTGTCGATTGTCTTCTTGTTGCGCCGTTGGCGTCAGGGCGCCGGCTGGGCGGCAATGGCCGCCGGAGTGTCGGCGCAGCCGTACATGGTCTTGTCTCCGAATGCCAGAACCGCGTTCAGCGTGTAGTGACGATCGGACATGCCGTCTGAGCAATCCCCTTTGGTCAGCGTCAGCTTGAAGGGTGCCGGCCCGTCGGCGATCGTCCACGTGGCGCGATCGTTCTCGATGACCGGACCGGAGTTGGCGCTTTTGACGTCCTCGATACCTGGACGGCTGAACGTGAGCCCGTCGGTGCGGATCTTGATCGCCCAGAAGGGCTCGGTGCCAAGGGCGTTCAGATCGCCTGAAAAATTGCCAGCGGCTGGTGCCGCGCCGCCCTCCGATCCCGAAGCATCCGCTCCGCTCTGCCCGCAGGCGGTCAGGGTGGCGGCGAGGAGCAGGGCGCGAAGGGTGGCTGAGATCATTCCTGTTTGCCTTCGACTGCGCTTTCGAACCAGGCGACGAGCAGCTTGCGCTCATCCGGGGTGATATCGGTCAAGTTGCCGGGCGGCATGGCGTGGCTGCGGCCCGCCTGTATATAGATCTCGCGCGCATGAGCGGCAATTTCCGCATCGGTTTCGAGGACGACGTCCTTTGGCGGCCGCGCTAGCCCTTCATAAACCGGTTCGGCGGCATGGCACATGGAACAGCGCGTGCCGACAAGCTGCTTGACCGCGGGGAAATGCGGGTCGCCGGCGAATTGCTGAAAGGCGGGGGCAACCGCTTGCGCATCCTTCTCGCCGGTTAGCACCTGCGGCACCGTGGACAGCCACATGATCAGGATGAAAAGGATCACGGTGACGATCCAGGTCCAGGTCGGGCGGCCCTTCCTCGCATGCGTCGTGTTGAACCAGTGGCGGATGGTGACGCCCATCAGGAAGACGAGGGCGGCGATTACCCAGTTATAGGCGGTGCCGAAGGCCAGCGGATAGTGGTTCGACAGCATGAAGAAGATCACGGGCAGCGTCAGGTAGTTGTTGTGGAGTGAGCGCTGCTTGGCGATCGCGCCGTACTTGGCATCGGGCGTGCGCCCGGCGATCAGGTCGGCGACGACGATCTTCTGGTTCGGGATGATGATCATGAAAACGTTGGCCGACATGATCGTTGCCGTAAAGGCGCCGAGATGCAGGAAGGCGGCGCGGCCGGTAAAGAGCTGCGTGTAGCCCCAGCCCATGAAGACGATCACGGCGTAGAGAACCGCCATCAAGCCCCAGGTGTTCTTGCCGAGCGGCGACTTGCACAAGAGGTCGTAGATGACCCAGCCAACCGCAAGCGAGGCGAGCGAGATCAGGATCGCGACCGGAGCGGTAATGTCGAGCACATGGCGGTCGATGAGGAAGAGATCGGCGCCGCCATAGTAGACGATGCAGAGCATCAGGAAGCCGGAGAGCCAGGTAAAATAGCTTTCGTATTTGAACCAGGTCAGGTGCTCGGGCATCTGCGCGGGCGCCACCAGATACTTCTGGATGTGATAGAAGCCGCCGCCGTGAACCTGCCATTCCTCGCCATAGGCGCCGGGCGGAAGGTGCGGCCGCTTCACTAGGCCGAGGTCGAGCGCAATGAAATAAAAGGACGAGCCGATCCACGCAATCGCGGTAATGACGTGAAACCAGCGGGCCGCAAAAGCCAACCATTCCCACGCTATGGCATATTCATACATAGAGTTCCCCTGTTCTTCCCTCGACTCGTCACTTTGCAGAAAGACGCGCCCGGAGGAAAGAGGATTGCGGTTACTCGGAGCTATTGCCGAGAATAACGTAGAGCCGATCACGGTAACGAACTTTTGAAAAGGCGGCGTGCGATCCGTCCGCGCACGCTCGAGGCTCGAAACCTGCCGGTAGAGCCAGGTGGTTCCCTTCATGTTCGTTGAGGAGATCAAGGTTTGCGGGAGCGACCTACCCGGAGCATGTCGACGTGGGAGCCGGTGATTGACAGCACCGCCCAACTGCCTTCGTCGCCCTTGTAACCGATCGTGTCGAGTGTCTCGTTGACCTGTCCCGGCCCTCGAACGCGAAGAAAATCCGATCCTGATAAGGCTGCAATACATAAACCATATCAACGCCGTTTTCCGGGCTGCTCACCTTGCGGACCTCGCCGACGTCGATCGCCATCAGATCCTCTACCTGAAGCCTGCGCTCCTGGGCATGCAGCGCGAGCGGCATCGAGACAAAGCATACTAGGCCAACATGTCGACGTTTTTTCATTGGATGCTCTCTGTGCCGGCGACGCTCGGCACTCTAGAGACCGCTTGCCGGCTGTCGAGAGGTGGGCGCGCGAAATGGTACGGCGCCCCCGAACAAAGGGGGCTGTCAGCGCCGCTGTGCAGCATGGAAAGTGGCTTGAAATGTCACGTTTCGATTACAATTTCATTTTGAGGCCGTCGGGCTGAGGTGGAAACCGCTTCGTCCCGGCGGCGCTTTCATCAACGGAGATGATGCCCATGCGCAGCATTCTTGTGTGTGTGATGATTGCATTCGCATCCTGTGCTTACGCGCATGATGCGCCGTCGGGCTGGAGCTATGAGCCGTTCTGTTGCAATGGTGACAGCGAGACCGGCGACTGCCAGATGATCCCACCAAAGAGCGTAGCGATCACGCCGCACGGCTATCGAGTGACGCTGCTGCCGGGGGATCACCGGCTTGTCACGCATGCGCATGTGTTCCTTCTTCCCATGGGCAAAGCGATGCGTTCGGGCGATGGCGACTACCATCTCTGCCTGTTCCCGAACGAGGATACGCCGCGCTGTTTCTACGCGCCACAGATGGGCTATTAGCTGCCGTCGATCCCGGCGGCGTTCATTTCCGCAAGAATCCAATTTCGGAATGCCTTGATCTTAGGGACGTTGCGACGGTTCTCCGGATAGGCGAGCCAATAGCCTCGGCCATCGGTGCATTGCAGTTCGAATGGGCGGATCAGCTTCCCGCTTGCAAGCTCTTCCGGATAGAAGTCGGGCGTCAGGATCGCGACACCCTGGCCGGCGACGGCAGCCGCGGCCTCATAGGCCTGGGCGCCGTAGAAGCTTGTGCTTCGCTTCTCGAGGCTGGGAATCGGTACACCAGCTGCGTCCAGCCATTGGTGCCACCAAGGATCAGTGGGATCGAAAATCCGAAGCTTCAATAGGTCGGCGGGCTCATGAATGCCGCCAATGCTTTCCGCGAGTGCCGGGCTCAGCATAGGCGTGAAGTAGACGTCCATCAGTTTGTCCGCCCGCAGGCCGGGCCACTCGCCCCTGCCTGAGCGTATGCCGACATCGACCGCTTCGCGGCCGAAATCGACCAGCGAATCCGACGTGCTGAGCCGTACGGCGATATTCGGATTGGCGAGCTGAAAATTGCCGAGCTTACGCGCAAGCCATTGGGACGCGAATGTCGCCAGGCAGGTGATCTGTAGCGTTACCTCCGTTTCGCCGCGTGCCTCGGCCATCGCGAGTTGCAGCATTTCGAAGGCTTCTGTGACCTGTGGAGCCAGCCGTTCTCCAGTCTCGGTCAGACTGATGTGACGTGGACGACGCAGGAACAGCGGCTCGCCGACATTCTCCTCCAGAAGCTTTATCTGGTAGCTCACGGCAGTCTGAGTCATGCCGAGTTCTTCGCCCGCGCGCGTAAAACTGCCGAGCCGCGCGACCGCCTCGAAGACCCGCAGGGCGTTCAACGGAAATTGCTTCGACAGCTTCATGGATAAGTTCTCTTTATGTGTTCCGACGATTGTTCGATTGGAATTGCAGCATTTATTGGCACAATCTGCAACTCAACGGATCAGATTATTGAGGTGAAGTTATGGATTGCGCCGTTATCGAACAAGAGAGCCATGCAAGGGCTGCCGGGACTTCCAGTTGGCTCTCCGGCTTTGGCCGAAGGCTGCTGCGCCGGCTTTCGGAATGGGACAGGCTGGAGCTCGAGGGTATGCCGGATCGCGTGAAGCGCGACCTTGGTTTCATGGATGGACGCGAGCCGCGCTACGACAGGGAGTTCTAGCGGTAGGGCCCGGGATGGGAACGATGGCAGCACCGCGACGTGCTGCCCGTCATGTCAGGCCCTCTTCATCCGCTCGACGGCCATCAGCACCCGCTCGGGCGTTGCCGGTGCATCGAGCTTCGGGCAGACCTTGTAATTTGCGACGCTGGCGACAGCCATCGAAATGGCCTCGAGCACCGAAATCGCCAGCATGAAAGGCGGTTCGCCGACTGCCTTGGAGCGGCCGATCGTGTGCTCGGCATTCTCCGACCATTCGGCAAGCCGTACGTTGAAGACCTTCGGTCGGTCAGAGGCGAGCGGAATCTTGTAGGTTGATGGTGCGTGCGTGCGCAGCCGGCCCTTTTCATCCCACCACAATTCTTCCGTCGTCAACCAACCCATGCCCTGCACGAAGGCGCCCTCGACTTGTCCGATGTCGATCGCCGGGTTCAGAGAACGCCCGACGTCGTGCAGGATATCGGTGCGGTCGATGAGGTATTCGCCCGTCAGTGTATCAATCGATACCTCCGAGCAGGCTGCGCCATAGGAATAGTAGTAGAAGGGCATGCCGCGGCCGGCGGCCCGATCCCAGTGGATCTTCGGGGTCTTGTAGAAACCGGCAGCCGAAAGCTGGACGCGGGCGAGGTATGCCTGCTTGACGAAATCCGCAAATGCGAACTCCTTGTCGCCAACGCGCACGCGGTTTGGCAGGAAGACGACGTCCGATGGAGGGACGCCCCACTTGTCGGCGGCAAAGGCGACTAGCCGTTCCTTGATCTGGCGCGCGGCATCGTAGGCGGCCATGCCGTTCAGGTCGGAACCCGAGGAGGCTGCCGTCGCCGAGGTGTTCGGCACCTTGCCTGTTGTCGTCGCCGTGATCTTCACATGCTCGATATCGACCTGGAAACTGTCGGCCAGCACCTGCGCGACCTTGGTGTAAAGACCCTGGCCCATCTCCGTGCCGCCGTGGTTCAGATGGATCGAGCCATCCTGATAGACATGCACGAGCGCGCCCGCCTGGTTGAAGGCGGTCATGGTGAAGGAGATGCCGAACTTCACCGGCGTCAGGGCAATGCCCTTGCGGATGTAGCGGCTATTGCGGTTGAACTCGATGATGGCGTTGCGGCGCGCCTGGTACTCAGCGCCTTCTTCCAGTTCGCCAACGATGCGTTCGAGGATGTTGTCTTCGACTTCCTGGTGGTAAGGCGTCAGTGTGCGGCCAGAGCCGGGCTGGCCGTAGAAATTCAGCTTGCGGATCTCCAGCGGGTCCTTTCCGATCGCATAGGCGATCTCTTCGATGAAGCGCTCGGCCCCGAGCATGCCCTGCGGTCCGCCGAAGCCGCGAAAGGCAGTGTTGGAGACTGTATGGGTCTTCAGCGGTTTCGAGCTTAGATGAACATGCGGATAGAAGTAGCTGGAATCCGCATGAAAAAGAGCGCGGTCCGTGACCGGGCCTGAAAGGTCGGAAGAAAAGCCGCAGCGCGCCGCATAGGTCGCGTCGACCGCGTAAATGCGGCCGTCATCATCGAAGCCGAGTTCGTAGTCGACAAGGAAGTCATGGCGCTTGCCGGTGGCCGTCATGTCCTCATCGCGATCAGGTCGGAACTTGATGGCACGCTTCAGTTTCTTGGCGGCGATCGCTGCCAGGGCCGCGAACTGGTTGCCCTGGGTTTCCTTGCCGCCGAAACCGCCGCCCATCCGGCGGACATTGACGGTGATGGCATTCGACGGAATATTCAGCACGTGACCGACGATATGCTGGATTTCGCTCGGATGCTGGGTGGACGACCAGATGACAACGTCGTCGTCCTCGCCGGGGATGGCCACGGCGATATGGCTTTCCAGATAAAAGTGCTCCTGGCCGCCGATCCGCATCTGGCCATTCAGCCGGCGCGGGGCATTTTCCATTTTCGCCTTCGCATCGCCGCGCTGCAGGGTCATTGGCGTGATGACGAGTGGGCTGCCGTTCTCGAGCGCACCGTCAATATCGCTCCAATGCGGCAGGTCGCGATACTCGATCTTCGCCTTGCGGGCGGCCCGCCGGGCAATCTCGCGCGTCTCGGCGATGACGGCGAAGATCGGCTGGTTGTGGAATTCGACCTTCTTCTCGGCGAGCAGCGGCTCGTCGTGGCTACCGTTGGAACTGACATCATTGACGCCGGGAACGTCCTTGCCAGTGAGAACCCAGACAACGCCGGGCGTCGCTTCGACCTCCGAGAGATCCATGCTGACGATTTCGGCGTGCGCCCGGTCGGACAGGCCGAGTGCGCCGTGCAACAGGCCGGCGGGCTCCGGAAGGTCGTCGATGTAGTCGGCCGATCCGGTCACATGCTTGTGCGCGGAATCGTGGCGCAAGGCATCGTGCATCGCGCCGTTGATGATGAATTTGGGATCGGCGAAAGTCGACTTGTCCATTATGCCACCTCCTCGAAGCGGTGGAGCTCAGCTGGTGCGCCGGATGTTTCCAGGAAGAAGCGCGTCAACAGGTTCTTCGTCGTCAACTGGCGATACTCGGCCGTTGCGCGCCAATCGCTCAGCGGTTGGAAGTCGGCGTCGAACTCTGCACGCACTTCTTCGATCGTTTGTTCGTTCCATGGCCGGCCCATAAGCGCATTCTCGACGTTGCGCGCACGCTTCGGCGTTGCGGCCATGCCGCCGAAGGCGATGCGGATGTCGTTAACGTCGCCTTCGCCGTCCAGCGTCAGATAGAAGGCGCCGAGAACCGCCGTGATGTCTTCATCGCGGCGCTTGGTGATCTTGTAGACCGCAAACTGGGTTTCTTCTGCCGGGTAGGGCACGAAAATGCTCTCGACGAATTCGCCGGGGCGCCGATCCTGCTTGCCGTAGTCGATGAAGAAATCTTCCAGCCGCAGCATGCGCGTTCCGGCCAGGGAGCGCAGCTTCACCGTCGCTCCAAGGGCAATCAACGGTGGTGGCATATCGCCGATCGGCGAACCATTCGCGATATTGCCACCGATAGTACCCATGTTGCGCACCTGATCGCCGCCGATGCGGTTGATGAGGCGGCCAAGCGTCGGAACCTTACCGGCGATAGTCTCGAAGGCGCGGCTGTAGGTGACACCCGCGCCGATCGTGAAGCCGCCGTCGCCAGCGGTGAGCGACTGCAGATCGGTCAGATGGTTGATGAAGACGACGGGGTCCAGGGCACGCATCTGCTTGGTTACCCAGAGGCCCACGTCGGTCGATCCGGCGACGATCGTGGCGTTCGGCTCTTCGGACAGCACACGGGCCAGCGCGTCCAGTGATCCGGGCAGAGTCAGTCGGCCCTCCGCCGTGGTGATCGTGACGGTCTCACTGTTTCGCATCGCCCAGAGGCGCGAGATGATCTCGGAGCGGGTTTTCTCCAGCGGATCAAAGAGCGCGCTCGGGCGGGTGTGGCTCACCTGCTCGGCCGCCTTCACGATCGGCTCATAGCCGGTGCAACGACAGAGATTGCCTTGCAGTGCCTTTTCGATGTCTGCGCGGCTCGGCTTGTCGTTGGAAAGCCAGAGGCCATACATCGACATGATGAAGCCCGGCGTGCAAAAGCCGCATTGCGATCCATGGCAATCGACCATCGCCTGCTGTACCGGATGAAGCGTGCCGTCCTTGGCGGCCACATGCTCGACAGTGACGACATGGGTGGCGTTCAGCGACCCCATGAAGCGAATGCAGGCGTTGACGGACTCATAGTGTAGCTTGCCGTCTATCAGCCGTCCGACAAGGACGGTGCAGGCGCCGCAATCGCCCTCCGCGCATCCTTCCTTCGTGCCGGTCAGCCGGCGCTTCAACCGGAGATAATCGAGAAGCGTCTCGGTCGGCCGGACATCGCCAAGCGTGATGTCCTCGCCATTCAGGATGAAGCGGATGCTGTCGTTCATATTGTTCCCTGGTTTTTATCTTTGTTTTGAATGGTTATGCCGCGGTCCAGCCTCCGTCAATCGAGATGTGGGTCCCGGTCACTTGCCGAGCCTCGTCGCTTGCGAGGTAGAGAGCGAGCGCGCCAATCTCTTCGGCCTTGACGAATTCATGCGTTGGTTGCGCCTTTAGGATCACCTCGGTCTTGACCTGTTCCTCGGTGATGCCGCGCGCCTTGGCCGTATCCGGGATCTGCTTCTCGACGAGGGGCGTCAGCACGTAGCCTGGGCAAATCGCGTTCACGGTTATGCCGAATTCGGCAAGTTCGAGCGCGGCGGTCTTCGTCAGGCCCAATATACCATGCTTTGCAGCGACATAGGCGGATTTGAAGGGTGAGGCGACCAACCCGTGCGCGGAGGCGATGTTGATGACGCGGCCTAGCTTCTTTGCCTTCATCAACGGAATCGCCGCCCGCATCGTGTGAAACGAGCTGGACAAATTGATGGCTATGATCTGGTCCCACTTTTCGATCGGGAAGTCTTCGATCTTCTCGACATGCTGAATGCCGGCGTTGTTGACCAGCACATCCACACTGCCGAAGGTCTTGGCGGCCGTTTCGATCAGATCCGCGATTTCGGTCGGCTTTGTCATGTCTGCCGGATGGTAGATCGCCTTTGCCTCCGAGACTGATTCAAGCGTCTCGACTATCGCCTTGATTTCCTCGGGCTTTCCGAAGCCGTTGATGACGACGTTGTCGCCCTTGCCGGCAAAGGCTGTCGCGATCGCAAGCCCGATGCCGCTGGTGGATCCGGTGACGACGACTGTTCTGGCCATGCGCTTCTCCTCAGGGTGTTTTGCGACGCAATAGAGCTGAGGTTATGCGCAAAGCATCTCTGCTGGCAATTGCGGTCAAGGCAAAACTCCTGTGTCGAAGCGATGGCGGGTTCTTTCCTCAATCGCCCTCCTGTCCTATTGATTTCTCCCGACAATCACGATCAGCGGGAGGGCTGGCATGAGCGGGTATGTTCTGGCAATCGATCAGGGGACGACGTCGACACGGGCGATCGTCTTCGACGGCGAGATGAAGATCGCCGGTGCGGGCCAGAAGGAGTTCCGCCAGATCTATCCGCGATCCGGTTGGGTCGAGCACGATCCAGAGGAAATCTGGGATTCCGTCATCTCGACGATCAAGATGGCGATCCGTGAGGCCAGGATCACGGCAAAGGACATTGCGGCGCTTGGCATTACCAACCAGCGCGAGACGGTTGTGGTCTGGGAACGCGAGAGCGGCAAGCCGATCCACAACGCGATCGTCTGGCAGGATCGCCGCACCGCAAGCTATTGCGACAAGCTGAAGAGACAGGATCTCGAAAAGACTTTTACGAAGAAAACCGGCCTTCTCCTCGATCCCTATTTCTCCGGCACCAAGCTTTCGTGGCTGCTCGCGAACGTCAAGGGCGCACGGGCACGCGCCGCCAAGGGCGAATTGTGCTTCGGCACCGTCGATACGTTCCTGATCTGGCGGTTGACCGGCGGCAAGGTGTTCGCGACCGATGCGACGAACGCCTCTCGCACGCTGATGTACAACATTGCCGACAACACGTGGGACAGGGATCTCCTCGACATCCTGCGCGTTCCGGTAGCCATGCTGCCCGAGGTAAAGGACTGCGCCGACGATTTCGGCACGACCGAGAAAGCAATCATCGGAGCGGAGATCCCGATCCTCGGCGTCGCCGGGGATCAGCATGCCGCGACCATCGGGCAGGCCTGCTTCGAGCCGGGCATGATGAAGTCGACCTACGGCACCGGCTGCTTCGCTCTGCTCAACACCGGCAGCGACATGGTTCGCTCGAAGAACCGGCTGTTGACGACGATCGGCTATCGGCTGAATGGCGAGACCACCTACGCGCTCGAAGGCTCGATCTTCATCGCGGGAGCCGCGGTGCAGTGGCTTCGCGACGGGCTTGGCATCATCGATACCGCCTCGCGCACCGGCGAGCTGGCCGATGCCGCGGATCCGACGCAAGAGGTCTACCTGGTTCCCGCCTTCACCGGCCTCGGCGCGCCGCATTGGGATGCCAACGCCCGTGGGGCGATCTTTGGCCTGACGCGCAACAGTGGGCCGAAGGAATTCGCTCGGGCCGCGCTCGAGGCGGTCTGCTACCAGTCCCGCGATCTGCTCGATGCCATGCACAAGGATTGGAAGGGCGGCGTGGAGAGCACCGTCCTTCGTGTCGATGGCGGCATGGTTGCCTCCGACTGGACGATGCAGCGGCTTGCGGACATTCTCGACGCGCCTGTCGATCGGCCGGTCATCCTCGAAACCACGGCGCTTGGCGCTGCCTGGCTTGCCGGCAGCAAGGCCGGTGTCTGGCCGGACCGCGTTGGGTTTGCCAAGAGTTGGAAACGCGACCGCCGTTTCGAACCAAGCTTGGACGAGAAGACGCGTGCGGCGAAGCTGAAGGGATGGCGGAGTGCCATCAAACGCACGCTTGCCGACGTCTGACGAGCGTGGTCCCGTTCGCTGAGGGTGCAGGTAGGTCGGCTATTCCTCGATCTCGCCAGCGGCTCGGCTCATGCGATGCTCGAGAAAAGTCAAACGGTTCTCCTTGATGGCTTGCAGGGCGGACATGTCGCTGCCCGCTATCTTCAGGTGTGGCAGATGCTCTCGGTAAACGAGTTCGAATATTGCGGCACGCGTGCCTGGATCGACAGGGTTGGCCTCGTAGACGGGTAGGTCCGCGTGGATCGAGGGGCGGCCCGTGGCCTGTTCGATGCGCGTGGAATAGACTGGCTTGCCTTTGATCCGCGTTGTCGTTGCCGACATGTCGGCGCAGATTTCAAGCGCCTGCAGGATCGTAAACCTCTCCTGTCTTGTGGGCAGAACAAACCGGTGCATGATGTCCATCGAGCGGCCACTGTCGCTCAGGTTGGCGATGATGGCGAGATCGCCGAGACGGATCATGATGGTTTGCGTTTCGTGCACGGTGACGAAGTCGAAGTCCTCACGATAGCGATCGTCGTCAATCGCGAGGATGACGATCGAGCCCAACACCTCTGGCGCGATATGCGCGCCGGTGTAGGGGGATCTGGCGAGGCAATGAATGTGATGCAGCGTCGCCCAGTCGGTGTTCTTGTCTTGCATCACCGCTTCCACGCGGTGATCGGGGTTGATCGGGATGGCGCCGTCCTTGATCAGGAACTTCAGGAAGATCCAGGAAAGCCAGGCAAACAGCAGGCGTTGTGTGTCACCGTCGAGATGGCGCAGAAGTTTCGAGTGTCCGCCTTCCATTAATCGCCGCACCGGTTGTTCAAGCTTTCTTCCGAGCATCGAATTGCAGTCCTTGCAGCAGGGGATCGTGTGGCGACCGTATCGGCGACCATGGTATTCGTGCGGCAGGCTGACCTCCTTGTCGTAGAGGTCGTACTTCCGCAGGATCCACTTGGGCAGGACGTGTTCCCGGTTGACCACTTTACTGTCGAGGGGTTCGCAGCAGATCAGGCACCGTGTCTTTTTGCTGACGAGGTCAATGAAGGTGTCGGTATCGATGTAGACCTTGGGGTCATTCAAATACGGTGAAGGCGTCATGTCCTTGTCTCCCGTCGGATCGATGAGGATAATATGCACCGAGTTTCCCGTCAGGTCGCGCGAAACTGCGGCGTGTTCGGACTTGCCTGTTTCAGTCACGGAGGAGTTGGCATGGTTGCGGTCACGGTGGAGCTGCGGAATGTCGAGGGTACGCAAGCGGCGATGGGGTGGGCCGGTCCGCACACCATCATTGTCGATCGTCCGGAGGGGAAGGCCGGTGGGCAGGGGCTCGGCTTCAACGGCGCACAGCTTTTGGCGCTGGCGCTCGGCGGGTGCTTCTGCAACGACCTGCGCTATGTCGCCGAAGAGATGGGCGTCTTGCTTGGCAGGATTGCGGTCTCGGTAGTCCTGGAGCTCGAGGGGAGCCCGCTGCTCGCCAAATCGGCCAAGATGACCGTTCTCTGCGAAAAGCAGGATGGCGACGGCGCCGAACGTGTGATCGAACGGGCGAAGGAGGTCTGCATGGTCGCCAATTCGCTGGGGCGTGGGGTTGCAGTTTCGATTGAGCATGCCGCCTAGTCTAGGCCCTATAGCCGGAACTGAAGCGGGCACGACGGGCACTGACGGGTTGAGATGACCGCCAGCAAAGGCTATGAGCTGCCGACCGCAAGCGGCTTCCGCAAACCAACAAGGGCGCATCCTGCATGACTCCAGAGTTCCTCGTCACTCATTCCGGTGGCTTCCATGCGGATGAGGTGCTGTCGAGCGTCATCCTCACCCGGCTCTTCCCGCAGGCTCGAGTGATCCGCAGCAGGGCGCCGGAGTGGATCAAGCCGGGCGCCGACCGCATCATCTATGACGTCGGCGGCGCGTATGATGCCTCTCAGCGTATCTTCGACCACCATCAGCGTGGCGCACCGCTGCGTGACGATGGGCAGCCCTACAGTTCGTTCGGCCTGGTCTGGAAGCACTACGGCCACGACTATCTTGTTGTCACCGGCATTCCAGAGGCTCACGTCGCGGCCTTGCATGCCTCGTTCGACCTCTCCTTCGTGCTGCCGGTCGATCTGACTGACAATGGTGCGCTCAGCCCGTCCGGACCGCTGGCCGGGCTGACGCTACCGACCTTGCTGGAAACCTTGAAGCCGGTGTTCGACGAAACGGACGCGAATGCCGATGATCGCAGATTTCAGGATGCCGTTGCCATCGCCCGCAGTTTCGTCGAGGCGAAGATCGCTCAAAGCGCCGCCAAACTGCGGGCAGAGACGCTCGTGCTTCAGGCGATAGAGCGTACGGGGCAGGGGCGCGTGCTCGAACTTCCGATGGGAATGCCTTTCCGTCCCGCGATCGTCAAGGCGGGCGCCGATCACCTGCTCTTTGTCGTTCATCCGCGAGAAAGGGATTGGTGCGTCACCGGCATTCGCCGCGGGGACGAGGGGTTCGAACTTCGTGCGGATCTGCCTGCTGCCTGGGCCGGCCTGACCAATCACGATCTGGAGGCCGTTTGCGGCGTCGATGGCGCAACCTTCTGCCACAACGGCCGATTCGTCGCTGCAGCCAAGACACGCGAGGCCGCGTTAGCGATGGCCGAGCTGGCCGTGCAGGAGGCCATCAACGTCGGATCAGGCTGACTAGATGGAGAGGAGATAGCTGGCGCTCGTCAGGCCCGACCGTTTTAGCAAGAAAGGCTGCGACCGCAGACGTCGTCCGTTTGCCGCATTCGGCACGCCGGCCCCTGCCGTCAGGGCGGCGGCATCTCCTTTTGCGCGCTGCAATTTTTTGCTGCGTTCTGTCGGATGTCACGCTACTCCTTCGTCATTCAGGAAGAGGAGTAAGACATGCTTTATGCAATCCTTTGTTACGCCAATGAAGAAACGGTGTTCTCCTGGACCAAGGAGGAGGAAGACGCCGTGATGGCGAAGCTTTATGCGGTTCAGGCACCTTTGGCCGAGCGCGGCAAGCTTGGTCCTGTCGGCCGGCTGATGCCGACGACAGCGGCGACCACCGTGCGCAAGGGCAAGGAGGAACCGCTCGTTCTCGATGGCCCCTTCGCRGAAACGAAGGAAGCACTCCTCGGTTTTTACGTGGTTGATTTCGACACTCTGGAGGAAGCCGTTGCGTTTTCCAAGGAGCTCTCCACGGTCAACCCGGGTTCTACCTCTTACGAAATTCGGCCGTTCTACGTGTTCCGACCGGGAGTTTCTTCGGCATGACAGACATTGCCTGGATCGACGTGACGCTTGCTTCGGCCCGACCGAAAGCGCTTGGTGCGCTGCTCAGATACTTCCGCGATCTCGATATCGCGGAGGAGGCCTTCCAGGAGGCCTGTTTGCGCGCCATCCGTACCTGGCCGGACAAGGGGCCGCCGCGCGATCCGACGGCATGGCTGATCTTCGTCGGCCGCAACAGTGGCATCGACGCCGTGCGCAAGCGTTCGAAGACGCAGGCACTTCCTGATGAAGAACTGATCTCCGATACCAGCGATGCTGAGAGCGATATTGCCGAACGGCTTGATGATTCCAACTATCGCGACGATATCCTGCGGCTGCTCTTCATCTGCTGCCACCCGGATCTGCCGGCGACGCAACAGATCGCATTGGCGCTGCGCATCGTCTCGGGCCTGTCAGTACAGCAGATCGCGCGTGCCTTTCTTGTTGGCGAAAGCGCGATGGAGCAGCGGATCACGCGGGCCAAGGCTCGCGTTGCCAAGGCCGGTGTACCCTTCGAGACGCCGGACGCGCAGGAGCGGGCCGAGCGGCTCTCGATCGTCAGCACAATGATCTACCTGATCTTTAACGAGGGCTACAGCCAGGCGGATCCGAAGCACGACGCCTGTGCGTTCAGCGACGAGGCGATCCGGCTCGCGCGGCTCCTGCTGCGCATCTTCCCCGGCGAGCCTGAACTGATGGGTCTGCTCGCATTGATGCTCCTGCAGATCTCGCGGCGCCAGGCCCGTTTCAACGGTGAGGACGATATCGTGCTGCTCGAGGATCAGGATCGTTCGCTGTGGAACCGCGAGCTGATCAACGAGGCGCTGGCGCTGCTCGACAAGGCGATCCGCCATCGCCAACCGGGGCCTTACCAGCTGCAGGCGGCGATCGCTGCCCTGCATTCGCGGGCCAGGCGCGCCGAGGATACGGACTGGGAAGAGATCGAGCTGCTTTATCGCGCGCTGGAGCGTGTTCAACCGTCGCCGGTCATTACGCTCAACCGCGCCGTCGCCGTCTCCAAACTCAAAGGGCCGGACGTGGCGCTGGCACTCGTCGAAACGCTTGGCGAGAAGCTCGATGGCTACTTCTACTATCACGGCCTGCGTGGCGGTCTGCTGAAGCAGATCGGTCGTGCCCGCGAGGCGCACGAGGCCTTCGATCGCGCCATAGCACTTGCTCATTCGGCAGCGGAAGCCGCGCATATCCGCCAGCAGATCGACAGCCTCGCCCATGGGGCCGCGCAGCCGATCGCCAAATAATTCCAGAAATAATTGCGCCGGGTTGTCGGAACCGGAAAACCTCCCACGTCCTTGTAACAACCTGATCGAAAACAGGTTTCACTCAATAGGAGGAATGCCGAGATGACCGCAGAAGCCCAACACGAACTGGTTCTCGTCCGGGAATTCGACGCTCCGCGCGAGAAGATCTTCAAGGCCTGGACCGATCCTGTCCTGATGAAGGAATGGTTCGTACCACGTCCCTGGACCCTTGCTGATGTGAAAGTCGATGCACGGCCGGGCGGCTCGAACCTCATCGTCATGCGCAGCCCCGAGGGCCAGGAATTTCCGAACCGCGGTGTCTATCTGGAGATCGTCGAAAACGAGAAGATCGTCTTCACCGATGCGTTCACCAGCGCCTGGGTGCCATCCGAAAAGCCGTTCTTCGTCGGCATCATCCTGCTCGAAGACCTCGGAAACGGCCGGACGAAATATACCGCGAAGGCGCGGCACTGGACTGCGGCCGACAAGGAACAGCACGAGCAGATGGGCTTCCACGAAGGCTGGGGCAAATGCGCCGACCAGCTCGCCGAGCTGCTGCCCAGGATCTGAGACTAGAATCGAAACAGGGGGATAGAGGCATGTCTGCAATTGTTGATTCAACTGCCGGGCTTCCGCGCTGGCAGACCGTCACCGGCACTGTCATGAGCGGGCTGATCGTGGCCTTCCTGGTGTTCGACGGCGCGATCAAGCTGGTGCCGATCGTGCCGGTCACGGAGACTATGACGGCGCTCGGTTATTCGGGCGACCCGATGCTTGCTCGCGGCCTCGGTTCCCTGACGCTGTTGTGCGCGCTGCTCTATGCAATTCCGCGGACGTCGGTGCTCGGCGCAATCCTACTCACCGGTCTGCTCGGAGGCGCGATAGCGACGCATCTGCGTGTCGGGAGCCCGGTCTTTTCCCATCTGCTGTTCGGCGGCTATCTCGGGCTCATTGCATGGGGTGGCCTTTATCTCAGATACGAAGCCGTTCGGAAAATGATTCCATTCAGGCGCTGAAACCGTTGATTTCAGAATCAAAGTTCCGCCGCGATCCCAGGTCGCGGCGGTACTGCTTATCGATATTTTTCGAACGATCGGTTCCAGAATTTATGTTTGCCCTGAGGCCGCTCAGTCCTTATCTCCATCAGTAGATACAACGGGATGCGAGCGATGGAACTGGGCCTCTACACCTTTGCCGACGTGAACCCGAACCCGAGCCGAAGCAAGGGTGAGGAAGGGGCCGAGCGGCTGAAGCATCTGATCGATGAAATCGAACTCGCGGACCACGTGGGGCTCGACGTATTCGGATTGGGCGAGCACCACCGGCCCGATTATGCGGCCTCGGCTCCGGCAGTCGCTCTCGCGGCCGCTGCGATGAAAACGAAGAACATCAGGCTGACCAGCGCAGTGACCGTGCTGAGTTCAGACGATCCGGTTCGGGTCTTCCAGCAGTTCGCAACACTCGACCTGCTTTCGAACGGGCGTGCCGAGATCATGGCCGGACGAGGCTCGTTCATCGAGTCCTTCCCGCTGTTCGGCTACAATCTCGAGGACTACGACCAACTGTTCGAGGAAAGGCTCGACCTGCTGATGGCCCTCCGCGACGAGGAAGTGGTCACCTGGTCGGGTGAATTGCGTGCGCCGATCAATGGGCGTGGCGTTTACCCGCGGCCGCTGCAGGACCCCTTGCCCTTGTGGATCGCCGTTGGTGGCACGCCGCAATCGGTTGCGCGCGCGGGCGCGATGGGCTTGCCAGTGGCACTGGCGATCATCGGCGGCGAGCTGCGCCGTTTCGCGCCGCTGTTCGACCTCTATCGCGAGGCGGCTCGCCGAGCCGGGCAGGAGGCATCGAAGCTCAAGACCAGCATCAACGTGCACGGCTTCATCGCCGATACGACGGACGCTGCTGCCGATCAGTTCTACGGCCCGCAGGCCGAGGTCATGAACCGAATTGGCCGCGAGCGCGGCTGGGGGCCGACGAACAGGGCGCATTTCGACATGTCCCGCGGACCTAGCGGCGCGCTCTTCGTGGGCGATCCGGAATTGGTCGCGGAGAAGATCATCGCGCACCATCGGTTGTTCAAGAACGACCGTTTCCTGCTGCAGATGGCGATCGGCTTGATGCCCCACGACCAGATCATGCGCGGGATCGAACTCTACGGCACGAAAGTCGCGCCGCTCGTCAGAAAGGCATTGACTGAAAGCGACGAAGAGGCGAAAGCCACCGCCTGAAGCTGGAGCATGATGCCGTAAAGGATGAATTGGATTCTGAACGCCGTCGTGCTCTCATCGTGATCGAGAGCCGGCCGACCGGCCGAAGAAGGCCGGGTAGACATTCATGATCATTGAAAGCGAAGACGAACTCCTCAAGCTAAAGGAAATCGGGCGAATCTGCGCCAATGCCCTGCAAGTGATGAGCGCATCGCTTGAACCGGGTATCACGACCCTGGAGCTCGATCAGATCGGCCGCAAAGTGTTGGAAGATGCCGGTGCGCGTTCTGCGCCCGAACTTTGCTACCAGTTTCCCGGTGCGACCTGCATCAGCGTCAATGAGGAAATCGCCCACGGCATTCCAGGCCCGCGCGTCATTCGCCCGGGGGATCTGGTCAATATCGATGTCTCAGCGGAGAAGGACGGATTCTTTTCCGACACCGGCGCGTCGTTCAGTGTTCCGCCGCACAGGTCCAAGATCGAAAAGCTCTGCCGCGACGGCAAAAGGGCGCTGTGGGTTGGGCTTAACCAGGTGAAACCCGGCGAGCCGCTCGCCAAGATCGGGCAGGCTGTCGGCGCCTTCGCCCTGAAGAATCGCTATACGCTTGTTGCCAATCTGGCGAGCCACGGGATCGGCCGTTCGCTGCACGAGGAGCCGGCCGAGCTCTCGACCTGGCCGGATCCGTCCGAGAAGCGAATGATCACGGAAGGCCTCGTCTTCACGGTCGAGCCGTTCCTCTCGCTCGGCGCAACATGGGCGGAAGGCGGCGACGACGCCTGGACGCTCTACGCGGACCCGGAGGCCCCGACCGTGCAATACGAGCACACGGTCGTCGCCACGCGAAATGGCCCGCTGATCCTGACGCTGCCGGAAGGCGGCGCCTGAGGCCTCACTCGCCCGAACGTCCGCCGGCAAGAATTTCGCCGGCCGCGCGCTCCAGAATGCCGGCGATGCGCTTGGCCTCGTCCTTCGACCAGGGAAAGCGGAGCCGGAGGGCCGATTTCAGCAGCATTCGTGCAGCTGCGACTTCGCTTTTGTCTTCCGGAAATGCGTCCTCGTCCCGATCGCCATTGCGGCTTTCTGGGTCGAAAATCTTGCGCACATGCGCCATCTTCGCGCCGATTTTCTCCAGCTTTCCGAGCGTCATGTCGATCATCGACTGGTTCTCCTCGACGAGCCTGCGGCCGCTCTGCGTGATGCGGTAGAGCTTCTTGGTGCCTTCGCTCTCCACGTCGGCAAGGCCGGTTTCTTCCAGGTAGGTTAGCGCCGGATAGATTACGCCGGGGCTTGGAACATAGAAGCCGCCCGAACGCTCTTCCAAGAGCTTGATCAACTCGTAGCCGTGGCGGGGCTGCTCCACCAGCAGGGCCAGGATCACCAGTTGCAGGTCGCCTGATGCGAATTTCCGCCCCATGCGAAAACCGCCACCACCCATCATTCCGCCTCTAAAACCTCTCATAGGTCACTCCTTAGATATATCTTTCACTATGTCGTAAAACATATATCGTAAGATGGTCGCTTTCAAGGGCTGGCTTTATGATTTCGTGAGATTGATCAATCGATCAGAAATTCTTGATTGTCGGCGCCGTGCTGCAGCGCGATAAACACGCCATGTTGGCACGCAATGAAACTTTCCCCGAAAACTTGTTTCGAACTGGCCTTGCAGGCGCCATCGCCATGGCCGCCGCGATGGGCTTTGGACGCTTTTCCTACACGCCGATCCTGCCGAGCATGATCAGCGGCGTGCCGCTCTCGGCTGCCGATGCCGGCTTCATCGCCTCTGCGAACTTCGTCGGCTATCTGGTGGGCGCTGTTCTCGCCGCCTACGGGTGGGCAACAGGATGTGAGCGCAAGGTCGCACTCCTTGCGCTAGCGGCGACAGCATTGCTTCTTGCTGCCATGGCCACGACGACATCCGTCATGGTCTTTGCAGTCATCCGCTTCCTGGCGGGTGTTGCGAGTGCCTTTGCTCTCGTATTCAGTTCGCAGATCGTACTTAGCCACGGAGCCATGGCCGGTAACGACCATGTGCAGGCAGCCCATTTCGGCGGCCCGGGTGCCGGCATCGCGCTTTCATCGGTGATGGTGCTGCTGGTCGGGTTGTTCTTTGATGGAAGCAGCGACGCCTGGCGGGCGTCCTGGGTTGGAGGCGCGATCTATTCGGCTCTCAGCCTGCTGGCAGTCTGGTGGCTGCTGCCGTCGGGCCCGGCTGCCGCGGCACAGACCGGCAAGGAACCGCGGATCGCTTGGAGCCTGCCGATGCTGCTTGTCACGGCGTCCTATGGCCTGTTCGGGTTCGGCTATGTGATTACAGGCACATTTCTGGTGACGATCGCGCGCATGGATGCCGCCGGGCCGATGGTTGAGTTTCTCTGCTGGTTCATCGCCGGCCTGACAGCTTCGGTCGCGCTTTTTGCATGGAAGCCGTTCGTCCGTCCGCTAGGATTGGGCTGGGTCTACGTGGCGGCGCTGCTTATCGAGGCGGTCGGTGTGTTGGCGACTGTTCTACTGCCGCACTCTGTTGCGCCGCTGATTGGGGGAGCGTTGTTTGGAGCGACCTTCCTCGCGATCACCGCCTATGGCCTGCAGATCGGCCGTAAACTTTCGCCGGCCAGCCCGCGCCGGATATTGGCGACGATGACGGCAGCATTCGGAGTCGGGCAGATTGTGGGCCCCATTGTTGCTGGCTGGATGGCAGAGCGAACCGGCAGCTTTACGACGCCGACTTACGCTGCCGCGGCGGCGCTGCTGGTGTGCGCAATGCTGGTGATGCCGGTCGCCAAAAAGCTGTCATAGCGCGTTACAAGTGCGTAACAATGGGGTGAGGCCATTGCCGCTCTTTGCGAACTGCCGTAGTTTTCGCCGCAATCTGTCTGTTTAGAGACACCGAAGACTCCAGTTCAGGAAAGCAAGCTCTCCCGTGTTCGTATCGTATTTCCCCAGGCCCAGGCTTTTCTTCATCTCAGCTGTTGCTTGGGCACTTCTGGCCGTTCTCTTTTGGTATTTCGTGGGTTCCGGCCTCGGCTCGGTGATCGGCCTCCCGCCGCTGGCTCCAGGGGCGGAGGCTCCAATCGGTGTTTCGGTCTTCTGGTCGGCTCCGTTCCTGTGGTTCTACATCTATTATGCTTTGGCCGTGGCGCTCTTCGCCGCCTTCTGGTTTACCTACAGCCCGCATCGCTGGCAGATGTGGTCGGTGCTCGGCTCGGCACTGATCATCTTCAACACCTACTTTTCGGTTCAGGTGAGCGTCGCCATCAATGCGTGGTATGGACCGTTCTATGACCTGATCCAGCAGGCGCTCGCAAAGACGGCGCCGGTGACCGCAATGCAACTCTACCTCGGCATGTTGGGCTTTGCCGGCATCGCCTTCGTGGCGATCACCGTCGGCGTGCTCAACCTCTTCTTCGTCAGCCATTGGATCTTCCGCTGGCGCACGGCGATGAACGAATACTACATGGCACACTGGCCGAAGCTCAGGCACATCGAGGGCGCCTCGCAGCGTGTCCAGGAAGACACGATGCGCTTTTCCTCCACGGTCGAAAGCCTTGGCGTCAGCCTCGTCAGCTCGGTCATGACGCTGATCGCCTTTCTGCCGGTGCTATTCAAGATCGGCGCTAATATCACCGAGTTGCCGCTGATCGGCGAGGTGCCGCACGCGCTCGTCTGGGCCGCAATCTTCTGGTCGATCTTCGGAACAGTCTTCCTAGGATTGGTCGGCATCAAGCTGCCGGGCCTCGAGTTCCGCAACCAGCGCGTCGAAGCCTCTTACCGCAAGGAACTCGTCTACGGCGAAGACCATGCCGACCGCGCGACGCCGCCGACTGTCGCCGAGCTTTTCGCCAATGTGCGCCGCAACTATTTCCGGCTCTATTTCCACTACATGTATTTCAACGTCGCCCGCATCTTCTATCTGCAGGCGGATAACCTCTTCAGCCTGATCGTGCTCGTGCCGTCGATCGTCGCCGGCAAGCTGACGCTCGGCTTGATGACGCAGATCAACAACGTCTTCGACCAGGTGCGCGGCTCGTTCCAGTATCTCGTCAATTCCTGGACGACCATCGTCGAGCTGTTGTCGATCTACAAGCGCCTTCGCACCTTCGAATCCGCGATCGAAGGTGAGCCGCTGCCGGATATCGACCAACGCTATCTGGAGCGCGAGGCTGGCATCGTTCACGCCGACGGCTAGAGTCGTCGGCTGTGAGGCCCTCTTAGGCGAACCGCATCGCTGTTCTCGCGCGAGCCTTTGCGGCCACTTCTTCACGGTCACGAGGAGGCTGGGAAGTCTCCAGTGAATCAAGCAACTCGTGGGCGCATTTCGCGATCGAATTGACCGCACGTTCGAACGCCGCCTCATTGCGTTTCGATGGTTTGGTCGTTCCGCTCAGCTTCCGCACGAACTGAAGCGCCGCATCATGGATCTCCTCGTCCGTTGCTGGCGGATCGAAATTGAAGAGGGGTTTGATATTCCGGCACATGACTAGCTCCCGGTCGTCTTCTCTCCGCCACTACGAGGAGGGTGGCGTAGGACAGAAGGTAGTCGCGTAAGCGCTAATTGCAAACGGACCAGATGGCCGCGCCGGCAAAAGGCGGAAGGGATGGCAATGCCTGCTTAAAGACCCGATGTTTGCGTCTGGTCCTGCAGCTTACCCCGCGCTTCGATCATCGGGATCGCCTCCGAATAGCTGACGCAGGCTACGTCCGCGCGACGGCAGACATCGCTGACCAGCCGGTCGAGCGCGCGCCAATAGGCGCCGCCGTTCATCTCGACGAAGTGAAAGCCCAGCTGCAGCGGGATGCGGCTGCCTGAATACTGCTTGTCGAAGGCTTCCTTGAAGGCGGCATAGGAGCGGTCTTCGAATGCCTTCGAATCGGCCTTGTCTTCCTCGCCGTTGGAGTGGCGAACGAAGAGGTTGTAGTCCATGCCGATGATCGGTTTTTCGCGCGGGCCCTCGGGGATCAGTGGCAGGCCGAAGCGGATGATGCCGTTTTCCTCGACCGGCAGGGTCGGCCCCTTGGTCACCAGGCTGGCGTCATAGGTGAAACCGGCCTTCCTTTCCGCGGCGATCATATCGGCGCCCGGCGTTGCCGAGAGATAGGGCGCGCGGAAGCCGTGGATGCCATGGTCGACCAGATCCTGCCAGCCCTTGGGTTCTTCGAGGTCGACGCTCTTCCAGGCATTCTTCAAGGTGGCGTGGAAGGTGGCGAACTCCTTGCCCCAATCTGCCTCGCTCCACTGCCGTCCATCGAAGTGGCCGCAGGCGTGGCTCGAGATGTCGTGCCCCTCGAGGTGGGCGTGCCAGATGTTGCCGAGCCGCTCGCGAATCTCGTCGTCGCCCTGGGCAAAGCCGACATTGGATTTGCCAAGCTTCTGGTGCGGCGCCTGATAGGCCTTCTTGGTCGCCTGGTTCATCAGGAAGGTGCAGGAGAGGAAGTAGGTGAAGCGGGCGCCGTTCTTGGCGGCCATCTCACGGCTTTTCTGCCAGAGCGCATTGTCGTGCGCACCGTCGAACGAGATCATCACCAGCTGTTTCGGCTGGTCGACAGCGCCCGCTGTGCCTGGAATAAACAAAGAGAGGGCGAGGGAGGCCTGGAAAAAAGAACGAAACATGGACACCGCGAGAATTTGTTTGCGGCTTTCCTGTTACAGAAATGCGGCGAAGCTGCGGTGACGCTGGCGTTTTTGCGCGGCTCCGGCTAAGTCTCGGAAAACGCACAGGAGATCGCCATGACATTGCTTATCGTCGGCATCATCATTTTCCTCGGACTTCATCTCATACGCGTCATCGCGCCCGGCTTTCGACAGTCCATGATCGATAGTCTCGGCGAGAACGGCTGGAAGCTGGCGTATTCCATCGTCAGCATTCTCGCGCTGATCCTGCTGATTTACGGCTTTGGTCAGGCCCGTCAGGTGACCGGCTTGCTCTACACGCCGCCGGTCTGGATGGCGCACATCACCCTGACCCTGATGCTGCTCGCAATGATCTGTCTGGTCGCCTCGCTGCTGCCGGCGGGGTATATCGCCGTCAAGGCGAAGCATCCGATGGTGCTTTCGGTGAAGATCTGGGCCTTCTCGCACCTGCTGGCCAATGGCGAGACCTCTTCGGTACTGCTGTTTGGTGCTTTCCTGGCATGGGGTGTGATCCTGCGGATTGCGCTGAAGCGTCGTGAGCGCGCCGGCGAGCTCACCCTTCGTCCGTTCGTCTCGGGCAAGTATGATCTCTATGCCGTCATCATCGGCGCGATCGCCTGGGCGCTCATCACGTTCAATCTGCACGAGCTATTGATTGGCGTGGCTCCGATCGTTATGTGACGAATCTTTCCAATCCCCCTTACAACTGCTGAAAAATGGGGTAGAAGGCGCCACAATGTGCGTGCAACCCGCATGCCGAAGCATATCCGCGGCCGGAGACGAGAATGGCATTCAACGACGACAGCTTCATTCGTGAAGTTAATGAGGAACTGCGTTCCGACCAGGTGAAAGGCGCATGGCGCCGGTTCGGCCGCTACCTGATCGCGCTCGCCGTCCTGATCGTTCTCGGCACCGTCGGCTACAAGGTCTATGAATATTGGGACGACAACCAGTCCTCCGGCGCGGGTGACAAGTTTATCGCTGCCATGAAACTCGCCGACGAGAACAAGCACGACGAGGCGCTGGCAGCGCTTGAGACGCTCGAAAAGGAAGGCCACGGAGCCTATCCGATCCTCGCGCGGATGCGTGCCGCAAGCGTTCTCGCCCAGAAGGGCGATACGGCGGGTGCTGTGGCGGCCTTTGAGGTGATCGGCAAGGATAACGCCGCGCCGGCAGCTGTGCGCGATGCCGCCAGAATGCGCGCCGGCTGGCTGCTGATCGAAGGTGGCACCTACGAACAGGTCTCGGCCCAGGTTGAGGAAATGGCTGTTCCCGGCAACGCCTTCCGTCACTCCGCCCGCGAAGCACTCGGCCTTGCTGCCTACAAGGCTGGCAACATGCCGCAGGCACGCCAGTGGTTCCAGGCGATCGCTGACGACGCGCAGAGCCCGCGCAATGTTGCCAATCGCGCCCAGATGATGCTTGATAACATCACCGCATCCGGCAAGGCGCCCGCCGCACAGGGCTGAAAGTAAGGAATATCAATGAGCTTCACGGTCGCCATCGTCGGTCGCCCGAATGTTGGCAAGTCGACGCTTTTCAACCGCCTGGTTGGGAAGAAGCTGGCGCTTGTCGACGACACGCCGGGTGTCACCCGCGACCGTCGCCCCGGCGAGGCGCGGCTCGTCGACCTGCGTTTCACCATCGTTGATACCGCCGGTCTTGAAGAGGCCCATGAAGAGAGCCTGCAGGGCCGCATGCGCGCCCAGACCGAAGCGGCGATCGATGAAGCCGACCTTTCTCTGTTCGTCGTCGATGCCAAGACGGGCCTGACGCCTGTCGACACGGCGCTCGCGGAAATGCTGCGTCGTCGCGGCAAGCCGGTCGTGCTCGTGGCCAACAAGTCGGAAGCTCGCGGCTCGGACGCTGGGTTTTACGACGCTTATTCGCTCGGCCTTGGCGAGCCGACTCCGATCTCGGCGGAGCACGGGCAGGGGATGCTCGATCTCAGGGATGCGATCGTTGCAGCGCTTGGCGAAGACCGGGCGTTTCCGCCGAAGGAAGATGTCGCCGTCACCGACGTCGATATCCCTCAGTCGTCCGGCGAGGAAGGCGAGGAAGAGGAAGAACCCGTATACGACGACACCAAGCCGCTGCGTGTGGCGATCGTCGGCCGCCCGAATGCCGGCAAGTCGACCCTGATCAACCGCTTCCTGGGTGAGGACCGGTTGCTGACCGGACCGGAAGCCGGAATCACACGCGACTCCATCTCGGTTGAATGGGACTGGCGCGGCCGCACCATCAAGATGTTCGACACGGCAGGCATGCGCCGCAAGGCCAAGGTGATCGAGAAGCTGGAAAAGCTTTCGGTTGCAGATACGCTCCGCGCCATCCGCTTCGCCGAACTTGTCGTCATCGTCTTTGACGCGACGATCCCCTTCGAGAAACAGGATCTGCACATCGTCGATCTCGTGCTGCGCGAGGGCCGGGCTGCCGTGCTCGCCTTCAACAAGTGGGACATGATCGAGGAGCCGCAGGCGGTTCTCGCGGACCTGCGCGAAAAGACCGACCGGCTGCTGCCGCAGGCGCGAGGAATCCGCGCCGTACCGATCTCCGGCCAGACGGGTCGCGGGCTCGACAAGCTGATGCAGTCGATCATCGATACGGACAAGGTCTGGAACAAGCGCATCTCGACCGCTCGCCTCAACCGTTGGCTGGAGCAGCAGCAGGTTCAGCATCCGCCACCGGCAGTCTCCGGTCGCCGTATCAAGCTCAAGTATATGACGCAGGTGAAGGCTCGCCCGCCGGCCTTCATGATCTCCTGCACGCGCTCGGACGCGTTGCCGGAATCCTATACGCGTTATCTGATCAATGGCTTGCGCAACGATTTCGACATGCCGAGCGTGCCGATCCGCATTCACTACCGCTCGCCCGAAAATCCGTACGAATCGAAGAAAAGACGGAGCTGATCAAGCGAGCAATCTTACGTCTCATAACGCGACAGCGTATCGCGTAGTGTGATGACATCTGCCGCCAGCCGCTTCAGTTCTGCAAATTCCCGGCCCGATGCATCCAGAATGCAGCCGGGAATGGATGCCGCACGCTTCCTGAGTTCGCGGCCTTCCTCAGTCAGGCCAATAATGACGACACGCTCGTCCTCCTTGCCGCGCTGCCGCTTGATGTAGCCGGTCGCTTCCAGGCGTTTGAGGAGGGGGGTAAGGGTGCTCGACTCGAGATGCAGCTTCTCGCCGATGCCGCCGACAGTCTGTCTGTCTTCCTTCCAGAGAGTGACCATTACCAGATATTGCGGGTATGTGAGATCCAGTGCGTCAAGCATCGGCTTGTAGACGCGGTTCATCGCGTGGTTCGCGGTGTAGAGGGCGAAGCACATAAAATCGTCGAGGTTGAGATCGTCGCTCATGTCGTGTTCTCCGAAATTGATCTAATTATATCGCGCAATAAATAATCGCAATCAAGTTTGTTGCATAGGAGCTATGCCGGAATATTTATCGTGCGATAAACGATCGTGCGATAAACAAATTGCGTGTTCACGACGAACCGCAACCAAGAGGACTGGACAATGTCGACCATCAAGACCGCACTCTCCGCAGCCACGATCCTGGCAGCCACCACATTCGGCGCCGCTGCCGATCCGGTATTGGAACCGACGACGCAGAAGTTCATCGACGCGCTGGCCGGCGCCAAGCCGATCTACACGCTGTCTCCGTCCGACGCCCGCGACGTACTTGCCGGAGCGCAGAAGGGCGCTGTCAAGAAACTCGCCGCCAAGGAAGAGAACCTCACGATCAAGGCTGGTCCGACCGGCAGCATCAAGCTGCGCGTCGTCCGTCCGGAAGGCGCGAAGGGCAAGTTGCCCGTCGTGATGTATTTCCACGGTGGCGGCTGGGTTCTCGGCGATGCCGAGACGCATGACCGCCTCGTTCGCGAGATCGCCAACGGCGCCAAGGCCGCCGTCGTCTTCGTTGATTATGAGCGCTCGCCTGAGGCACGCTATCCGATCGCGATCGAGCAGGCCTATGCCGCTACGAAATACGTCGCTGAGCATCAGAAGGAATTCAACGTCGATGCGAGCCGCCTGGCAGTGGCCGGCGATAGCGTCGGTGGCAACATGACGGCAGCAGTGACCCTTCTAGCCAAGGAGCGGGGCGGTCCCGCAATCGATCAGCAGGTCATGTTCTATCCCGTGACCGACGCCAACTTCGAGACCGGCTCCTACAACCAGTTCGCCAATGGTCCCTGGCTGACCAAGGAGGCCATGAAGTGGTTTTGGAACGCCTATCTGCCTGACGAAGCCAAGCGCAAGGAGCCGACCGCTTCGCCGCTCCAGGCATCGCTCGACCAACTGAAGGGCTTGCCGCCGGCATTGATTATTACCGATGAGAACGACGTGCTGCGCGACGAAGGCGAGGCCTATGGCCGCAAGCTGACGCAAGCCGGCGTCAAGGTAACCTCCATCCGCTACAACGGTACGATCCATGACTTCGTGCTTCTGAACGCCATTGCCGAGACACCGGCAGTGCGCAGCGCGGTCTCGGTCGCCAGCCAGACGCTGCGCGAGGCGCTCAGCAAGTAACGCCTTCAGGTTCCCGAAGAGACAGGCCCGGCGGCTTCGCCGGGCTTTTTCGTTCTTGGCAGCGACTTGGCGGCAAATTGCCAGGCCTTTTTCCATTTCGGCGTAATGACACCGTTGGCAGCGCGGATGTTGTTGATGAACTGCGTGGTTGCCGCTTCCCAGGAATATTGAAGCGCGAGTTCGCGTGCTTTCTCGCGGGAAGCAGACAATGCCGTCAGGCAGGCCGTTTTCAGGTCGTCGTCGAGTGCTCCGACTTCGTTGTCGTCTCCGATGATGTCGAACGGGCCGGTGACAGGGTAGGCGGCCACGGGAACGCCTGACGCGAGGGCCTCGAGGATCGTATTGCCGAACGTATCCGTCAGCGACGGGAAGACGAAGACATCGGCCTGGGCATAGGCCTTTGCCAGCTCCTCGCCGACTTTTAGGCCGGTGAAATGCACATCGGGATAGCGTTTCTCGAGTTCCGTGCGGGCCGGCCCGTCACCGACGACGACCTTCGATCCGGGCAGGTCGAGATCGAGGAAGGCCGGCAGGTTCTTTTCCAGGGCAACGCGGCCGACTGTCATGAAGATCGGGCGGGTAAGGCTGAACGGCGCATCTTCCGGGGGCATGGGGCGGAAATGATCGGCATCAATGCCGCGGCTCCACGGCATGAGGTTTCGAATGCCCTTTTCGGAGAGTTCGCGCGCAAGGCTTGGGGTCGCGACCATGCAACCGGCGCCCGAGTTGTGAAACCAGCGAACGAAGGCGTAAAGCCAGCTCTTCGGTATGGGCAGGCGAGCCGAAACGTATTCCGGAAAGCGGGTGTGGTAGCTGGTGGAGAAAGGCATGCGATTCTTCAGGCACCAGCGCCGCGCCGTCAGTCCCAACGGGCCCTCCGTCGCGATATGAACGTAGGAGGGCATGTGTTTCTTGATCTCGCGCGCGACGCGGCGGTAGCTCGCTATCGAGAGACGAATTTCGGGATACGTGGGGCAGGGCACGCTGTGAAAGCCCTGCGGCGTCACCATCGCCACGTCAATGCCCATCTTCGCCAGTTCGCGATTGGTGTTCTCGATCGAACGGACGACGCCGTTGACCTGCGGATGCCAGGCATCGCTGACAATCACCAGCCGTTCCGCCATGCCCGGCCGAGATGCATACCGGCCTTCGTTGCCTCCAACATCCGACATATGTTGCAGCACGCCCCAATCCCATCCATGCCGCGCCCGCGGGGGCGCCGGCCCAATTCCCGGCTGACCCGGAGACTCGATTCCCGCGCCTCACATTCTGGCGGTCGTCGATGATGGAAATATTACAGTCGCACTGCGCCGATCGTTCGATGTTGCTCAGGTCTTGTCGATGCCGAGCTTTTCCCATGCGATGAGGGCGCCGTGTTCGCTAACCACGCGTGCGGCGACCTTCGCGGCAAACGCCGCTGCAGCAGGGGCGTCCTTCGTTTCGAGATAGTGGGCGAGAAATGCGCCGTTGAAACTGTCGCCGGCGCTGGTCGTGTCGACGACCTGTTCGACCTTTTCGGCTGGGACGAAGCTCTCCACGCCGTCGAAGCTCAAGGTCGCTCCCTCTGCGCCGTTCTTAACGACCACATCGGTCGCGCCAAGCGTGCGATACCGCTGGATCGTCGCAGCGATCGAGACGTCGCCGAAGTGCGTTGCTTCGTCGTCAAAACTCGGCAGCACCAGGGACGAGGCGCGCGCACCTTCGCTGATCGTCGCATGCATCACGTCATAGCCGGACCAAAGCCGCGGGCGGATATTGGGGTCGAAGGCCACGATCTTGCCGGCGGCCTTGGCGCGACGGACTTCGGCGAGCAACGTATCGGCGTCATTGCGAGACAGGATCGCAAGTGTGATGCCGGAGAAATAGATGACGTCGCATGCCTCGATCGCCTCGCGCAGGAGCTCCGCATCGGCTGCCAGCTGGCGGGCGGCCGAGTTGTCGCGCCAGTAGCTGAAGGAGCGCTCGCCGTCCTTGAGGCTGATCATGTAGAGACCGGGCGCCTTACCCTTGATGCGCCTGATAAATTCCGTGCCGATGCCAGCCTGCTTGTAGAAGGCGATCATCTCATCGGACATGGCTTCGTCGCCGAGCGCGGTAAAATACTCCACCGACCAATCTGCCGGCAGGCAGGCGCGGGCATACCAGGCGGTGTTCAGCGTATCGCCGGCAAAGCCCTTGCGTAGCAATCCGGCGCCTGCCTGCGAAAGCTCCACCATGCATTCACCGATCGATAAAAAACGCCCGCTCACAGAAAGCCTCCCTGAATTTTCCCGTTTCGCTGATACGCGCAGAGCACCTTCCTGACAAGCCGCGAGCGGCATGTGTCTGCGGCATTAGGCCGGATTTGTTGACCGTGTGGACGGGGCGCATAATGACCCGCGTAGCTATGGGGATATGTTCATGCAGAAGATCCCAGTTTCTCTGATCGCCATTTCACTTGTCGCGGGACTATCCCTCTCAGCTATTCCCGCTTTCGCACGCGGCGGAGGCAAGGGCCGAAAGATGGATTGCCAGACACTCGCCATTCAGGAGCGCAACTCCGTGGGCGGCAAGCTACCGAGCAAGGACATCAAGCGCCGCGACAAGATAAAGCGCCGAATGCAGAAACTTGGATGTGCGACGGATCCCGGCTGAAGGTTGTTTTTTGGCGCGCCCGCTTTAGTCTTGGCATGATTGCGTGATGCGGGAGATGATTGGCTGATGTCGGTTGCAGGCAAGACGGCGGACTGGTGGCGGGGTGCTGTCATTTATCAGGTCTATCCGCGATCCTTTCAGGATACCAACGGAGATGGTCTCGGAGACCTGAAGGGCATTACCCGGAGATTGCCCTATATCGCCAACCTTGGCGTAGATGCGATCTGGCTGTCGCCGTTCTTCAAGTCACCCATGGCCGACATGGGTTACGATGTTTCGGATTATTGCGATGTCGACCCGATCTTTGGCACGCTTGATGATTTCGATGAAATGATGGCGGCCGCCCATGGGCTCGGCCTCAAGATCATCATCGATCAGGTCATTTCCCATACCTCCGATGTTCATCCCTGGTTTGTCGAAAGCCGCTCGAGCCGGACCAATCCCAAGGCGGACTGGTATGTGTGGGCGGACCCGAAACGGGATGGGACGGCCCCCAACAACTGGCTCTCGATCTTCGGTGGACCAGGATGGGAATGGGACGGCGTGCGCCGGCAGTATTACCAGCATAACTTCCTGACCTCGCAGCCGGATCTCAACTTCCACAGTCCGGAGGTTCAGGATGCCGTGCTTGCCACCGTGAAGTTCTGGCTCGACCGCGGCGTCGACGGCTTCCGCCTCGACACTGTCAATTATTACTTCTGCGACAGGCTGCTTCGCGACAACCCTCCGCATGCGCCCGATGAGAGCGATACCGGTCTCGATGCGCCGGATACCAACCCGTACGGCATGCAGAACCACCTCTACGACAAGACGCAGCCGGAGAATGTCGGCTTCCTCCGGCGGTTCCGGGCGCTGCTTGATCGCTACGAGGCGCGCGCGACGGTCGGCGAGGTCGGCGACGGTGCCCGCTCGCTGAAGACCGTCGCCGCCTATACGGGCGGCGGCGACAAGCTGAACATGTGCTACACCTTCGACCTGCTCGGACCGGACTTTACCGCGACGCATATTCGAAACTGCGTCGATGCCTTCCAGAAATCGGTTGCCGATGGGTGGGTATGCTGGGCGTTCTCGAACCACGACGTCAACCGTCATCTGAGCCGCTTTGCCAAGACGGCAGCAGAGCGGCCCGTGATCGCCAAGCTCGCCATGTCTGTGCTGGCGACGCTGCGCGGCTCGATCTGCCTCTACCAAGGAGAAGAACTTGGGCTTCCCGAGGCCGAGCTCGCCTTCGAGGATCTGCGTGATCCCTATGGCATCCGCTTCTGGCCGGCGTTCAAGGGACGTGACGGATGCCGCACTCCGATGCCCTGGGAGGCTGCCAAGGCGCATGCCGGCTTTACGAGCGCCGAGAAGTCATGGTTGCCGGTGCCTTATGAGCAGGCGGCGCTTTCCGTCGATACGCAGGAGAGCGATCCGAATTCCGTGTTGCACCACTACCGGCAGACGCTCAATTTCCGGAAAAGCCACCCGGCTTTGCTCAATGGCACTATGGAATTCATCGGTACCAATCAGGACCTTCTCGCCTTCACGCGCAGCAAGGGAAGCGAGAAGCTGCTCTTCGTCTTCAACCTGACGCGCAAGCCCGCGCAGTTCATCCCGCCGGCCGGAATGGTGATCGGAGAACGGCTGGCGATGCCGGGCTTCGCGGCGGCAGCCGGAACCGGTCCAATCAAGCTGGCCGCACTCGATGCATTCTGCGCACGGGTGGCTGGCTAGACGCTCACCCGATGAGGGCGAACTTGTCGACGTCCACCATTCCGCGATCCGAGATCTTCAGGTGCGGAATGACCGGGAGCGGCAGGAAGGCCACCTGCAGGAAGGGTTCCTCAAGCGTCGTGCCGAGCGCGTAGGCGGCCTTGCGTAGATGGTGGAGCGTGTCGCGCACCGTCTCGTAGGTCTCGAGGCTCATCAGGCCGGCAATGGGCAGGGCGATCTCGCCGGTGACCTTGCCATCCTCGACGACAACGAAGCCGCCGTTGATTTCGCCGAGGCGATTGGCGGCGAGGGCCATGTCATCCTCGCTGACGCCGACGACGCAGATGTTGTGACTGTCATGCCCGACGGTCGAGGCGATCGCACCTTTCTTCAGGCCGAAGCCCTGGACGAAACCATTGGCATGGTTGCCGTTCTTGCCGTGCCGCTCGATGACGGCGACCTTGATGATGTCATTGCCGAGATCGACGTCAGTCTGGTTGCCCTTCACCGGTAGCCGGTAGCGGCGATGTTCGGTGATGATCTTGCCGGGCGTGACGCCGATCACAGGGGTTTCGCCGTCGGCGACGGGAACGCCGAAGTGCGCGGCGTTGACGGGCCGGGCCTTGACGCTATCAAGGCCGACCGGTTCGACGGGCTTGCGCGTGGCGAAAAGCTCTGGGGTCACTTGGCGCCCACCGGCAAAGACGAGATCTGCGCGGCAGTTTTCAAGGCTGTCGATGACCACGAGGTCTGCACGCCAGCCGGGGGCTACGAGACCGCGGTCCCTCAGGCCGAAGGCACGGGCAGCCGAGATCGACGCGGCGCGATAAATGGCCAGCGGCTCAACGCCGTTCTTGATCGCGGTCCGGATCATGTAGTCGAGATGGCCTTGCTCGGCGATGTCGAGGGGATTGCGGTCATCAGTGCAAAGGGCGAGGTACGGCGACAGGCGCTCGGTGATGATGGGCATCAGGGCCGCCAGATCCTTCGACACGGAACCCTCGCGCACGAGGATATGCATGCCCTTGCGCATCTTTTCTAGCGCTTCGGCAGCACTGGTGCATTCATGCTCGGTGCGGATGCCGGCGGAGAGGTAGCCATTCAGGTCATTGCCCGAGAGCAGGGGGGCGTGGCCGTCGATATGCTGCCCCTGGAAGGCATCGAGCTTGGCCATGCAGATGGGATCCTTGTGGATCACACCGGGGAAGTTCATGAACTCGGCGAGGCCGATGACCTTCGGATGATGGCGAAATGGAAGGAGACGTTCGATCGGCAGATCTGCGCCCGATGTTTCCAGATGCGTGGCGGGCACGCAGGAGGAGAGTTGGACACGGATGTCCATGATCGTTTCGAGGGACGAATCGAGGAAATACTGAATGCCTTCGGTGCCGAGAACATTTGCAATCTCGTGCGGGTCGCAGATGACTGTCGTTACGCCATAGGGCAGGACGCAGCGGTCGAATTCGTGCGGCGTCACCAGCGAAGACTCGATGTGGAGATGCGTATCGATGAAGCCCGGCACCACGATCTTGCCCGAGATATCGATCTCGGTTTCGCCGTCGTAGCTGCCGCACGTGCCGACGATACGATCCTGTGCGATCGCGACATCGGATGCCACCAGTTCTCCGGTCACGAGGTCGAAGAAGCGTCCGCCTTTCAGAACGATGTCGGCGGGCAGGCGGCCCGTCCCTTGGTCGATAAGGCGTTCGAGCTTGGCGGTCATGGCATCCTCGTGCTGGCGTTTCACCAGTTATAGCCCATGTGTCTGACAAAGCGAGATCGGCTTTGTCGGCCGGTCCACAAACGAAAACCGGGCGCCCCAGAGGGACGCCCGGCGATCGAAATCGGGAGATCGAAGGCTTATTCGGCCGGAACGATCTTGCCAGCTTCCCACTTGTAGAGCGCGAAACTCTGCGAAGTCAGGTCGCCGGTTTCGCCGTAGGTCAGCTTGCCGATTGCCGTCGGGATCGCTTCGCCGCCCTTCAGCGCCTTGGCGACTGCTTCGGAATCCTCAGCGCTGCCAGCCTTCTCGATACCTGCCTTCAGGACTTCGACTGCGGCGTAGGCGTTGAGCGTGAAGGCTTCGGCCGGGATGCCCTTGGCCTTCAGCGCATCGGCAGCTGCCTGCGAATCCGGGCTCTTGGTCGCATCCATGGCATTGGTGAAGATCGTGCCGCCGGCTGCGTCGGTACCGATGTTCCAGAACTCGCTGTTCGAGAGGCCGTCGCCGCCGATGATGACGGCCTTGACGGACAGGTCATGCAGCTGGCGGGCCAGCAGGCCGCCTTCCGGGTGATAGCCGCCGAAATAGACGACATCGACGTTCTCGGCCTTCAGACGGGTGGTCAGCGCGCTGAAATCCTTGTCGCCAGGGGTCAGGGAGTCGTCGAGCACTTCCTTGATGCCGCCAGCATTCAGTGTGGCCTTGAATGAATCGGCCAGGCCCTTACCGTAGGCGCCCTTGTCGTTGATGATCGCAACGCGCTTGTCCTTGAAGTTCTTCAGGACGTAGTTGGCGGCGACTTCGGCCTGCTGGTCGTCGCGACCGCAGGTGCGCAGGACGTTGGCGAGGCCACGCTTGGTGAGGTCTGGTGCGGTTGCCGTCGGGGTGACCATCAGCACGCCGTTCTCAGCAAGAACGTCGGAAGCCGGGATCGCGACGCCCGAGGTGACCGGGCCGACGACGAAGCGGATACCGTCGCCGACGAGCTGGTTTGCAGCGGAAACGCCCTGCTTGGGTTCGCCGGCATCGTCGGCATATTTGAGGATGACTTTCTCGCCGAGGATGCCGCCCTTTTTGTTGATCTCGTCAACAGCAGCCTGCGCGCCATTCTTCACCTGATCGCCATAGGCGGCAACGGGGCCAGTCAGCGGCGCGATGAGGCCGATGGTGACGTCAGCATGGGCGAGCGGCGCAAAGGCAAGCGAGGCGACGAGGGCCGCCGACAAAGTCTTCAGACTCATTTTCTTTCTCCTTGGGTGGGTATCAAAACCCGCGATTTAAGTGCCGCGGCGGCGAGCCCAGATCGTCAACAGCCCTTGCAGGGGGATGCGCCAAGAGACGATGAGCAGCCGCGCGCCGAAACACCCGCCCTCCATATTTGGCTTCGACGGACGCTTTGCAAGTTTCTTAGGAATTTACCGTCGATTTCGCAAGAAGATAAAGAAATAGGGCCCGTTTTTGCCTGATTTGACAAAAGCAGGCCCCGAAAACGCGTCGTTTAGATGTTATTTTGCAAAATTTCGCGCAGTTTTCCGAAGAGCTCGTCGATGTGGTGCTTTTCGATGATGAGCGGCGGCGAGAGCGCGATGATGTCGCCGGTAGTGCGGATCAACAGGCCCTTCTCATAGGCCCTCAGGAAGGCGGTAAAGGCGCGCTTGGTCGGCTCGCCGGCGATCGGATCGAGCTCGATCGCGCCGATCAGACCGGTGTTTCTGATGTCGATGACATTCGGGCAGTCCTTCAGGGAGTGCAGCCCGTCGGCCCAGTAATCCGAGAGCTCGGCGGCGCGGGTCAGGAGGCCTTCTTCCTTGTATGTGTCGAGCGTGCCGAGTGCTGCGGCGCAGGCGATCGGGTTGCCGGAGTAGGTGTAACCGTGCATGAACTCGATCATGTGCTCGGGGCCGCTCATGAACGCGTCATGGATCTCTGCGGTCACGAAGACCGCGCCCATAGGAATCACACCGTTGGTCAGGCCCTTTGCGGTGGTGATCATGTCCGGCTTGACGTCGTAGTACTGGGCAGCGAACGGCGCGCCGAGGCGGCCAAAGCCGGTGATGACTTCGTCAAAGATCAACAGGATGCCGTGCTTGGTGCAAATTTCGCGGAGCTTCTGCAGGTAGCCCTTCGGCGGGATCAGCACGCCGGTCGAACCGGCAATCGGCTCGACGATGACGGCGGCAATCGTCGAAGCGTCGTGTAGCGTGACGATGCGCTCGAGCTCGGTCGCCAAGTCGCCGCCATGCTCGGGCTGGCCGCGGGTGAAGGCGTTCTTGCCCGGCTGATGCGTGTGGGGCATGTGGTCGACGCCCGTCAGCAGCGTGCCGAACATCTTGCGGTTGGAAACGATGCCGCCGACGGAGATGCCACCGAAGTTGACCCCATGATAGCCGCGTTCGCGGCCGATCAGACGGAAGCGCGAGCCGTTCCCCTTCACACGATGGTAGGCGAGGGCGACCTTCAGCGCCGTCTCGACCGATTCAGACCCCGAATTGGTGTAGAGAACGTGGTCCATGCCTTCGGGCGCGATGTCGACGAGGCGGTTCGCGAGTTCGAACGCCTTGGGGTGGCCGAGCTGGAAGGCCGGCGCGTAGTCGAGCTCACCAGCCTGTTCGCGGATCGCTTCGGTGATCTTCGGCCGGCAGTGGCCAGCATTCACGCACCAGAGGCCGGCGGTGCCGTCGAGCACCTGACGGCCGTCATGGGTCTGATAGTACATGTCCTTGGCGCTGACGAAAAGACGCGGCTCCTTCTTGAACTGGCGGTTCGCAGTGAAGGGCATCCAAAAGGCCCGAAGGTCGTTTGGCGTGGTATTGAGGCGATTGGACATGCTGTTCTCCATGGCCGTTTCGGAGGCCGTTCCCGGTATTGGCTGATGCGGTTTTTTTACTGCCTGGTCAAATTATCAGCGGTTCTTCGGGCGTCAAGCCGCTGACATTGCCGTCAGGCCGCTGCATCGGAGATACGCGCAAAAAATAGACCGGCATCGCTGCCGGTCTAAAAGTATGTAAACGTGCTGAAATGAGGTTGCCACACTATTCCGGATGCATTTCACGGCAGTGGGGCTTATCGGCTGACATTATGTCAGCTTGTCCTTACGCCGCGGACTTTGCCTGGCTTTGAACAGAGTAGATGTCGGTGAGGGCTTCGAGGATCCTGAGGACCGGCTCGGAGTTGCTGGAGTAGTAGATCGTCTGGGCGTCGCGGCGCGTCTTCACCAGTTTTTGGGCGCGCAGCTTTGACAAGTGCTGCGACAGCGCGGACTGGCTCAAGCCAACCTCCTGCGCCAGCGCACCGACCGGGATTTCGCCCTTCACGAGGTTGCAGAGAATGAGAAGCCTTTTCGGGTTTGCCATTGCGGACAAGAGCGCAGCGGCAATATTCGCATTGGCGGTTAAATCGATTGTGTCCATATCTTCTTCCCGATGTGAAACTAATTTCAAAAACGCATGTTCCCGCTCAATGCCGGACGGCGAAAACTATCAATACGGCGTCAAGATTGTATATAGCTAAATTTCAGGTATTGCGGATTTTATGTTAGATATATGGAAATAAACGTCCTCGATGTCCTCTGCGACGGCAGCGAATTCGCAACGCAGAAGCAAATCACCCGAAATCAGATCGAAACCGGCGCAGTCCACTCCACAAATGCGCCAATCGCCGCCGTTGCCGGCCTTCAAACTCGCTGCGGTCATGGCGGCGAGATCGGGGCTTGTACCTAGTAATTCTTGCACTATCGCATCGGCCTGCGCCGCCACGTTCTCGTTGCCGGGGGATCGAATCGTCAGGTCGTCTCCATCAAGAAGAAAGGCGCGACCAAACCCACCATTCAGGCTCGCGGATTGCGGCACCAGCCGGAAGAAGCGGAAATCCGGGAAATCGATATAGAGCTTTGCCTTGGCATGGCGGTTGAGGAAGCGGCTGCGAATCCGGGCATGGATGACGCGGTCGCGCTCGACCGGTTCGGCAAGGCATTGGGTCGTCAAGCGCGGATAGGCCAGCGGATCGCCCTTGCCGGGCTCGCCCGTCAGAAGCGACGCACGGCGATCGACGTCAAGCGCGCGGGTATGCGTCGACAGGCCCGACACGAGAATGACGGGAACGCCATCGATGTCGGTGCCGAGAAGTACCCGGCTGGCAAATGGGAAGCCGGTCTCGGGATCGAGGACCGCGATTGCAGCATAACGGGCGGAACGGAGAAGCGTGCGCGCGAGCTTGCGGGCTTCTCCGTCCGTTTCCCTGAGAACGGAAGCTTGATCTTTCATGTCCACTTTTCTGACCGAAGCGGACGGTCGGATCAAGCTTCTTCTTTGCGGCGATGCTGCGTCAGACCCTCAACGATATCCTGGGCCGAAATGGTACCGATGATCGCGCCGTTTTCCACCACCCCGATACTGCCGGGCTGGCGCGACAGTGCATCGAGAATGTCGATCAATGGCGTCTCGGCGCGCGCAGTGCCGCTGACGCTTGCGCCAGCGGCGGCGTGGCCGAGGCCTGGCTGCATTACGTCCTGGGCCGTCAGCATGCTGATCGGATTCATGTGCTGGACGAAATCGGCGACGTACTGGTCGGCGGGGTTTTTGACGATCTCCTGCGGCGTGCCGCATTGGATGATGCGCCCGCCCTCCATGATGGCGATGCGGTTGCCGATGCGGAAGGCCTCATCCAGGTCGTGGCTGACGAAGAGGATCGTCTTCTTCAGCCGCCGCTGGAACTCGAGAAGCTCGTCCTGCAGGCGCGTGCGGATAAGCGGATCGAGCGCCGAGAACGGCTCGTCCATCAGCAGGATCGGCGCGCCGGTCGCGAAGGCACGAGCGAGGCCAACGCGTTGCTGCATGCCGCCGGACAATTCATTGACCTTGCGGTCCGCCCATTTGGTCAGGTTGACCAGTTCGAGCTGTTCGCCCACGCGCTTCTTGCGCTCGGCCTCGGGCATGCCCGCAAGCTCAAGGCCGAAGCCGACATTTTCCGCGACCGTTCGCCACGGCAGCAAGGCAAACTGCTGAAACACCATGGAAACGGTGTGCATGCGCAGGTCGCGCAGGCCCTTGGCGGTGGTCTTGTAGGGATTGCAGGGGCCGTTTGGCGTTGCGACCGAAACCTCGCCGCGCACGACGGGCGCCAGCCCGTTTACGGCCCGCAGAAGGGTGGACTTGCCGGACCCAGAAAGTCCCATGAGGACGAGGATCTCGCCTTCCTGCACGGAGAGCGAGGCATCCGCCACGCCGAGAACAAGACCAGTCGCAGCACCGATCTCGTCGCGGTTCTTACCCTGATCGGCCAAAACCAGGGCGTTTTCCGGCTTGTCGCCGAAGACGATGCTGACGTTGTCGAAACGGACCGCAGTCATACGCCTTCTCCTTCACCCGCAGTGCGGAACATTCGGTCGAGAATGATGGCCAGGATGACGATGCAGAGACCCGCTTCGAAGCCCTTGGCGACGTTGACCGTATTGAGTGCACGAACCACCGGCACGCCGAGGCCGTCGGCGCCGACAAGCGCGGCGATGACCACCATCGACAACGATAGCATGATCGTCTGCGTCAGGCCTGCCATGATCTGTGGCATGGCAAAGGGCAGCTCGACCTTGCGCAGCACCTGCATCGGCGTAGCGCCGAAAGATTCTGCCGCTTCCACCAGGGAGGAAGGGGTCGAGATGATACCGAGGCGCGTGAGGCGGATGGGGGCGGGGATTGCGAAGATCACGGTTGCGATCAAGCCGGGCACCATGCCGAGTCCGAAAAGGATAAGTGCAGGAATGAGATAGACGAATGTCGGAATGGTCTGCATCAAGTCGAGGATCGGGCGCAGGGCGGAATAGACCCAGGCGCGGCGCGCGGCGGCGATGCCAAGAGGAATGCCGACGATCATGCTGACAAAGGTTGAGGCGAGTACCAGCGCCAGCGTCTCCGTCGTCTCCTTCCAGTACCCCTGGTTCACGATGAAGAGGAGGCCAAGACAGGTGAAGACCGCCACGACGATCGAGCGACGGAGCCAGTAGGCAATCGCCCCGATCCCGAGGATGACGATTAGTGGGTGAGGTTTCTGCAGAATGAAAAGCAGCCCGTCGATGACGTGGGACAGAATGAAGGCGAGCTGATTGAAAAACCAATCGGCGTTGGAGGTCAGCCAGTCCACGAAGGCTTTCGCCCAGGAGCCGATGGGAATTTTAGTGTCGGTGAGCCAGGTCAAGGGAGCGCCTATCCATTGGGAACAACAACATTTCGCGACGATAGCGAGATGGGGCGGCGCGAGCCGCCCCGCTCGTCGTTATCAGAGGCCGAGGCTCTTCTTGACGACCGCGAGGCCATCGCCGCTGTCATCGCGCGCCTTGACGCCGGCAAGCCAGGGGTCAAGCGCGGAAGGATTGGCCTTCAGCCACTCTGTCGCTGCCTTTTCCGGCTCATCGCCGTCGTTCAGGATCTTGCCCATGATCTGGTTTTCCATCTCGAGGGAGAAAACCATGTTCTTGAGCAATGCACCGACGTTCGGGCACTCATTGAGATAGCCCGCGCGCACGTTGGTGAAAACCTTCGCGCCGCCGAAGTCCGGCCCGAAGACATCGTCACCACCGGTCAGATAGGTCAGCTTGAAGTTGTCGTTCATCGGATGCGGCTCCCAGCCGAGGAAGACAACGGGCTTGCCTTCCTTCTCGGAGCGAGCCACCTGCGCCAGCATGCCCTGTTCGGAAGACTCGACCACTTCCATGCCCTTGAGGCCGAAGGTGTTCTTTTCGATCAGATCCATGACGAGGCGGTTACCGTCGTTTCCGGGCTCGATGCCGTAGATCTTGCCGTCAAGGTCATCCTTGTGAGCTGCAATATCCTTGAAATCCTTGATGCCGAGCTCAGCGCCCTTGGCGTTGGTCGCCAATGTGTATTTTGCGCCGACGAGATTCGGTCCGAAGGATTCGACCGATTTATCATCAAGGAAGGGGCGAACGTCTTTTTCCTGTGTCGGCATCCAGTTGCCGAGGAAGATGTCGATGTCCTTGTTCTTTAGCGATTGGTAGGTTACCGGCACGGAAAGAACTTTGACGTCAGGGGTATAGCCTAGTCCCTTCAGCACGACTGCTGCAGTCGCCGTTGTGGACGTGATGTCAGTCCAGCCGACGTCCGAAAAATGAACGGTGGAACAACTGTCCGGATCTGCGGCGAATGCAGCGGTTGCGACAGAGAGAGCGGCAACTGCGGTGGCGGTGATCAGTCTGAATGCGCTTGTCGTTTTCATTTATAGACTCCCAGTCTTACGTTCCCAAGCCAAGCACCAATAGCCGAGTTTTACAAGCGACCTCAGCGCGTTTGCGCCGCATTGCAGTACTCGATTGCGACGTGGGTCATTTTTCCGCCAGCGCTGAGATTTCAAAGGTTTTTGGCGATTTTTGGTCCTGAATTTCCTGTGACTATCAGAATGAGGGACTTTTCTTCGAGGTTTCGAGCTTCCAAGAAGCGAAAGACGGAGAAAACGATGGCAAAACTCTATTTCAACTACTCGACCATGAACGCCGGCAAGTCGACGATGCTGCTGCAAGCCGCCTACAACTACGAGGAGCGCGGCATGCGTGTCGTTCTGCTGATTGCGGCCTTCGACGAGCGCGCTGGAAAGGGGATTATCGGGTCTCGGATCGGTCTGCAGGCAAGCGCCGTCGCCTTCGAACCGGAAGCTGACCTCCAGGCCTTGATCGGCGAACTCGGCAAGGAGGGAGAGCCGATCGCCTGCGTCTTTGTCGATGAAGCTCACTTCATGACGCGCGAGCAGGTCTGGCAACTCGCCCGGGTTGTCGATCGCATGAACATACCCGTCATGGTTTATGGCCTGAGGACTGATTTCCAGGGCCAACTCTTCCCGGCGTCGCAGGAGCTTCTGGCGATTGCCGACGAGATGCGCGAGGTGCGGACCATCTGCCATTGCGGACGCAAGGCGACGATGGTGGTGCGTCTCGACGCAAATGGAAAGGTGCTGCGCGAAGGCGCACAGATCGATGTCGGCGGCAACGAAAAATACGTCTCGCTCTGCCGGCGTCACTGGGATGATGCCGTGAACGGGGAATGGCTCGCCACGGCGGTGTGACCGGTCCTCAAAGTGATTCCGGTTTGGCAGCTTATGCGCTAGGTTCGCGATAACCGATTCATGGAGCCGCCCGGTGCGCAAGCCCTTCTCCTTCGATACCCAGCTCGAAGCCGCGCGAGCACTCGCGGAGCAATTGCGTCTTGAAGCCAAGGTCTGCGTCGAATTCATCAACGAGTTCGCACGACAGGCGGCTGCCGTCGATGACGAACGCTTTCTGGTCGAGAATGGCCGCTTCCAGGCGTTTGTCGCAAACGGCGCGAGCTTGACCAATCTCCTTGCGGAGCTCGTCTTCGTCCTCGACACGCTGACGGTCAAGATTTCGGCGGATCTCGATGGTTTCCGTGGCCTGACCGCCGGCGAAAGATTGATCGGTCGTTTTTCGCGCCAGCGGATGTGGCGTCGCCACAGCGCGCGCGTGCGCGCAGCCCCTGTCGTGGAGCGGCTGCGCGACCTGCTGGTGAAGTCCGAAGCCACGGCAGGTGTCATCGCGATCTACCGCACGATTGCGATCGACTTTCACAAGCTGGGTGAGCATGGGCTGATCGGCATCGTCGAGCAGCGCCGTCGGCTTGTCGAAAAGATCGACATCGCCCGCCTTCGCATCCGGGAATTGAACGCTAAGGCACTGACGACGCAGGGCAGGATCGGCCTATACGGAAGCAGAGCCGAATGGGAGCTTATGGAACAAGAGCGGCGCTCGCTGAAAGCGGAGGCCGACCGCGTTGCCGATGAGGAACACGGAATGCGCGAGGAGAGCCAGCGCCGCGAACGCTTCATCAATCTCTTCCAGGTCTTCGTCGATGCGCTGAATAGCCAGGTGGGCCAGTGCAACGCCCTCAGGCGCAAGATGTTGATAGACACCGAAGAGCGGCTGCTGATCTATCAGGCGCAAGTCGACACCGACATCCCGGGATCGAAGGTTCAGATTTCAGCGGAGCTCTTTCCCGCCATCGCCGGTCCGATTGAATTGTTTGAGCGCAACATGCTGGCGCCACAGGAATTGGAGCAGCGCAAGCGGGCCGCCGACGCCGTCTTCGCGAGCAAGTTCGAAGCCTTCCGGCAGGAGCCGGAGGAGGGCTTCGCAGTGCCGATCATCGATACGACGGAAATCTCCAGGCGACTGCGCTTCCGTTTTCTGCGTCCTGGCTTCTGGCCGAAGAAACAATAATATCAGCACGATATTGTTCTTCCTGGAGCGAGCGCATATGTCAGTGCGCAGACCAAGCTTATCAAGGAGAAGACGATGCTCGACCGGATCGCCGGTTTTTTCAGGCTGATCGGCCGAACAATCGGACGCTGGGCGCGGGTTTTCTTTGCCTGGGCTTTCTGGCCATTCATCGCTGCCCGCGGCTGGTACGTTCAGCGGACTTGGATGATCCGCTTGCCGATCCTTGGTCTGATCGCGCTTCTTGCTGTCCTCTATTGCTATTTCATTTGGCAGACGCAGGTCTGGTCTAACTTCAATCCCTCCTTCGTGAATGAGTACAGACTTTCCGAGCGCAAGGTTCCTGCCGGCCAGGAGCTGCCGTCAACAGACGGAGCGGCAGCCAAGACTTGCCAGCGGTCGGCGATCGTCGATGTCGCCGCCGACCTGACCGATTTCAACGTCAACCAGAATGCGTGGATCTCCTCCATGCTTCTCTACCGTCTCGGCTTCTTCGGCATCGACTGGGATCACACGCCGTTTCTCGACAACAAGGCGTCGTTCCAGCGGGGCGTAAACCAGGCGGTTCGCCGCACCTCGGTCGAACTCGTCGATACGCTCGGGCGCGTCCGCGGGACGTCAGGGATCAATAACGATCTGCAGAAGGCGCGCGGCAACCTGCAATTCGACGAGTACAGCTGGTACTTCGGCCTTGATCCGTTCGGACCGAAGACACCGACGCCGAGCTATTATCGCTCGGCGCTCGACAGCCTGCGCAAGTTCAATACCGACCTCGCCGCCTGCAACGCCATCTTCGATGGGCGGGCGGATAACCTGATCCAGTTCATCGACCGCATCGCAAACGATCTCGGCAGTACCTCCGACGTGCTCGCGGACCGCTCGCAGAACCATCATCGGGGCTGGTTCGATACACGTGCAGACGATCGCTTCTGGTTCGCCTATGGTCAGCTTTACGCTTATTACGCCATCCTGGCGGCTGCACAGTCAGACTTTTCTCAAGTTATCGCGGAGCGCAATCTGGGCGCCATCTTTGGCGCAACAATGAGACAGTTCCAGGCGGCACTGAAGATCCAGCCGGCAATCATTTCTAACGGCCGGGAAGACGGCTGGCTTATGCCGAGCCATCTGGCAACGATGGGCTTCTATATTCTCCGCGTCCGGTCGAACCTCGTCGAGGTCCGCTCCGTGCTCGATCGCTGAGCGCTTTGCTTAGTTGATCAGCTTCATACGGATCGCCTTGGCGACAAGCTGCGTCCGGTTCACACAGTCGAGCTTCTTGATGGCGCTCGTCATGTAGGCATTCACTGTGTGGTCGGATAGCGAGAGGATCTGGCCGATCTCGATCGACGTTTTTCCCTGCGCCGTCCACCGGACGACCTCGCGTTCGCGAGCGGAAAGGGGCGTGTGTTCCGGAAGCTTCGAATGCTGCGTGCGATGATACGCGTCGAGCAGATGGAGGATCGCAATGGTGAGTTCGTTGAGCTCGGTCTGCGCGAGCAGTGGGCGGTCGCCGGCCAGCCAAAACAGGATGCGCTCGCCGTCGCGAGTGTAGGCGGGCACCGCAACGCCTGTCGGTATGCCGAAGTGATGCAGAAGTTTGCTCAACTCATTGGGGAAAATTTCGGCGGAGGAACTGTCCAGAAGGCTCCATGAGCGCGGCAGGGCCGACTCGCTCATGCCCATTGCCAGCATTGGAAAACGCATGATGCGGGCGCGGTCGAACTGATTGAAGTATGCGGACGGAAGCGTTGTTTCGATGACCAGAGCCTTGAGGAGGACGCTTTCAGGAGCGGGCGCGAGCAACAGCGTGATATGCCGGAAGCCGTAGGCGCGGGCTACCTTTACAAGAACTTGCGCGAATTCGGCCCTGGTATTGACAGCTGAAATCTCTGTGGCCAGGGACAACTGTCTTTCCAAGGTAGTCATGTAAGACATCGATGCGTCCCTGCTGACCTTCATATCAGCGCCATAGAATATGCAAACTGATATATTTGCTAGTGCGAAACGGGGAGGCGCGCAGCGATTAATTTCAAATGTATTACTTTAACCACAGCGGATCGTCCCATGGTTGCGTTTTTGTTTTCCAAAAACGCAACTTCAGGCACAATCGAGTTCCTCTTCTACGCCGCAGGAAAGCACACGGGTTCGCCGGAGAATAGCGCAAAGCGTCTTCGAATCACTTGGCGATCAGACCTTGTCCTTCACCCTTGGCCTTTTTTGTCAGCTGCTCGAGGAAACCGAGCATCACCGCGGAGACGACGAACGCAAGATGCATTGCCGTCAGCCACATGATTTTGCTGTCGGTGTATTGCTCGGCATTCAGGAAGACCTGGAGGAGGTGAATCGATGAAATTGCCACGATCGACGAGGCCACCTTGACCTTGAGGCTGCCGGCGTCGAGCTTGCCAATGAACGAGACGTCTTCTTCGCTCTCGTCAAAGCGGCTGACGAAGTTCTCGTACCCGGAGATCATCACCATAACGATGAGGCTCGCGACCAGGGCTGCATCAATCAGGCCGAGCATGGCCAGGATCATTTCCCCCTCGTTGAGGACAAACACGCCGCCCGCCACCTTAAGGAATTTGTAACCGAAGGACACGGCGTACACGGCGAGCGCAAGAGCGAGACCGAGATAGAAGGCGACGAGTATCCAACGGCTCGAAAGGATGATGCGCTCGACAATCAGTTCGAGTGATTTCATGTCCGGTCCTCGCAATGTTAGAATCAATGCCTGACAGATAGCGGCTTGGATGAGCGTTGGGCAACCAGCGCGCTATTCACAGTCTCGGCATATTTCGCTATCCCGTTGAAACAATATGGCCGCGCCTATCGAGCGCAGAAAACCGGGGAACGGGGATGGCAGCACACAAGTCCGACATCGAGATCGCGCGCGCGGCGAACAAGAGACCGATCTTCGAGATCGGTGCAAAGCTCGGTATTCCGGCCGAGCAATTGGCGCCTTATGGGCATGACAAGGCTAAGCTCAGCGCGCAATTCATTGCCGCGCAGGCAGACAGGCCCGACGGCAAGCTGATCCTCGTCACGGCAATCAATCCGACCCCGGCAGGCGAGGGCAAGACGACAACGACCGTCGGTCTCGGCGACGGGCTGAACCGGATCGGCAAGAAGGCGATCGTCTGCATCCGCGAGGCCTCGCTTGGGCCATGCTTCGGAGTGAAGGGCGGGGCGGCGGGCGGCGGCTATGCCCAGGTCATTCCGATGGAAGACATCAACCTGCATTTCACCGGTGATTTCCATGCGATCACGTCGGCCCACAATTTGCTCGCAGCGATGGTCGACAATCACATCTATTGGGGCAACGAACAGGATATTGACCTCAGGCGCGTCACGTGGCGGCGCGTCATGGATATGAACGATCGGGCGCTGCGCGAGATGGTCTCTTCGCTGGGTGGTGTGGCCAACGGCTTTCCCCGGCAGAACGGCTTCGACATCACGGTCGCTTCCGAGGTGATGGCCATTCTTTGCCTCGCCAAGGACCTCGAGGATCTGGAAGAACGCCTCGGCAACATCATCATCGGCTACCGTCGCGACAAGTCGGCCGTCTATGCCCGCGACCTGAAGGCCGATGGGGCTATGGCGGTTCTTCTGAAGGACGCCATGCAGCCGAACCTCGTCCAGACGCTGGAAAACAATCCGGCCTTCGTCCATGGCGGCCCCTTCGCCAACATTGCCCACGGCTGCAACTCGGTGATTGCGACGAAAACGGCGTTGAAGCTTGGCGACTATGTCGTGACCGAGGCGGGCTTCGGCGCGGATCTCGGAGCCGAGAAATTCTTCGATATCAAGTGCCGCAAGGCGGGACTGAAGCCGGATGCCGCCGTCATCGTTGCGACGGTGCGTGCGCTCAAGATGAACGGCGGTGTAAAGAAGGAAGATCTCGGAACGGAGAATGTCGCTGCGCTGAGAAAGGGCTGCTCCAATCTCGGGCGCCATGTCGCCAACGTTCGCAAGTTCGGCGTTCCGGTTGTCGTTGCCATTAATCATTTTATCTCGGACACCGATGCGGAAATCGCTGCGGTGAAGGAGTATGTCTCGCGCCTCGGGGCAGAAGCGATCCTCTGCCGGCACTGGGCCGAGGGCTCTGCCGGTATCGAGGAGCTTGCTTACAAGGTGGTCGAGCTCGCGGAATCGGGACAGTCGAGATTCGAGCCGCTTTATCCCGACGATGTCTCCCTGTTCGAGAAGATCGAGATCGTCGCTTCGAAGATTTATCACGCAGGAGAGGTGACCGCTGACAAGGCGGTGAGGGACCAATTGCTTGCCTGGGAAGAGCAGGGTTATGGACACCTGCCGGTCTGCATGGCCAAGACGCAGTACTCCTTCTCAACCGATCCGAACCTGCGGGGTGCGCCGGAAGGGCATATCGTGCCGGTCCGTGAAGTTCGCCTATCGGCGGGCGCGGGCTTCGTTGTTGCCATCACAGGCGAGATCATGACCATGCCCGGCCTGCCGAGATCGCCGTCGGCGGAGCGGATTTACTTGAACGATCAAGGGTATATCGAAGGGTTGTTCTAATCTTCGATTAAGGACGGGAGAGCTTATTGTCCCAGCCTATCAATTTGGAACCGATAATGTCGGCCTATTGGCGAAGCTGCGTTTTTGCCGTGGCTGCAGTTGTTTCTGTGATGGCAAGCAGCGCTGCGACCGGTGAGTCGGTTGCTACCGAACAAAGCATGGCCGACTTCATGAAGGGCAATCCCGACTGCGTGGAGTTCAACGATCAATGTTCGATCTGTACCGTGGTCGACGCCAAGGCCAATTGCTCCACGCCTAAGATAGCCTGCATCAAGAAGCCTTATGTCTGTACGCGGCGTTCGGACAAGTGAGTTGACGTCGACGGATGGCCGAGAGCCGCGATAAGGGACATTGGCGAAGCTTGCTAATGACAGTAGCGATATCCGCCCTTGCGTTCCAAGACATCGAGGTGGAAGTGGGTTTCGTGTGCTGCATCGCTTTCCGGATCCAGCACTGTCGTGAAGAAGAGGCAGCCTGCGGAACTGACTGTGCGCTGGAAGGCACCGATCAGAGTCGAATCCTCGCGGCGAGGCTGCACGGCGATATCCTTCCCTTTTTCGAAGCTGAAACTTGCGATGTCGATCGCGTTGCCGCGGGCATGCTCGGACACCTTGCCGGTCTCGGCACCATTGCGCAGGCGACAGATGTAGGATGATGCCTGGTTGATGCCGACTATGCTCCCCTGATCCGGCGCGGCAACGCGGGCGGCCGGGATGACACTTTCCTTCATCCAGCGGGCGAGGCCGAGAGCCACGGGGCATCGGAAGACGGCATCCGGTTTTATCTTGATGCCCGGAAGGACCTCGGTGACCTTGATGGGCTTGTCGATGCCGCAACCGTTGCCATCATCGATGCGCGAGATGTCCTTGAAGACGACGCCAAGGGCCTGAAGCTCCTTCACACATTCAGAATGTTCCGCATCGCTCTCGGGGGCGATTGTCAGGTGTTGCTCCTCGAGCGTCTGCTGGGAGGGGAGCTTCGGCCCCTGCTTTTCCAACGGAGGAGAAGAGCCGGAAGGCGGCTGAGTGACCGGCGGCGTTTCGGTATCGGGCCTTTCCGGTTTTGGTTCGGGCTTAGGGGGAAGTCCTGGCGTGGGTTCTGCTGTAATTGATTTACCCGGACGGATTTCAGGTCGAGGGCCTTTCTCCGGCAGGCCTGCGTTGGTCAGGAGGCCAATGCAGCTCAGCGCCGCCAGTATCACGATGATCTTCTTCACACATCCACCCTTGTACGTTCGCCCCGGGGAGAGAACGTGCGGATGCGGTTTTCGTTGCAATTTCGCAACGTTGATTGCTACGGTATAAATATGACTTATTAAATCAAGATATCGCGGGTCTGATATATTGACAATTATAGTCATGTTTTTTATGCGCGAAAAGAAGGCGAGAAATCTTGCCTGAAAGCCTAGCCAGCCCATCGAAAGCGCAACCGCGCCACGACCAGCCAGCCCGGTGACATTTCTCTCAAGGGGTTGTTTTCATGATCGTCCGGCACTCGCGCTCGGTTCTTTTGGCTTGCACGGCATTCGTCACGCTCGGCCTTACATCCATTTCACTAGCACAGACGACGGAGAAGCCCGCCGCGTCTGCCGGCGACAGCACGGTGCTGCAGCCGATCGTGGTCAAGGGCAAGCGCGTTGCAGCTAAGCCCGGCAGCGTTGCCGACACGCCGCTCGCCTCGCAGACGACGCAGGAAACGATCCTCAAGAAGAACGTCAACAACCTTGCGGATTTTGGCCGCACGGTGGATCCGGGCGTAACCTATGTGCCGAAGCAGGGCGGTGCCTTCCTGCGCGGCCTTGGTGGTCCCCGCATTACGACGATGGTGGATGGCGTTCCGATCCCGTTCCTGTCGAACGCTGCGCGTGCCGCCAACCCGATCACGGACACCACCAACGCCGACGGCGGCATGAATACCTTCGACTTCCAATCGCTTTCGACGCTGGATGTCGTACGCGGTGCGGACTCCAGCCGCGCCGGTTCGGGCGCGCTCGCCGGTGCATTTGTCCTGCGCACATTGGAGCCGGAGGATCTGATCGAGCCCGGCCGTGATTGGGGCGGCGTTACCAAGTTCGACTATGACGGTACCGACCGCAGCGCTGGCGGTTCTCTGGCTGTTGCAAAGAAGATCAACAACACCTCTGTCCTGTTCCAGGGCTCGTATCGAAAGGGGCATGAGATCGAGAACAACGGCAAGGTCGATACCATCGGACCGACCCGCACGGAGGCCAATCCGGCCGACTACGACCAGAACAACCTGCTCTTCAAGCTGCGGCAGCAGCTGGAAGGCGGCCACATGGTTGGGATCACCGCCGAACGCTTCAGCCGCGATACGACGACCGATCTGAAAACCCTTCAGGGCGCAACAACCGGCTCTTCCCGAGTCTACAAGATCGGCGACTATGACGGTACGGAAGACAATCGGCGTGAACGCGTTTCGTTGGATTACCAGTTCGAGGCGCCCAGTGCTGACTCGACCTTTGATGCGGCACGGATGAGCCTTTACTGGCAGCGTCTGACCCGTGAGGCAGGTGCGGAGGGTACCCGCGTCGGCACCGTCGCCGGCCCCTGGCTGCGCAACAACCAGATTCAGGAAAACGACTATGGTTTGACGGGTAACCTCACGTCCCGCTTTGCGACGGGCACATTTGAGCACGAGGTCAATATTGGCGGGGATGTCTCGCTCTTCAACGCGACATCCTTCATCGACGGCCTCGACGCTTGCATTCTCGGAACTGCCAGCGCTACCGCGAAGGCCTTTTCATGCCCGAATCTTCATGCCGACCAGGCTGATATTCCTGATGTCGATGGAGCACGCCTTGGCCTCTTCGTCGATGACAAGATCTCCTTCGGCAATAGCGGCTTTGCCCTCACGCCCGGTTTGCGCTTTGACTGGTACGACTACGACCCGAAGCAGACGGCCGCCTTTGAAGACAATCCGGGCTTTGCGGCCAACGGCCTGCCTGATGGAAGCGACGGTTCGCGCTTCTCGCCGAAGCTGCTTGCAACTTATCAGGTCGCGCCCGCAGTCGAACTCTTTGCGCAATGGTCAATGGCCTTCCGCGCGCCGACCATCAATGAACTCTATCTTGATTTCTCCAACCCTGCCTTCGGTTACGCTACCGTCGGCAATCCCGACCTGAAGCCGGAAACGGCGAACGGTTTCGAGATCGGCGCGAACTTCGGTGATAGCGATACGGGCGGTCGCGTCACGGCGTTCCACAATCTCTACCGGAACTTCATCGACAGTGAGACCAGCTTCGCCAATCCGCTCTATCCGGCGGGCCTGACCAGCTATTTCAATCGAAATCGCGTCCAGATATCGGGCGTCGAATTGGAGGCACATAAGCTCTTCGACAACGGCATCAACCTCCACGGCTCGCTTGCTTATGCCTACGGCAAGGACACCGACACGAACGAGTATCTGCGCTCGGTCGCGCCGCTCAAGGCAATTGTCGGCGCCGGCTATCAGCGCGAAACCTGGGGCACGGACCTGTCGCTTGTCACCTCCGCCGGCATGCGCAGTGACGGCAACACCAGGACCTTCGACGCACCTGGCTATGGCGTTGTCGATCTGACGGCCTGGTGGGAGCCGGAACAGACCAAGGGGCTGCGTATCCAGGGCGGCATCTACAACCTGTTCGATAAGACCTACTACAACGCCGTTGCGCTTAAGGACCTCAACAACACGACGGTCCCAAGCAATAGCAATACGGCGCAACCGCTGGACTTCTATTCGGAGCCTGGCCGGGTGTTCAAGATCTCGCTCGTACAGCGGTTCTAACGCGAGGGAAGGGCGGCCGTTGTGCCGCCCTTTTTATTCCCGGATTTCGGCTCTTGCGCTTGGTCCGATCTCACGCTAACAATTTCGCCCATGAACACGTCCTTGAATATTGCAGTTTGGTGGTGGGCTCGCTGAGGCGGCCTCGACCAATCGTGTCCAAAGACGACGATGAGCCGCCCGGAAAACGCCAGGCGGCTTTTTTGTTTTTAAGGCTGCCTGTCATCCGGGCCCGATAACGGAGTGGAACAATGGTAACGATCCTTCGTGATGACGGAGCGGAAATTTACGAGACCCGGGGCGGTATCACCGTTACCCGGCAGCGGCGCGCGATTCCTTACGCCGATGCGGTCTCCTCCTATATCGACAAGCTCGACGAGCGCCGCGGTGCCGTCTTCTCGTCGAATTACGAATATCCGGGCCGTTACACACGTTGGGACACCGCCGTCGTCGATCCGCCGCTCGGTATTTCCTGCAATGGCCGCCAGGTTTGGATCGAAGCCTACAACGAGCGTGGTGCGGTAATCCTCGCCTTTGTCGCCGAGCGCTTGAAGACAATTTCCGACCTCGTGCTCGGTGCGACCTCGGCACGCCGTCTCGACCTAACGGTGAAGACGCCGGAGCGCGCGTTTACCGAGGAAGAACGCTCGAAGATCCCCACCGTCTTTACGGTGCTGCGCGCCGTCACCGATCTCTTCTATTCGAAGGCGGATGCGAGCCTCGGCCTCTATGGCGCCTTCGGCTACGATCTTGCCTTCCAGTTCGATGCGATCAATCTGAAGCTGACGCGCCCGGCCGGCCAGCGCGACATGGTGCTCTACCTGCCGGATGAGATCCTCGTCGTCGACAACTACTCGGCCAAAGCCTGGATCGACCGCTACGATTTCGAAAAGGGCGGGCTTTCCACCGAGGGCAAGGCGGGCGACATTCCTGCCGAACCCTTCCAGCGCACGGATGCCATCCCACCGAAGAGCGATCATCGCCCCGGCGAATACGCCGATCTTGTCGTCAAGGCGAAGGAAAGCTTCCGCAAGGGCGACCTCTTCGAAGTGGTTCCCGGCCAGAAATTCATGGAACGCTGCGACAGCAAGCCGTCCGACATTTCCAAGCGGCTGAAGGCGATCAACCCGTCGCCCTATTCCTTCTTCATCAATCTCGGCAACCAGGAATATCTCGTCGGTGCTTCGCCTGAGATGTTCGTGCGAGTGTCGGGCCGCCGCATCGAAACCTGCCCGATCTCGGGCACGATCAAACGCGGGGATGATCCGATCGCCGACAGCGAGCAGATCCTGAAGCTCTTGAATTCCAAGAAGGACGAGTCCGAGTTGACGATGTGCTCGGACGTCGACCGCAACGACAAGTCACGCGTCTGCGAGCCAGGTTCGGTCAAGGTCATCGGTCGCCGCCAGATCGAGATGTATTCGCGTCTCATCCACACCGTCGACCACATCGAGGGCCGACTTCGCGACGACATGGATGCCTTCGACGGCTTCCTCAGCCACGCCTGGGCCGTGACGGTGACCGGCGCGCCGAAACTCTGGGCCATGCGCTTCATCGAAAGCCATGAGAAGAGCCCGCGCGCCTGGTATGGCGGCGCGATCGGCATGGTTGGCTTCAACGGCGACATGAACACTGGCCTGACGCTGCGCACCGTGCGCATCAAGGACGGCATCGCCGAAGTCCGGGCAGGGGCGACCTTGCTCAACGATTCCGATCCGCACGAAGAAGAAGCCGAAACCGAACTGAAGGCCTCCGCCATGCTTTCCGCCATCCGCGATGCCAAGGCCGGCAACTCCGGCAAGGTCAGCCGCGACGTTGCCGTCGTCGGCAAGGGCGTCAAGATCCTGCTCGTCGACCACGAAGACAGTTTCGTGCACACGTTGGCGAATTATTTCCGCCAGACAGGGGCGACGGTCTCCACCGTGCGCACACCGGTGCCGGAGGAAATCTTCGACCGGCTGGATCCTGATCTCGTCGTGCTGTCGCCGGGGCCCGGCAATCCGAAGGACTTCGATTGCAAGGCGACGATCAAGAAGGCGCGGGCGCGCAACCTGCCGATCTTCGGCGTCTGCCTCGGCCTGCAGGCATTGGCGGAAGCCTATGGCGGCGAGCTTCGCCATCTGGCAGTGCCGATGCATGGCAAGCCGTCGCGTATCCGCATTCTTGAACCTGGTTTGGTTTTCTCCGGCCTTGGCAAGGAAGTGACGGTGGGCCGCTATCACTCGATTTTCGCCGATCCATCGACTCTGCCGCGTGAATTCATGATCACGGCGGAAAGCGAAGACGGCACGATCATGGGTATCGAGCACACCAAGGAGCCGATCGCGGCGGTGCAGTTCCACCCGGAATCGATCATGACGCTTGGCGGCGATGCCGGCATGCGGATGATCGAGAACGTCGTCGCCCATCTCTCACGCAAGGCAAAGACCAAGGCGGCCTGACGGCGGCGCGGCTCTCGATGGAAACCTCGCTCTATCTGCCGGTCAAAGGCTTTCTGGAGGCGGCAGGCTATGTCGTCAAAGGCGAGATCGGCGGATGCGATCTCGTCGGCTTGACCGAGGGCGAGCCGCCTGTCGTGGTGGTGTGCGAGTTGAAGCTCAGCTTCAACCTCGAGCTCGTCCTGCAGGCGGTCGATCGCGCCGCCATGAGCGACGAGGTGTGGATCGCTGCCCGCGTGTCCGCCAAGGGACGCGGGCGCGAGGCTGACAAGCGCTACCGCGATCTTTGCCGCCGCCTCGGGATCGGCATGCTCGGCGTGTCCGACGGCGGCGACGTCAGTGTCATCGTCAGCTCGGTTTCGCCGATGCCGCGCACAAATCCGAAACGCCGGTCGCGGCTGGTCAGGGAACATCAGCGCCGGCGCGGCGATCCCGCCGTCGGCGGCAGTACGCGTGCGCCTGTCATGACGGCCTATCGCCAGCGTGCGCTGATCTGCGCTGCAGCACTCCAGCAGGGTTTGGTGCGACCGCGCGACATGAAGACGCTGGCGCCGGACGCGGGGAAGATCCTGCTCGGCAATGTCTACGGTTGGTTCGAACGGCGAGACAAGGGCGTCTATGCCCTGACGGCAGTGGGCGAAGCGGCGCTCCTCCGCTGGCCGCAATCCGTCAGCATCGCTGCTGAAGGCGGTAGTACAGGTATCGTTGACCCGGCGGAGAATTTCTGACGCCATCCGGAATGAGCAGTGGTCGCCGGCATAGCACTTGTGCGCACGCAGCCCCAAGATTGTTGGCTACAGGACCGCGCAATTGAACGCCGGCTTAGCTACGTGCGGCGGTCGATAGGCCGGACCTCCAGTAACGCAACCTTTATCGGAGGCCCGTGGTCGCGGCGTTCCAATCGCCCTAGCTTACCCGTTGTGAAAAATGCTGCGACGCTCGCTGGGGCCGCAATGGGTCCAGCCAATCCCGAGGCTCGACCATGATTACGTTCACGCTCAATGGACAGAAAAGAACTTTTGACGGCGATCCGGATACGCCGCTGCTATGGGTTATCCGCGATTTTGAAAGGTTGACAGGCACGAAATACGGTTGCGGCGTCGCCCAATGCGGCGCCTGCACTGTGCACATGGACGGCTTTACGCGTCGCTCCTGCATTACCCCGATTTCGACAGCTGAGGGCTCCGAGATCATTACGATCGAAGGGGTCGAAGGCAAGGAAGCGGAGGCTGTGAAAACCGCCTGGATCGCGATCGACGTGCCGCAATGCGGCTACTGTCAGTCGGGCCAGATCATGTCGGCCGTCTCGTTGCTGCAGAACATTCCCAAGCCGACCGACGAGGATATCGACGGTACCATGGCCGGGAATATCTGTCGATGCGCCACCTACCACCGGATACGCGCGGCCATTCACAACGCCGCTGCTTCGATGGAGGGTTGAGCCATGACGATCCAGGAAATTTCAACAACGCGCCGCGCCTTTCTTGCGGGCACGGGTGGATTGGTGATCGGCTTTGCGCTGATGCCGAAGGTATCCGCCTTCGCCGCCGAAAGCGGTGTGCAGGCCGGTGGCCCGGATTCGCTGGTGACGCTGAACACCTTCGTCAGGATCGGCACCGACGATATGGTGACGATCCTTTCCAAGCATATCGAGTTCGGGCAGGGGCCGTTCACTGGCCTCGCGACGCTGGTGGCCGAAGAGTTGGATGCCGATTGGGGGCAGATGCGCGCCGTGCATTCGCCCGCCGACGACAAGGTCTATGCCAACCTCGCCTTTGGCTTGCAGGGCACCGGGGGTTCGTCATCCATCGCCAATTCCTACGAGCAGTTCCGCAAGGCGGGCGCAACGGCACGGGCCATGCTGGTTGCGGCAGCCGCCAATGAATGGAACGTGCCGGCTAGCGAAATCACGGTCGAAAAGGGCCGCGTCAAGCATGCCGGTTCGGGCAAGGAGAGCGGCTTCGGTGCGCTGGCAACGCAAGCCGCGGGCATCAAGCCGCCGTCTAACGTCAATCTCAAGAACCCCGCGAACTTCACGCTTATCGGTCAGGAATTGCCGAAACTCGACACGTTCTCCAAGACCAATGGCCAGGCGATCTATACGCTGGACATCGTGCCCGACAATCTTCTTGTCGCGGTGGTGGCTCACCCGGATCATTTCGGAGCTGCGGTCAAATCCTTCGACGACAGTGAAGCCCGCAAGGTAAAAGGCGTGGTCGATGTCAAGCAGCTGCCGCAGGGAGTTGCCGTCTATGCCGACAATACCTTTGCCGCACTGAAGGGCCGGTCAGCGCTGAAGGTCGAGTGGGATCTGTCGAAGGCGGAAACGCGCTCCAGCAACCAACTCTCTGCCGACTACGCCAAGGCGCTGAGCGAAAAGGGCATCGTGGCATCTGACAAAGGCGACGTCGAAAAAGCCTTCGGCGATGCAAATCTGAAGATACTGGAGGCCCAGATCATCTTTCCGTTCCTTGCCCATGCCCCGATGGAGCCTCTCGACGCGGTCTTCATCAAGGCGGCGGATGGAAGTCTCGACGTCTATAATGGTGCGCAGTTTCCCGGAATGGACAAGGCGACGGCGGCGAAGATCGTCGGGCTTGATCCGTCGAAGGTCCGGCTGAATACCCAGATCACCGGCGGCAGCTTCGGGCGCAAGGCGCAGTTTGGTTCGCCCTATATGCAGGAGGCGGCGGCAGTCTTTGCGGCGACCGACCAGTCGCGTCCGGTCAAGCACATGTGGACGCGCGAGGACGATATTCGCGGCGGCTATTACCGCCCGATGTATCTTCACAAGATGCGCGGCGCCATCGATGCGGATGGCCGCATCGTCGCCTGGGATCAGGCGATCGTCGGCCAATCGATCTTGGCCAAGGCGGATCTCGACAGCACTTCGGTCGAAGGGGCCTCGGACCTGCCCTACGACGTGCCGAACCTGCGAGTGGTGTCGCATAATGTGAACCTGTCGATCCCGCCGTTGTGGTGGCGGTCGGTCGGGCATACGCATACCGGATTTGCGGTCGAGACTTTCCTCGACGAACTGTTCCAGATGGCTGGCAAGGATCCGGTTCTGGGGCGGCTCCAGCAGTTGAAGGAGGACCCGCGTTACGCGGGCGTGTTGAACAAGGCCGCCGAGCTTGCCGATTGGGGAGGGAAGGTCCCCGAAGGCAGAGAGCGCGGCGTGGCGGTGGTCAAGAGCTTCAACACCTATGTCGGCCAGGTGGTCGAAGTCTCGGCTGGGACCGATGGCGTGCCTCGTGTCCACAAGGTCTGGTGTGCGGTCGATTGCGGCGTGGCGATCAACCCGAACGTCATCAAGGCACAAATGGAAGGCGGCATCGGCTATGGTCTCGGCGCGGTGCTGTTCGATGCCGTGACGCTTGGGGAGGGCGGCGCGATCATGCAGTCGAACTTCCACGACTATCGGTCGATCCGGATCAATGAGATGCCGGATGTCGAGGTCGCCGTTATCAAATCCGATGCGCCGCCTACGGGTGTCGGGGAGCCAGGCGTACCGCCCGTCGGACCCGCGACGGCGAATGCCTGGCGGCGCCTGACCGGTGCGCCGGTTCGCAGCCTTCCGATCGTTGCCGTGGCGACGAGCTGAGGGAGGCGGAGATGAAAAGCAGACTAGCACTCGCCTGCGCAGCAGGCGGCCTCTCCCTTCTTGCGGCTTTGCCCGCCTCGTTCATGGCGCTGGCGCAGACGGCGCCCGCGTCCGACATGTCGACACTCAAGCCCGCGGCATCCTTTTCGTCGATCGCCGATCAGAAGGCGCGCTCGGTCGCTCTCTTCGAAGAGGCAAGCAAAGTGATCGAGCATCCCCGATGTCTGAACTGCCATCCGGCGGGCGACAGGCCGCTGCAGACGATGGCGATGCATCCGCATCAGCCGCCGGTGACCCGCGGCGATGGCGGAATGGGTGTGCCCGGCATGATGTGCAATACCTGTCACGGCGCGGACAATGCCACTGTCGTGGGGCAATCGCCGACGTTGAAGAGCATTCCCGGCAATCCGGCCTGGCATCTGGCGCCGATCGAAATGGCGTGGGTGGGCAAGTCGCTCGGCGAAATCTGTCAGCAGCTCAAGGACCCGGCCCGCAACGGCGGCAGGGATCTGAGCAAGATCGTCGAGCACATGTCCCATGACAGCCTCGTCGGCTGGGGCTGGAACCCCGGGGAGGGCCGCGAGCCCGCGCCGGGCACCCAGGCGGAGTTCGGTGAGTTGATCAAGGCCTGGGTCGACACGGGAGCCGCCTGTCCGGCCGGATGATGAGACGGCGTCAAGCGTCGGTCAGTCTCGACGCTTGACGACCCTAAGGTTCGGCTCCAGGCGCTTTTTCGAAGCCGAGCGTCTTGTAGAGGGCCTGGTTTTGTGACCTTGACCTTTGACAAACGGTACGGCTTCGCCCATATGAACCCCATTGGCCGCCTGTGCGATTTTCGCGCGGGCGGTTTTGCGTTTGGATAGGTTGGTTTCTGCAATTCATTCGCATCCGCACCGATGTCTGCGCAGGGGATGAAGATGGACGAGAAGGGCAATCTTACGGTTCGGCGGTTGGCGCTCTGGGGCATCCCGATGTCGTTCGGCGTGATGGGCCTGAAGATGCTTGCATGGTGGATAACCGGTTCGGTGGCATTGCTGTCGGACGGGCTGGAATCGACGGTCAACGTCGTTGCCGCCTTCATCGCCTTCTTCGTCATCCGCTATGCGCAGAAACCGGCCGACCACGATCATCCGTTCGGTCATCATAAAGCGGAATATCTTTCGGCCGTAACCGAGGGCGCGTTGATCGTCGTGGCGGCGCTCTTGATCGTCAACGAGGCGATTGGGCATCTCTTCGATCCCCAGATGCTGGATGCGCCGGCGCTCGGTCTTGCGATCAACTTCGTCGCCGGCGTGATCAATGCCGTCTGGGCGCAGATCCTGATCAGAACCGGGCACAAGTATCGCTCGGCAGCGCTGACGGCGGATGGCCAGCATATCATGTCTGACGTCTTCACTTCGGTCGGCGTTCTTATCGGCCTGCTTCTGGCGCTGGCCACCGGCTATGCAATCTTCGACCCTGTGCTTGCCATTCTGGTTGCCGTCAACATTCTTTATCAGGGCTGGAAGGTGATCTCGAATTCGATCGGTGGCCTGATGGATCAGGCTGTCACATCCGAGGAGGAGGAGGCGATCAAGCAGGCGATTGCCACCCATGCCGCCGGCTCGATCGGCGTGCACGATCTGAAGACGCGCCGCGCGGGCGCGGTCACCTTTGTCGATTTTCATCTTGTCGTGCCGGCAGCCATGTCTGTAAGGCAGGCGCACGATATCTGCGATCGCCTTGAAGATGCCATCCGTGCAGCGCATCGGGGCTCCAGCATCGCCATTCACGTGGAGCCGGAGGGCGAAAAGGCTCATGGCATCCGCGTCAAAGTCATCAAGGAGGCTTGAATGCCCACAACAGACGTATCCAACCTGTCCATGCTGGGTAGCCAGACGGAATCTCCGAAATCACCCGAAGAGGCCGTTCTTGAGAAGGTGCCGTCGAGTCATGCCAGCACCGACTATGTCGTCCGCTTCACAGCACCGGAATTCACGTCGCTCTGCCCGATGACGGGCCAGCCCGATTTCGCCCACATCGTGATCGATTACATCCCGAACGAATGGCTGGTGGAATCGAAGTCGCTGAAGCTCTTCCTGCATGCTTTCCGCAACCATGGTGCATTCCACGAGGATTGCTCGGTCTATATCGCCAAGCGGCTTGTCGAATTGCTCGACCCGAAGTGGCTTCGAATTGGCGCCTACTGGTATCCGCGCGGTGGTATTCCGATCGACGTCTTCTGGCAGACCGGCAAGCCGCCGGAGGGCGTGTGGCTGCCCGACCAGGGTGTCGCAACCTATCGCGGCCGCGGCTGATGATTTGAAAAGAGTCGGTGGCGATCGTCTCGTATCGCCGTCGTATCAGTCGCCTGATTTGGTGGGATCGAGCGGGAAGCTTGCGCGATCCATCCGCAGCGGGCGCTTCACGCCGCCGAGCCAGCCCCGGATCAGGTTTCTCGTCTTGATGCCCTCGAGGCAGAGCCGCATTAGGTTCTTGCGCAGCTTGCTCCGGGGGGTGAAGGCGCGGTCGATCGACCTGCGTACGAAAGCCGTCTTGTCGGCGCTGCCGTCCAGGAACTGCATCTGGATGACCGGCGCTGGTTCGATCTGGTAGGCCTTCAGCCAAGCGCGATGCCACATATAGGCATCGAGGAGGCCGTAAATCTTGGTATCCTCGAGCATCCGTTTTGCCGCGCGCGGGCCGATGACGTAGCCTGCTGTCCCGACACGGTTCTGGAACACCCGTGTTGCCCTGTAGATGCCGTCGGTCCAGACGGGCGTCCTTGCCAGGATATGCGGGCGCGGCGCGAATTCGAGATCGTAGGCGCAGTCGCCGTCCTCGGCGCGCGCTTCAATGCTGGCGAGTACATCGGCAAAGCTTTCGGCAAGCACCGCATCGTCTTCGAGGATCAACGTCTGCTCGTTGCGGTCGATGATGATCTGCCAGGCGATCCTGTGCGAGGTGAAACAGGCAACGTCTTCGCGCAGCGTCGGGCTCGGCCAGCTGTTTGCTGCCTTCTGGCAATCTTCTGCAGAAAGGTCGCGGGCTTCGAACGCATCCAGGAACTTGAAATCGAGGCCAAGTCTGCGCATCTGCTGCGTCTGGAACTGTCGTCTCTTCTCCTCGGCCTTCCGACTGATGATAAGGATCTTCACTGATGCCCGCCTGCTCGACAATGTCGGCGGACCTTATCCGCCCGGCGGGGGCTTATCAATCGATGCGGTGCCATGCCCACGGAAACTCGGGGCCAATGGCCGATTAGGCGGATGCCGGATCTCGGATCAGACGTCGAAGCTGTCGTCATTGTCGGATTGATCGTCGTCGCTGTCGTCGTAAGCGGCCTGCTGCAGACTGGCATCGTCGTTATCGTTGTCATTATCGTCGACGACCTGTTGTGCGTTGCCGGTATCATTCGATGCCTGCTGCTTGTCGCCGTCGCTGTTGAAATAGTTGTTGATGACAGTCTCTTCAGTCGGCGCGTTGCCGAAGGGATTGTTGCCGGCAAGCGGGCTACCCCAGCCAAGCGACGACATGTGGCTCCCGAAGATCCCGCTCAGCGAATTGGCAAGCAACATGCCGCCCGCAACGCCAGCCGCCGTGCCGAGCGCGCCCTGCAGGAAGCTGCCGCCCGCGGAAGGTGCCGCCGCCTGTGAGCTCCAGGGACCGGTCGGCTGCTGCGGCACGGCTCGAGGTGACGTGTCGAAGCCGCGCTCCTGCTGGATCTGCTGACGCGGGGCGCTTCCCCACGGACCGGAGGAGGGCGGAGGCGCCGCCGGCTGCTGCGGTGCCTGGCTGCTGCCGAAGATCGAGCTAAGGAAGCCGCCACCCTGTTCGGCCTTGTGGTATTCGCTTTGGTCGGCCTCGAGCAGACGAATGCGCTCCTCCAACTGCTTGATGTGGTTGGCTGCCGCTTCGAGGCCCTTCTCTTGCACGATCACGGCTTGCGCAAGATAATAGGTGGCATAAGGCTGCTCGCGCGTTCCCTGATCGATCAGCGCTTCGGCGTCATGGTCACGCGGCGTTGCCGATGCGGTGCGGACGCGCTCGAAAAGGGCGGTCAGCAATTGGCGTTCTTCAGGTGACATGGCCGGTCTCCTTTGTTGCTGGCGATTTGCGCCTAGGGATGACGTAGGAACCGATTCGGACTTTTCAAAGCCGCGCTAAGTTACATCGCCGTAACCCGGCCCGGCTGCCTAACCATATCTTCACCCGTTCCGTGGCTTGTCTTTTTCCCGCATTGTTTTACGCATGGAGTCGCACTATGTGCGGTGAACCGAATTGGACGTAAGAGAGGTTCGAATGTACGAAGAAGAAGAACAGGACGACAAGACGAAGGAACTGCCGCTCGGCAAGGAAACGGAGGCGAACCTTTTTAAGTCGCGTTCGATCTTCATCTACGGGCCGATTACGCAGGAACTCGCGCAGAAGGTCTGCACGCAGCTCGTCGCGCTTGCCGCGGCCAATGACGACGATATTCGCATCTACGTCAACTCGCCCGGCGGTCATGTCGAATCCGGCGATTCGATCCATGACATGATCAAGTTCATCAAGCCGAAAGTCTGGATGATCGGAACCGGCTGGGTCGCATCCGCCGGCGCGCTGATCTATGTCGCGGCTCCGAAGGAACAGCGCCTTTGCCTGCCGAACACGCGCTTCCTGCTGCACCAACCGTCCGGCGGCACGCGCGGCATGGCTTCCGATATCGAGATCCAGGCTCGTGAAATCATCAAGATGAACGAGCGCCTGAACAAGATCATGGCTGAAGCCACCGGCCAACCCTACGAGAAGATCGCTGCCGACACCGACCGCGACTATTGGCTGTCTGCTGAAGAAGCGAAGGCTTACGGCCTCGTCTCGCGCATCATCACGTCGCAGGCCGAGATCTGATTTTGAGCTATGAGAAGCGCCCTTGCCTGCCAGACAGCGGGCGAGGGCGCTTTTTTGTCGTCTGATGCGTCGTGACCCTTTGATGTGGCTGGTCTGAGCGAGCTCTGTTGGCCATCGGGCCCGCCAGACAGCGGGCTAGCAGGAAGCAGAACCATATCGGCTCTTTCTGCCCTTGCCTCGCCGCGTTCCCTCGTGCTCCATGCGGACTTTCCGCTGCTCGAGTCCCGCGATGCTCAAAGATTTTTCCATCCAGGCCCTGTTCATGGGCATCCTCACCACCTTCGTGGGATTTGCCAGTTCGTTTGCCGTTGTCCTGCACGGCCTGCAGAGTGTCGGCGCGACGGATGCGCAGGCGGCGTCGGGTCTTATGGCGCTGTCGATCGCGCTGGGGCTCTGTGCGATCTTGCTCAGCAGCGTGACGCGGCTGCCCATCAGCATTGCTTGGTCGACGCCGGGTGGGGCGCTTCTTGCAAGTACCGGTGTGGTTGAGGGTGGGTTCAATGCGGCGGTCGGTGCGTTTCTGATTTGCGCGGTGCTGATCGTCATCGCCGGCCTGTTCAAGCCGCTCGGCCGGGCGGTGGCCGCCATTCCGGCGCCTCTGGCCAATGCAATGCTCGCTGGCGTTCTGATCGGCTTGTGTTTTGCCCCGGTCAGGGCGATCAGTTTCAATGCGTTGCTAGGCTTGCCGATAGCGCTGGCGTGGATTGTCGTCGGCGCGTTCAAGCGGCTCTGGGCAGTGCCTGCGGCGCTCGCAGCCTTTGTGCTGGTGGTTGCCTTTGGCGTGGACATTCCCGATGGAGCGCTCGGCTCGATCGAACAAGCGCTGCGGCCGCCCAGAGAGTTCGTTATGCCCGTCTTCAACTTGCCGGCTTTCATCTCCATCGCCCTGCCGCTTTTCATCGTCACCATGGCGTCGCAGAACATTCCCGGCATCGCCGTCTTGAAGGTGAGCGGCTACACGCCGAAGCCCGGGCCGCTTTTTTCCGTGACCGGACTGTTCTCGATAGTCTCGGCGCCATTCGGCGGCCATGCGGTGAATCTCGCGGCGATTACCGCCGCGATGTGCGCCGGCCAGGACGCGCACCCCGATCCCGCGCGACGCTATTGGGCTGTCCTCGTCTCAGGCATCTCCTACGTTATTCTCGGCCTGCTGGCAGGCGCGGTGACGACGTTCGTTGCCTTGGCGCCGCCGATCCTGATCCAGGCAGTGGCCGGTCTCGCACTGGTCGGGGCGTTTTCCAGTTCCGCCATGTCGGCCTTCCAGGCACAAGACTCGCGGGAGGCGGCAGCCATCACGTTTCTGGTGACGGCATCGGGCGTTTCCTTCGGAGGAATCTCGGGCGCATTCTGGGGATTGCTCGCCGGAGGGCTGATGCTGGCCCTGTCACGTATCGTGCAAGCGGCGAAAAAATAGACGGAGGGATTGCCAGTTTTTTGTACCCCGGCTATAAGCGCGACCATGAAGAACACGGGCATCACGATTTCTGAGCAGGTTGCTCGCGGGCGCATCGCGCTCCGTGACAACACGCGTGCCCTTACCTCGCTTCTTCTCCTCGGCCTTACGCGCGGTTGCCGGGTCCGTTGAGGAGCGCCCGGCGGCCGAAAGCCCGCCCAGGCCATCRCTCCTCGTGATCAATCCCGAAAACTGATCAGCCGGATGCTTTCGCATCGGATTCGTCATCGCCAAGCCAGACCCGATACGCTATGACGCGGCTGGCCAGATGACGGGAAGAGGAAGAGAAGACATGGACACGAACACCCGCTCCCAAACCAAAGGCATGCCCGAGGCGGCGATCAAGTATCGCGCCTATCCGCAGGTAAATATCCCTGACCGTACGTGGCCATCGAAGACGCTGACCAAGGCGCCGATTTGGTGTTCGGTCGATCTGCGCGACGGCAATCAGGCGCTGGTCGATCCGATGGGCCACGACCGCAAGGCCCGCATGTTCCAGCTGCTGCTCGACATGGGCTTCAAGGAAATCGAGATCGGTTTCCCGTCCGCGTCGCAGACCGACTTCGATTTCGCGCGCTGGTGCGTCGAGCAGGGCAATGTGCCCGACGACGTCTCGCTGCAGGTGCTGGTGCAGTGCCGTCCGGAGCTGATCACCCGCACCTTCGAGGCGCTGGAAGGCGCGAACCGCCCGATCGTTCACTTTTACAACTCGACCAGCGAATTGCAGCGTCGCGTGGTGTTCGGCAAGGACGTCCACGGCATCAAGCAAATCGCCGTCGATGCGGCAAAGATGATCTCCGACATGGCGGCGAAGGCCGGCGGCGGCTATCGTTTCGAATATTCGCCGGAGAGCTTCACCGGCACCGAGCTCGACGTGGCGCTGGACATCTGCAACGCCGTTATCGAGGTGATGAAGCCGACGCCCGATAACAAGCTGATCATCAACCTGCCGTCGACCGTCGAAATGGCGACGCCGAACGTCTATGCCGACCAGATCGAGTGGATGTGCCGCAATCTCGACAACCGCGAAAACCTGATCATTTCGCTGCATCCGCACAACGACCGCGGCACCGGCATCGCCGCCGCCGAACTGGCCCTGCTGGCGGGCGCCGACCGCGTTGAAGGCACGCTCTTCGGCAATGGCGAGCGCACCGGCAACGTCGACGTCGTCACCATGGCGCTGAACATGTTCACGCAGGGTGTCGACCCCGAGATCGACTGCTCTGATATCGTACGGATGAAGGAAGTCTTCGAATATTCGAACCAGATGCCGATCGGCGAGCGCCACCCCTATGTCGGCGAACTGGTCTATACAGCCTTCTCCGGCTCGCACCAGGATGCGATCAACAAGGGCATGAAGGCGATCAAGGTCGCCAACCATCCAGTGTGGGAAGTGCCTTACCTGCCAATCGATCCGCAGGACGTCGGTCGCTCCTACGAGGCGATCATTCGCATCAACTCGCAGTCCGGCAAGGGTGGCATCGCCTATATCTTGCAGCAGGATTACGGGCTCAATCTGCCGCGTAACCTGCAGGTCGAATTCCGCGAAGACATTCAGCGGATCACCGATGAAGAAGGCAAGGAATTGCCGTCGAAGCGGATCTACGACCGTTTCGTCGAGCGCTACGTGACGCAGCCGCAAGGCCGCATCAAGTTTGTTGACCACCACACCTATGCCGATCCCGAGCGCAAGGGGCAACGCATCGTTGCCGCCGAAATCACTGATAACGGCGAGACGAAGCATATCGAGGGCAGGGGCAACGGCCCGGTCGACGGCTTTATCAACGCGCTCTCGCACTATCTCGGCATCGAGATGTCGGTCGAGGATTATTCGGAGCATTCGCTGCAGCACGGTTCGAACGCTGCCGCGATCTCCTACGTCGAGACGTCCTATCCTGGCGGCAAGCTCTTTGGCGCCGGCATCAGCACGAACATTGTCGGGGCGTCGCTGGAGGCGATCGTCTCGGCTGCGAACCGCGTGCTTGAGGTGCGGGCGGGAAAGGCCTGACGAAATCAGCGCAGCGGAGTATTCTGCTGCGCACTTTATCCGGCTCAGGCAGCCAGCCGTGCCCGGTTGCGTGGCCGCACGATACAGTCCGCGATATCGTTTGCCTCGTCCTGTGCTTCGGCATGTTTCTGACCCCATTTGCAGAGCGCCAACAGAACCGGTTCCAACTCCAAACCCACCTCAGTTGCCGAATGTTCGACGCGTGCAGGTACCTCTGCGAAGATCTGCCGGGTCACCAGACTATGCTTCTCCATCTCGCGCAGCTGCTGGATCAGCACCTTTTGGGTGATCTGTGGCAACATCCGCTTGAGCTCCGACAGGCGCTTCGGGCCATCGAAGAGATAATAAAGGATGATGGGCTTCCAGCGTCCGGCTATCACCTTGAGCGCCCGCTCGACAGGCAATCTGGGCAGCTTCTTGATCGGAGCGGTCATGGTCACCTCCTGGTGGGTATAGCACCAAATTGCTAAGGCGCATCTCACGCCAATTCAAACGTGAGGTTTGCTATGAAAGCCATCCGCTACGACCATTTCGGTTCGCCCGAGGTCTTGACCTGTGTCGAGCTGCCGGTGCCCGACTGCAGGCCGGCGAAGTGCTCGTCAGGGTTCACGCCGTAGGCGTCAATTTCTTTGACGTCTTGATGCGCGCTGACCGCTACGCGGTGACGCCTCTGTTGCCGATGCTGCCGGGCGTCGAAGTTGCCGGAGTGGTCGAGAAAGTGGGTGAAGGCATCGATGGCACTCGGCTTGGGACGCGAGTTGCCGTGCCGCTCTTTGCCCTCGGTGGCGGAGGCGGATACGCCGAATATGTGGCGGTCGACGCAGGATATGCCGTGCCTATACCCGAAAGGCTCCCCTTTTCCGGCGCAACTGCCCTGGTGGTGCAGGGACTGACAGCATTGCATATGGTCCAGCAAAGCTCGCTGATGGGCAAAACGGTCCTTGTTCATGCCGTGGCAGGTGGCGTGGGTTCCTTGCTGACCCAGCTTGCCAGGCGTCGCGGTACTCGGCGCGTGATCGCGACGGCAGTGAGCTCAGCGAAGCGATCGCTGGCGCTGGAGATGGGGGCTAATCTGGCTATAGACTATAGCGCCCCCGGCTGGGAAACGTCTCTAGCTGGCCTCCGCCCGGACGTTGTTTACGACACGATTGGTGGCGACACGACGCGTGCGTCGCTCGCGGTTCTCGCGGATGGCGGCGAACTTGTCTTTGCGGCCGGTTCGCAGCCACAGCCGAGGACATTGCCCGCATGCTCGACAAGAACCAGTCGCTGAGAGGCTTTGCGCTTCTGCCGTTGCTGGGAGCAGGTCTTGTTCCCGATCTCCAGTCGCTCTTCGAACTGGCCGCTTCCGGGGAGCTGAGGCTCTTACCCGGGCGCCAAGTTTCCGCTTCACGGCGCAGCGGAGGCGTATCGGGCGATCGAAAGCCGCATGGCAACGGGGAAGGTGGGTCTGGTGTCCTATAGCTTTTCAATTCAACCCTGAAAGGCTCAGATCGATGTGGCGACCTGCATGGCGAGCTGGCCAAGCGAGGCTTCCGACGACGGGCCAACGAGCACATAGGATGTGCCGGCATTGTGCCAGGAAACGACGCCGATCTCGTCCTTGATCGTTTCCTTGAAATCGTCTGCCTCGGAAGGCAGGTTGTCCTTGCGGAAACAGATGGAAGCCAGGTCGCCATCGGAGCTGGTGTAGACGAGTTGGCCGACCGGCCTGCTGTCGCCGATGAAGACGCGGGCACCCTGGAAGGTCCAGCCCTGTTCCGACAGGTCAGGGACACGGAACGCAACGCCGACCGTTGAGGTCAGCCAGGTAGAAATTTCCTCTGCCTGGGTCGACGGAACCTCGAAAATATGACGGGGCTGGCGGGCGATAAGCCGCTGGTTGGCGATGACGTCGGTCAGCCACTCGTTGGAGTCAGGAATGGCTTCCATCGTTGTCGCGGCAGGCGATTGCATGGTGCTCATGCTGCCGGCGGCGAAGAAGCCGATGCCACAGCCGGCAATGAGGAGGACGATTGCAGCCGCAAGAGCCTGTGGGCCGATCGGCGCAAGTTTGAAGGAGGGCCGCGAAACGCGCGGTGCAACCGGAGCCTTTGGTGGCTGCGCGCTCTTGATCGACCGCACGAGGGCGAGGGGAACCGGCTCCCTGAGAACGTCGTCGAGGCGGTGCTTTCCGAAGTCGGCGCCGTGTCGCAGCTTGTCGTAGAGCCGCTTGGCACCCTCGTCGGTGGCCAGGCGCTGCTCAAGCTCATGCTTCTGTTCGGGCGTCGTCTCGCCATCCAGCAGGGCGGCTAGCTGAGCATCGAGCGGCAGTTTCTTGAAATCGAGCAATTCAGTACCTGTGAGGATAGTTGTCCGCGACACTGGCGAAATGCAGTCTCGCCGCGGCAAGCTGGGATACGACGATGTTGATGGTGACACCCATGATGTCGGCGGCCTGCTGATAGCTGTGCCCTTCGACAACAACCAGCAAAAAGGCGCTGGATGTGCCTTCCGGCATGTCGGCGATCATGCGGTGGATGACATCGGGATCGACAAGCGAGGTGCGATCGCGGTTCGCTTCCCGGATATCGGTGACATTGCCCTTGGGAGCGGGGTGCGGCTTCCGACGCCGATGCTCGTCCGTCCAATGTTGGCGGGCGAGGGCGTAGACCCAGCTTTCCAGGCGGCCTTCGCCATTCCATTGTCCGCTCTTGGCGATGGCGCGCTCACACGCCACTTGTGCGAGTTCGTCCGCACTCGCTGCGTCACCTGCAAGGGTCATCGCGAAACGCCGCAGTCGGGGCAGAAGGCCCACCAGGTCGCGTCTGATATCGATGGTCGTCACGGGTTGACGCATAGTCTTTCCAGGTAATGCTTGGGCGATCGGCGAGAGCGCCCAGCAGCAGATCGATTTATATTGCTTCTGTGTCCTTTATGAAACAAGTACCGGATGCTTCGCAAGCATCCGGCGGCCTATCCCACGGGTTCTCAAAGCTTTTCTTCATTAGGCTCGGCTCGGATCAACGTCAGTATGTACGATAACCATTCAGTGCCTGCAGCAGCGAGCGATAGGCCCAGGTCTGCTCGCCGCCCCGATCCCGGATCTCGACGAGCTGGACGCGCGCTCCCTGCACGTCACCCTGTTCCACCAAAGCTTGTCCCATATATGACCGTGCCAGAATATAATTGTCGTCCGCCTGCAGCGCCTTGCGGTAATACGACATCCCCAGCTCCATTCTGCCCGCCTTGCGGTTGGCATAGCCGAGATAGTTCAGGATGCGCGGATCGTTCTGGTTCCTGGCAAGCTGAAGCACCGTCAGGGCGTTGTCGTATTGACCGGCATAGGCAAATTCGCGGGCAGCCTTGTAGAGTTCATCGTCGTTGAACGAATTCTTCTTCGGGACCACGCATTCCTTGCGCTTCGCATCCCAAACCTTGCCGCCGGCACATTTTGTCGTCGTTTCGGTCTTTGGCGGCGGCTTGGTTTCGTCGCTTTCGTCGCCGATGGCCAAGGCGGATGAGGAGACTGCGAGGGCAAGCGAGCCGGCCAAAGCCAGACTGCGAAGACTGATCGACGCGATGGGCATGCAATAACTCCGTGAATTGGTGCTGCCGAGGGGACAAGTTTACGTGGCAATCGCCAATTGCCAAGACCTCGGATGCTTTGCCAAATTCAAGATATCGTCATCTTTAGTTCCTGAAACAGCTTGGCGAAGAAGATGAATCCAAAAACGGCGCTAAGCCTTGAAAATATCGACGCTTTCGCTGCACACACCATCGCCCATGGAGTTGATGCTGAACCGTTCCCCGGTCAGCTCCCAAGCACCCGGTGCGCCATCGATCGAGAAGAGGTTGTAGCCGGCACGGGGTTTCAGCCCGCCGGGCCCCTGCGATGCAGAGGCGATACCGACGACGGGAACCGGACCAGTCTGGCCGCGCAGCCAGTGCAGCGTGTTCAAATGGGTATGGCCGTGGAGCACCAGTTCTGCACCGCCGGTGGAGATCACGGCGCCGAAGCGGCGGATGCCGATCATCCGCTTGTGGAAGGAGGTCGCGCCGCGGATCGGCGGATGGTGGATCATCACGACGCGAAACAAGCCGGCCTCGCCAGCGGCACGCAGCATGTTCACCGTATCGCGGGCCTGGCGCTCGCCGAAGAAGCCGCTGGCCGCGAAAGGGGGCGTCGCGACCGCCGTCGAACAGCCGACGATCGCGACCTTGCCGCGAACGCGAAGATAGGGAAAGACGTGGCGATTTTCCTGCCATTCGGCTGGAGCGAGGTCACCGCGCACATTGTCGTACCATGCGCGCACCGACTTTTCGTAGGCGCCGGGCACGTAGGCATCGTGGTTTCCCGGCACGACTGAATTGTCTTCGGGATCACCGAGTTCTTTCAGCCAAGCGGCTGCGGCTCGGATCTCCAGTCCGCTTGCGAGGTTCACGAGATCGCCGGTAACCGCCAAATGATCGGCTTGCTTCGCGCGTATGTCATCGAGCAGCAGATCGAGCGTGCTACCGAAAAGGTGCTTGCTCCTGTTGCGATGCCAGTTCACAAAGCCGGTAATGCGTTTGGAAAAGAGCTCGCGGACCGAAAGGCGAGGGAGAGGGCCGAGATGGATATCGGAGATGTGTGCGAGCTTGAACATGCGACGACACATAGCCCAGTCAGTCTGCAATTCAAACACATCTGCTTGAACGGATTAGCGGAATTGGAAAAAGCGTGACCAGAACCATACGCCCCTGGCAGTCGCGAGTGCTGATGCGCATCGTGCATATGTATTTCGCGGTTGCGCGCGGAATGACGATGGGCGTGCGGGCCGCCTGCTTCGATTCGGCGGGTCGTATCTTTCTCGTGCGGCACAGCTACCTGCCGGGCTGGCACATGCCTGGCGGCGGGCTGGAGCGTAATGAGACTGCCGAGGCAGCCTTGATCAAGGAGCTTCGCGAGGAAGGGAATTTGCGCATCCTCGGACGGCCGGAGCTCTTCCACATCTATTTCAATACGGCGGCCAGCCGCCGCGATCATGTCCTTTTCTATAAGACGCAGGTTGAGCAGACGGCACCGCGCCCGCCAGACCGGGAAATCGTCGAGTGCGGCTTCTTCGCGATCGATGATCTGCCAGTGGGCACAACGGACGCGACGCGTCGTCGTCTGGCTGAACTCGCGGGCGAGCGGGAGCCCGCCCACGTGTGGTAGAGCGCAGGGCTAGGCCGCTGCCAGTAGGGCACGGCCATGCGGGCGATCGAGATCCAGTGCCGGGCCGACAGGCACGATGCCGGTCGGATTGATCGTCGTGTGGCTGCGGTAATAGTGGTCCTTGATGTGGCGGAAGTTGACCGTCTCCTTGACGCCCGGCGTCTGATAGAGATCGCGCAGATAGGCCGACAGATTGGGGTAGTCGTCGATGCGGCGAATGTTGCACTTGAAGTGGCCGACATAGACAGCATCGAAGCGCACCAAAGTCGTGAACAGCCGCCAATCGGCCTCGGTCAGTCGATCGCCGAAGAGATAACGACCCTTGCCGAGACGGTCTTCCAGCATGTCCAGCGTTTCGAAGAGCCTGACGACATTTTCGCCATAGGCTTCCTGTGTCGTGGCAAAGCCGGCCTTGTAGACGCCGTTGTTGACGGTGTCGTAGACGACGGCGTTGAGCTCATCGATATCGGCGTGCAGGTCGTTCGGGTAGAAATCGGCGGTCGAGCCCGTCAGATGATCGAAGGCGCTGTTGAACATCCGGATGATTTCGGAGGACTCGTTGTTGACGATCGTGTTGGTCTTCTTGTCCCACAAGACCGGAACGGTCACCCGGCCGGAATAGTGCGGGTCGGCCTTCAAGTAGATTTCGTATAGCGTCTTGGCGTCGAAGAGATGGTCGCCGGTGGCGCCGTCGCCGATCTTGAATTCCCAGCCCTTCGAAAGCATCAGCGGATCGACGACCGAAACGCTGATGAGGTTTTCGAGCTTCTTCAGCTTGCGGAAGACCAGGGTCCGATGCGCCCACGGGCACGCCAGCGAGACATAAAGGTGGTAGCGGTCTGCCTCTGCCTTGAAACCACCCGTTCCGGACGGGCCAGCCGCTCCGTCCGCTGTAATCCAGTTCCGAAACTGCGAGGCGGCGCGCTTGAAGTGCCCCTTGGTTTCCTTCGTGTCGTACCAGACGTCATGCCAGACGCCATCAACCAGCATGCCCATATTGTGATCCTTCAAATTATCCTTGGCTCGAACATATCCCACGTCCTGGCGATTTGCAGGGCGGTAAAGATTGAACACTGCGTCACGCCGCGCCGTCGCTTTCTAAATTTCCATTGGACGACTGAAATTTTTCCTGCTATCGGCGATTTCACATTTCTGGAAACCGATTTGATGTTTGCACCGAGAAACCTGCGACGACGCTGATGCTCCCGAACGCCTGACGGCGTGCTCGAGATCCATCAACTCTGTCTATCCGGTTTCCGTCTCATCATGCACAAGCACGATCTGGTCTACCTCACTGAGGATGCGTCGCACGACGCTGCTATCGAACACATCAACGAAGAAGCATTCGGCCCTGGCCGGCATACGCGTGCGGCCGCCCGGATCCGCGAGCAGGGGCCGCACGATCTCTCGCTCTCCTTCATTTGCGCCGATGATGGCGAGACCATTGCATCGGTGCGGATGACGGCTGTTCAGGCCGGCTCGGTGAATGGGCACCTGCTTGGGCCGCTTGCCGTACGGCCGTCGCACAAGGGTCGCGGCATCGGCCGGGAACTCGTCCGGATTGCCATCGACGCCGCGCGTCGCAAGGGATCGGAAGCGGTCATCCTCGTCGGCGATCCGCCTTACTACTGCCCCCTCGGCTTCGAGCGGGTGGCCCACAACGCGATCACGTTTCCCGGTCCCGTTGATCCGTCTCGCGTGCTGGTCGTGCCGCTTGTCGAGGATGCGCATAGCAGGCTGAAGGGAACTATCGGCTGGCGAAAATAGGTTGCATGCGGTATTGAGAGCCATAGGCCTGAGACACGCTTCGCGTGATTTTTCAGGGGCTTGAGAGGTAGCATGAGCAACGTTTCCATGGACGAGGCGCTGGATCGCGCCGGCACCGGGCCCTTCCAGTGGCGCCTGATCGGCATCTTCGGTCTTGTCTGGACAGCGGACGCGATGCAGGTCCTCGCCGTCGGCTTTACGGCAGCCTCGATCGCGGCCACCTTCGGGTTGACTGTTCCGCAAGCCCTGCAGACAGGTACGCTGTTCTTTCTCGGCATGCTCATCGGCGCTGTCGCCTTTGGGCGCCTGGCCGACAAGGTCGGGCGGCGTCGGGTCCTGATCACCACTGTTGCCTGCGATGCGCTTTTCGGCACCCTTTCCATCTTCGCTCCCAGCTTTGCCAGCCTGCTCGTGCTGCGTTTCCTGACAGGCGTGGCGGTCGGTGGCACGTTGCCTGTCGACTACGCGATGATGGCGGAGTTCCTGCCCGCCAAGAGCCGCGGCCGCTGGCTGGTGGCGTTGGAAGGCTTCTGGGCGGTCGGCACGCTGATCGTCGCACTGGCTGCCTGGGCTGCGAGCGTCGCCGGGGTAGCCGATACCTGGCGCTACATTTTCGCCGTCACCGCAGTTCCGGCGCTGCTGGGCCTGACACTGCGCTTCTTCGTTCCTGAATCGCCACTCTACCTGCTGCGGACCGGGCGGGCGGGCGAGGCCAAGGTGATCGTCAACCGAATGCTCGCGCTGCACCGGAAAGCACCACTGCTGCCCGAGGATCAAATCGTCGCGTCGCCGCAGGTGGCTGAGGGCATCTTCTCCGACGAGCTTCGTCGCCGAAGTGTACTGATCCTGACGATCTGGTTCCTGGTTTCCGTTTCCTACTACGGGGTCTTCACCTGGATGCCGGCGAAGCTGGCCAGCGATGGGTTCGGCTTCGTCCGCGGATACGGCTTTCTGGTCTTCGTCGCCCTGGCTCAGATCCCGGGCTATGTACTTGCCGCCTACGGGGTCGAGACTTGGGGTCGCAGGCCGACCTTGATCGGTTTCTGCCTGCTGTCTGCGCTTGGTTGCCTGCTCTTCGTGGTTTCTCCTGACGACATGCTGATCGGCGTGTCGCTGCTGGTCATGAGTTTTGCGCTACTCGGGACGTGGGGCGCGCTCTATGCCTACACCCCGGAACTCTATCCCACCGCCTCACGGGCGACAGGCATGGGCGCTGCGGGGGCGATGGCCCGCCTTGGCGGACTGCTGGCTCCATCCCTGATGGCGTTCATCGTCACGGGTGGGTTCGGTCTGGCCATCGGCCTGTTTGCGGGCCTGCTGGTCGTGGCGGCCTTTGCGGCAACGGCGATCGATACTGAAACACGCCAGGCGGCGCTCAGCTAGAGCATCTTGCGCAGAAACGTGCGGGTACGGCCTTTCGGAAACTCTGGTAGTTCGCCAAATATCTCGTAGCCTTGCCGTTGATACGATCGCAGGGCTAGCGGATTGAAGGTGTCGATCCAGGCCCCATGGCAGCCACGTGCCGCTGCTTCCTCTTCCGCCAAAGCAAGGATCTTGCCGGCCATGCCCTTGCCGCGTTCCTCGTCGGGAATGTACAGCAACTGCGTGAAGAGCCATCCCCAGGCGGTATAGCCGGACAGGCCACCGGTGACGTTCCCGTCGGTATCTCGAATGAGAACCGCGAGCGGTTGCCGTTCGGCTGGGCCGACGTCATGGACGTTGAAGGCTGATAGCGCGTCGCCGATCGTGCTGAGATCATCGGCGGCGGGCGAGCCGGTCACTTCAAACTCGGCCATGCCGTTAACGCCCTTCGCGCCACCACATGGCGCCAAAGGCAAGCAGCAGAATGCCGACACCGGCGAAACCGGCAAACAGCGGCAGGGTGTTGATGCCCTTCAGCACCGTTTCGTTGGTAAGGTGGATCTGCATGCGATCGTCGTCGGCAACGCGGATCTGGCCGCGAACCGGCAGGATCGGCGGGATGCTGATCGCGCCGCTGCTATCGGAAACGCGGGTGACGAGCCCCTTCGACTTGTCGGAAATCGGCTTCAACGCCTCGGTCGTCGAGATCATGGCCTTGAATTCAGGAGCATCGACTGCGCCGACATGCGCCAGCGTCGTCATGTCGCCGTTTCTGATCTCGAAAAGGCCGATCTCGTCCATCTTCTTCTCGGCCTTGAAGAGGCCCGGCTCGGCTTGCGTCAGGGGGAGAGTTTCCGTCCTTCCCGAGGGATATCGGACCGTTGCATTGCCCGGGTCGCCGCCAATGGTCTGACGCGTGATCTCCAGCGTGCGGCCGGATGCGCGTGCCGTCAGGGCCTCTTCCTCAAGGGCGGGCTCCTTCATCAGCCAGTGGGCGACGCGGCGATAGAGCGACACATGCGGGCCTCCGCCCTCGAAGCCGCGGGCCCAGAGCCAGCCCTGGTCGGAGAGCAGCATGGCGACACGCCCCTGTCCGGCGCGATTGAGAACGAGCAGCGGATGGTTGTCAGCGCCGACCATCACCGTCTGGCCCTGCGGCGGCTCCACATCGACGCTGCGGAACCAGCGGCCCCAATGCGGCGGTTCGTCAGCGGATCCATCGAGGCCGCGGGTAACGGGGTGCTTGCGGCCTTCCTCCGAAAGCCGGGGGTAGAAGGCTTTTTCGATCATCTGCCCGGTCGGCGCGGCCGGCAGCACCGACGATAGCGGCGTCAGGGCAATCGAATCCTGGCCGGCATGCTCTGGGCCGGCAGCGATCAACAGCGCGCCGCCATTTTCCACGTACTGGGCGATATAGTCGTAGTAGAGGATCGGCAGCACGCCGCGATGCTGATAGCGGTCGAAGATGATCAGGTCGAAGTCCTTGATCTTATCGACGAACAACTCGCGGGTTGGGAAGGCGATCAGCGACAGTTCGTTGATCGGTGTGCCGTCCTGCTTTTCGGGCGGGCGCAGAATGGTAAAGTGGACGAGATCCACCGAGGCATCCGACTTCAAGAGATTGCGCCAGGCGCGCTCGCCGGCATGCGGCTCGCCGGAGACGAGCAGAACGCGCAGGTTTTCGCGAATGCCGTCGATCAGGTGGACCGCGCGGTTGTTGGCGTCGGTGACTTCGCCCGGAAGATCGGCGACCGAAAATTCGAGGACGTTGCTGCCGCCGCGCTCGACCTTGAACGAAAACGGCGTGTCGCGGCCAGGCGTTGCCTGGAGCGTGGCGATCTCGTTGCCGTTGAGTTTCACCGTGACGCTTGCCGTGCCGCCGGGGCTCGGTCCGTCGTCGAAGACGCGCAGCATCAATTGCTGCTCCTCATTGACGATCCCGAAGCGCGGTGCCTTCACGACCTCGATGCGGCGGTCGAATTCGTTGGCCTTGCCCGTGATCAGGCCGTGGATCGGCGCGTCGAAGCCGAGCGCCTGATTGACGCCTGGAACGTCGTGGATTTCGCCGTCCGTCAGCATGATCGCGCCCCCGATGCGCGCGGGCGGCACGTCCGCGACAGCCGCCGAAAGCGCATTGAACAGCCGGGTCGAGGGAGCATCGGAATCTTGCGGCTCCGTCGCGTCGACGTAGCGCGGCTCGACATTGGGGAAGCGCGAGAGGCGATCCTTCAACTGCGCCAGGGCATCGTCGGTCATCTTGATGCGATCAGGCGTTTGCTGGCTCTGGCTGCGGTCAACAATGACGGGCACGACGGTCGACAGTGGGTCGCGATCTTCCTGCAGCAAGAGAGGGTTGGCGAGGGCAGCCAGCAAGGCAAGGGCCGCGATCGAACGGATCCATGCGCCGCGCACGCCGCGCCAGATGCCAAAGGCAGCGGTTGCGAGAACAATGACCGCCAGACCCGCCAGGAGCGACCAAGGAATGAAGGGTGAAAAATCAACCGTCATATCACTGTCCCAACCGTTCCAGCAGGGCGGGGACGTGGACCTGATCGGTCTTGTAGTTGCCGGTTAGCATGTACATCATGATGTTGACGCCGCTGCGGTAGGCGTATTCGCGCTGTGTCTCGTCCGGGGGGACCGTCGGCAACAACGGTACCCCATTGTCATCGACGGCCCAGGCACCGGCAAAGTCGTTGCCGGTGATGAGGATCGGGGAAACGCCGTCGGCCGTGGCCGCCGACTTGGCGTTTTCGGGACGACTTTCCTGGCGTGCTTCAATCCAGAGCGGGCTACCCGTGTAGCGGCCGGGGAAGCTTGAGAGCAGGTAGAACGATTTCGTCAGCACGTGGTCCGACGGCACCGGTTCCAGCGGCGGAATATCGAGATTGGCAAGGATTTGCTGCAAGCGCTCGCCGTTGGCGCTGACCGAGCCGCCATTGTTGTCGAGCGCGCTGAACTGATCGCGCGTATCGAAGAGCACGGTTCCGCCGGCGCGCATATAGGCATCGATCTTGTTGATTGCAGCTGCCGAGGGCATCGGCGCGGTGGCCGAGATCGGCCAATAGATGATCGGATAGAAGGTGAGCTCATCCTTGGTGAGATCCACGCCGACAGGCGGCGATGGCTCCAACGTGGTGCGGTATGTCAGGAATTCCGTCAGGCCCTCCAGCCCGCGTTCGGATATGTGGTCGACGTCCTGTTCGCCGGTGACGACATAGGCGAGGTGCGTATTGTCGAGCCGCTGGAAGATCTGATCGTCGCCGGGCTTGGAGTCGTCGGCATGCGATTGCCCCGGCTGCAGGAAGAAGGCCGCACTGACCGCCACAGCGACAAGCGCCGCTGTTCGCGCCGCCGGGCGCAGCCTCGAGAAAGCGCCGCTCATGAACATTACGATCAGGCTGTCGGCCAGCAGCAACAGGAAGGCGATCAGGAACAGCGCGGGCTTTGCCGACCAGGTTTCGCCGCCGATCAGCCCTTCGCGCACGACTGTGAGACCCGACGTATCAAGCGGCTTCAGTTCGGCATTCTTCGGCAGGATGTTCAGCGCGGTAAATCCTTCTTCGGAGCCGTAAAGGCCGGGCGGGTTGTCGAAGCTTGCGACCGGCGTGACCTTCGCGTTCGGGATCAGCGGACGCGCCGTGCCGGTTTCGGTCGTGAGTGCGCCTTTGGCGGTCAACAATCGGAAAGGCGGCAGCGCCTCGGCGGTCGATGCACCGCCGGCTTCAGCGGTAACGCCACCGGAACGCGACAACTGGACGAGGCGGCGCAGCATCTCGACAAAATTGCCCGAGATCGGCAGGTCAGACCACGTCGCTTCTGCGCTGACATGGAACAGGACGATCCTGCCTGCATTGATCGGCTTCGTCGTCACCAGCGGCGTGCCATCGGCGAGGCTCGCCCAGGTGCGCTCGGCAAGATCCGGCGTCGGCTCTGCGAGAACCTGCCGCTTGACCGTAACATCGGTCGGCTTCGGCATGCCGGCGAAGGGGCCGAAGGTTGGAAATTCGGCGAGGGGCTGCGGTTCGGCCCATGAGAGCGCGCCACCCAATGCACGCTCGCCCTGGCGCAACGTCACCGGCACCAGCGGATCGTCGGCGGGTGCCGCGGCAAGGCGCGGCCCGGCGAAGCGGACAAGTGTTCCGCCATTTGCGATCCAGCGCTGCAACGGCTCGTAGGTTTCCTGGGGTAGGCGACCGATATCCGCCATGATGATGACAGATGGATTCTGCGACAGGAGATCCGGGATCGAGGTCGCGAGATCAGGCGTGTTCGGCTCGATCAAATCGGCATAAGGCTGCAAAGCGCGCTGGATGTAATAGAGCGGCGAAAGCAGCGGTTGGAACGTGTCACCGACCTCACCTGATAGCAGAACCACGCGGCGACGCTTGAAACCGTCGTCGAGCAGATGCACGGCGCCAGCCGTCGCGTGGTTATCGATGCTGACGCGCGCGAAATCGTTGCGCATTTCAAACGGTGCGGTGATTGATCCGGTCGCGACGCTCTGACCCGGCTGGAAATCGATCGAGCCGGTCGCGATCGCGCGTCCCTGCGTGTCCTGCGCGGTGATCGGGCGCGAGGCGGCAGCGCCACTGTCGAGGCGCGTGGCGGTGACCGTCATCGCGTCGGCGGCATTGCTTGCGGACGTGATCGCAATCGTTTCGTTTGCGTCCCCTGAGATCAATCGCAATTGGGCAGGCGAGAGGTCGGAAAGCTGGCGGACGGTCGTGTCGTTCTCTCTTGCGGCGGCGCCATCCGTAAGGAAGGCGAGAGTGCCGGGATGGAGGCCGTTCAGCGCGGCGCGGAGAGCCTCGAAAGCACGCTGGCGATCCGGCACAAGCGGCTTCGGTTCTGCGGCACGCAGCTTGTCGCGGGCGACGGCTGCCGTTCCGGGGACGGCATCGTTGGTCGGGTCGGCGGTGAAGGCGATCGCCACCGGAGTACCAGCGGATTCCGCGTCGTCGATCAGGGTGTCAGCGGTCTTCACGCGGCGATCCCAATCCGGCGAGGTGGCCCAGCCGTTGTCAACAAAGAGCACGAGCGGACCGCCGGAAGCGATTGAATTGGTGCGCGGATTGAAGACCGGATCGGCGATGGCCAGGATGACTGCGGTCGCAAGCAGCATGCGCAGCAGCGTCAGCCACCAGGGACTCTGGGCAGGGGTTTCTTCCCGCTTCAGGACCGTGGCGAGAATCTTCAGAGGTGGGAAGACTTCTGTCTTCGGGCGCGGCGGCGTCAGTCTGAGAAGCCACCAGATGATCGGCAAGGCCACAAGGGCGCCGAGGATTGCGGGATAGGCAAAGGCAAAGGGGAGAGCGTTCACGCGCGTTCTCCCTGCGTCATCCTTGCGGGCATGCCCGAAAGGTACATGTGGACGGCGACCAGCGCTTCAGAGGCTAGGTGGTCTGTGCGGTGGCTGACGAAGGTCCAGCCCATGTGGCGCAGCGCCTGGCCGAGATCGTCCCGGCGGTCGAGATAGGCGCGGGTATAGGCTTCGCGAACATGCTCGGCGCGGCCGGATGTCAGCTTCGACCCTGTCTCGGGGTCGGTGAATTCGGTGCGGCCATCATACGGGAAGAGCTCCTCGGCCGGATCGGCGATCTCGATCACGTGGCCGCGCAGACCGCGCCGCGCCAAGGGGGCGATGCGCGCCATCACTGCTCGCGCGTCATCGAGAAAATCGCCAATCAAGACGAGTTCGCTCCAGCCGCGGATCATCGCCGTGTCGGGCAGCCCTCCGCTTAGCGGCGCGTGCATCAATGCCGTCGCAAGCCGTTCCGCGGCATTGCGTGCGGCAATCGGTTCCATGACGCCGGGACATCCGATGCGTTCGCCGGAACGCGCCAGGATTTCGGCAAGCGCCAGCATGATGACGAGCGCGCGGCCTTCCTTGGAGGCGTTTCCGAAGGTCGACTTGTACATCATCGAGGGAGACATGTCGGCCCAGAGCCAGATCGTATGGGCTGCTTCCCACTCGCGGTCGCGGATGTAGGTATGGTCGTCGCGCGCCGAACGGCGCCAATCGATGCGGGATAGACTTTCGCCCTCGGTATAGGGACGGAACTGCCAGAAATTCTCGCCGATGCCGCGCTTGCGGCGACCGTGCCAGCCGGCGATCACCGTGTTGGCGATCCGCTTGGCCTCGACCAGACAATCCGGCACAAGGCTCGCCCGCTGCCTTGCGCGAGCGAGGGCGTCATTGCCCGAGGTCGGATTGACGATCTGTCCGATGGGTGCCACGCAGACGCTTCCTTATCCCTTGGCCTGCTTGACCAGCCCTTCGATGACATCGCGAACCGACATGCCTTCCGCGCGGGCCGCAAATGTCAGCGCCATGCGGTGCTGCAGCACCGGTTCCGCGAGGGCATGGACGTCGTCAATAGACGGCGCCAGGCGGCCTTCGTAGAGGGCACGGGCGCGGGCGCAAAGCATCATGGCTTGGCCGGCGCGCGGACCAGGGCCCCAGGCGACGTTCTTGTCGGTCGCGGCATTTCCCTGACCCGGACGGGCCGAGCGAACAAGCGCGAGGATGGCGTCGACAACCTTGTCGCTGACCGGCATCTGGCGAATGAGCGTTTGGATTTCGACGAGGCGCTCCGCGTTCAGGATCGCTTGCGGCGTCGTTTCGCTGATCCCGGTCGTCTCGAGCAGGATCTGTCGCTCGGCGGCGAGCTCCGGATAGTGGACGTCTACCTGGAGAAGGAAGCGGTCGAGCTGCGCCTCGGGCAAGGGATAGGTGCCTTCCTGCTCCAGCGGGTTCTGGGTGGCCAGGACGTGGAAGGGCGCGGGCAGATCGTAGCGGTGGCCGGCAACGGTGATGTGGTATTCCTGCATGGACTGCAGCAGGGCCGATTGCGTGCGCGGCGACGCGCGGTTGATTTCGTCGGCCATGAGGAGTTGGGCGAACACCGGACCCTTGACGAAACGGAAGGAACGGCGGCCGCTGTCATCTTGGTCCATCACTTCGGAGCCCAAGATATCGGAAGGCATCAGATCCGGTGTGAACTGAATGCGGTTGGAGGCGAGGCCAAGCACTTCGCCGAGGGTAGTAACGAGTTTGGTCTTGGCAAGGCCCGGCACACCGACCAGCAGGGCATGGCCGCCCGAAAGAACCGCGAGGAGAGTGTTCTCGACGACGCTTTCCTGGCCGAAGATCACCTTCGAGACTTCACCCCGCACGGCGGCAATATCTGCAAGGGCCTTCTCGGCCGCGGCGATGATCGCCTTTTCATCGAGGGGGGCTTCGGTCTTCATCATACCCATAAGGCATCTCCAGCGGGTGATCTCATTCGTCGCGAATCGGCAGACTTACACGCAAGCGTCATACCAGATAGAGTTATGGAGATGTTGCGGGCTGACAAGTTCGTTCCGAATGACTATCTCGTGACCTTCTTGAGTTAAAGACAAACCGGGACAGAAGAATGGCAGCCGAAGAGATCAAGGCGACAACAGACGCGGCCGGTCTTGCTGCGATGATTTCGCGCGCCGCCGGCGATGCAGGGGCCAAAGCCCGAGGCCTTCCGCCCGTCGACAAGTGGAATCCGCCGTTCTGCGGCGATATCGACATGGAAATCCGAACGGACGGAACATGGTTCTACATGGGAACGCCGATCGGCCGGGCGCCGCTCGTCAGGTTGTTCTCCACGGTCCTGCGCAAGGACGAAGATGAGAAGACCTACCTTGTAACCCCCGTCGAACGGGTTGGTATCCGGGTTGTCGATGCGCCGTTCGTCGCCGTTGAAATGAATGCCGGAGAAAGGGATGGCGAGCCGCTGCTAACTTTCCGGACCAATGTCGGTGACGTGGTCGAGGCTGGGCCGGAGCATCCGCTGCGTTTTGTAGTTCATGGCGAAAACAGCGAGCTGAAGCCCTATCTTCATGTTCGCGGGCGGCTGGAGGCGCTGGTTTCGCGACCGATCATGTACGAACTCGTCGAGCTCGGCGAACGCCTTGAAGTCGACGGTAAGACGATGTTCTGTCTGCGCTCCGGCGGTGTGACCTTTCCTGTCATGCCGGCGGAAGAACTGGATGCACTCTCCCGATGAACAATGTTTTGACCGAAAACCGTTCGCTCTATTCAGCGGCTGAATTCCGCCGTCGCGCTCTTCACCAGAGCGGTGGTCCGGTGGATCTCTCCTGGCGTGATCACGGCGATCACATTCTCAACCCCGATATCGTCACGCAGGTGGAGACCTTCAAACTTCGCGATGCCGCGGTGCTGGTGCCTGTTATCGACGATGGTGACGATGCGCATGTGATTTTCACGCAGCGCACGGCGACGCTGCGCAAGCATTCCGGACAGATCGCGTTCCCGGGTGGAAAGATTGACGCCATCGACGGCTCCGCCGAAAAGGCCGCAATCCGGGAAACCGAAGAGGAGATCGGCATCGACGGCTCCTTTGTCGAGACCGTGGCGCGGCTTCCGAACTATCTGGCGTCGACCGGCTTCCGTATAACGCCAGTGCTCGCCGTTGTTCGGCGCGGCTTCGAATTGAAACTCAACCCCACCGAGGTGGATGACGTGTTCGAAGTACCACTGTCCTTTCTCATGAACCCGGCCAACCACAGCCGCGACAGGCGCGTGCTTGACGGTCTCGAACGACAATTCTACCGGATGCCCTATGAAAGCCGGATGATCTGGGGCATTACCGCCGGCATCGTTCGCACCCTCTATGAAAGGCTCTATGCATGACCAACCTTGGCAACGAGGCATGGTTCAAGGATCCGGCTCTGACGCGTGTTTTTGCGTTGCTCAACTCTGATGGAGAAGGGCGCGTCGTCGGTGGGGCGGTCCGCAACAGCCTCATGGGGCTTCCGGTCAGTGACATTGATGTCGCCACGACCCTTACGCCGGAGCAGGTCATCGAGCGGGCGGTTGCCGCTGGGATCAAGGCTGTGCCGACCGGCGTGGCGCACGGCACTGTGACCCTCGTCATCGATGGCAAGCCGTTCGAAGTCACGACGCTGAGGGCAGACGTGGAAACCGATGGGCGGCGTGCAAAGGTAGCCTTCAGCTCCGATTGGCGGACAGACGCGGAACGCCGCGACCTCACGATCAACGCGCTCTATGTCGACGCCAAAGGCGATGTGATCGACCTGGTCGGTGGTCTCGCCGATATCGAGAAGCGCAATATCCGCTTCATTGGGGACGCGGCGACGCGTGTTGCCGAGGACTATCTGCGTGTCCTGCGATTTTTCCGGTTCTTCGCCTACTATGGCTCCGGTCGCCCGGATGCTGATGGGTTGAGAGCCTGCGCATCGGCTCGCGCCAAGCTGAAGACGCTTTCAGCCGAAAGGGTCTGGTCGGAACTGCGCAAGCTACTCAGCGCCGAAGATCCCGGACGGGCACTTCTGTGGATGCGACAGGTCGGCGTGCTCAGCGAAATCCTGCCAGAGACTGAGAAATGGGGGATCGACACCATTCCGACATTGATCGGTACGGAGAAAACGCTTGCCTGGAAGCCAGATCCGCTTCTGCGTCTTGCTGCCATCATTCCGCCCGATGCCGATCGGCTGGAGAAGATGGCGGCGCGCCTCAAGCTGGCCAATGCCGAGGCCGCCTGGTTCAAGGCATGGGCCAAGGCGCCTGTTATCAATGATGAATTGTCCTCGGCCGCCCTTTCACGACTGCTTTATCGGCACGGCGCCGACGGCATCAATACCCGCTTGAAACTTGCGCTGGCAACAGCACGCGGCAAGGCGGAAGGTGACACACAGGAGATGGCTCGCTCGGCAAGGCTCGGCAAGCTGCTCGAACTGGCGGAAAACTGGAAGAAACCGCAATTCCCGATCAATGGCGGCGACGTCATGGCTGCCGGTGTCCCGACCGGGAAGCAGGTCGGCGAGACGCTGTCGGTCTTGGAAGACGCCTGGATCGAGGAAAACTTCATACCGGACCGGGCGGCGTTGCTCGCCCGGCTGAAGGATCTGGTGGGGTAGTTTAGGCCGCTGTCGCCTCGTTGCGGATGCGGGCCTTGATGTTTTCTACCATGTTTTCGCGGATCACGGTCTCGCCGTGGGCGTTGCGCATATGTTCGACAACGCGACGGACGATTTCGGCATCGTCATTCGCGCGGGTATGCCAGTCGCATCCAGGAACGAGCGTTCCGCATTCGAAGAGTCTCATTCTTTTCCTCCTTCGGTTTCATGCGATTGCGCGATGCTGCAATGGCTGAATGCTCGAGGGGTAAGAAGGTTCCGGCCGGCGCGAAGGACCGGCCGGTTCGTCATTTTCTCGTTATTCGGGCATCGCCCAGGATCTAAAGCAATCTGTCGCCGCCTTGTTGTCCGGACGCTTTGCCAGACGGTCCAGTTCTTCCGGTGTCTTGCCGCCTGCCAGCTGGAGCTTCACTTGTTCCACAAAGCAGGAAAGGGGAAGGTCGGAGCCGCTTTTCGCCCGCAGCCGTTCTGCAATCCGGCTCAAAAATTCGGGTGCATCCATAGATGGGGGTTGCTCTGGCGCACCCGCCGATGCCGCAGAGCTACTTTGTACCGTCATGACAATCCTCCTCCGATTGTTACGCGTACATGCACAGAGTTAGTGGTCCAGTCTCCGAATTTAAGCCCTTCAGACGTCTTTTTTGTCTGATCACGGCCAACGGACAAGAGGGGGCAACGATGAGAGAATGGACTCGACGTTTCCTCCTGTCTTGAGGCCAAAGATTGTACCTCGATCATAGAGTAAATTGAACTCAACATAGCGCCCACGGCGAATCAATTGTTCGTCACGATCCGCGTCTGTCCACGGCTTATTGAAGTTGGTGCGAACAATGCGTGGATAAACCATGGCGAAAGCCCGTCCGACGTCGCGGGTGAAGGCGAAATCGGCGTCCCATCCGCCGGCTTCCTCGCCGGAATGCAGCCAGTCATAGAAGATGCCGCCGATGCCGCGCGCTTCGTTGCGGTGCTTGAGGAAGAAATACTCCTCGCACCATTTCTTGTAGGCGGAGTAATCGGCGACGCCCGAGTGGCTGCGGCAGGCGATCTCCATCGCCTTGTGAAACAGCTGGCTGTCCTCATCTTCCTGCGTACGGCGGCGGTCGAGCACTGGCGTCAGGTCGGCGCCGCCGCCGAACCAGCGGCTCGAGGTTACGACCATGCGCGTGTTCATGTGAACGGCCGGTACGTTGGGGTTGACCGGATGGGCGATCAGCGAGATGCCAGAGGCCCAGAAACGCGGATCTTCCTTGGCGCCGGGCATCTGGGCGCGCAGATCAGGCGCGAATTCGCCATAGACGGTGGATGTATGCACGCCAACCTTCTCGAAAACGCGGCCATGCATCATCGACATGCGGCCGCCGCCACCGGCGCCATTTTCGCGCGTCCATTCCTTCGCCACGAAGAGGCCGGGTTCTCTATCGGAGAGTGGGCCCGAGAGTTCGTCTTCGAGCGCTTCGAATGAGGCGCAGATAGTATCGCGAAGACTTTCAAACCAGGCGCGGGCGACTGACTTCTTCTCTTCGATATCGTCCGGCAGGCCGATCGGAAGTTCGGGTCGTTCCATTTCATCTCTCTCCGAGCGGGTCGCTATCGACTCGCGCTTTCGTCTTTGCTGCTCTGATAGCAGGTAGGGCAGGGTCCTGCCAGCAGAGGCGATGCCTGAGGGCTCCTCAGATTCGACTCGCAAAAGGCGGCTTTCGATACTACCTTTTTGTCACAGAGGTAGGCTCATGACGAAAATCCCTGGACCTCCGTCGTTCGACGGTCTCAAGCGACGGATTGCTTCCCACCGGGCGGAAGGCACACCCCGGAAGAACGATCGTTTCGTGCGACAAACCTATTGCCTCAATCTGCTCGACGCGCGCGCCAAGGCGCGCGAATGGTTCGACGAGTATCCCAAGGCCGCGTACTGGACGGAAGTCGAGAGTTGGCGCCAGTTGGAAGGCGACCAGATCGAATTCACCATGCGCCGGCTGCCGTCCGCCGATTGATCGGTCTACTCGGCCGCACCCTTCAACCTGCTTTCGATGAGCAGGCCGCTTTCGTCGAGGATGGGGTGGGCGACGGAGACGATGTGGGCGTTGATGCGCTTTAGGTCGCGCAGCATGTCGAGGTGCAGCGAGCTTGTCTGCAGGCTGTCGGCACGACCGTCGCGCAGGCGCTCCAGATGCCGCTCCGACGATTGCTTCTCCATCCGGCGAACCTCGACCTTCACCTCCATCAACTGCCTGGCGAGATTGAAGTCGCCGGTGACGAGGATCGTCTGGGCAATGCGCAGATTGTCGATCGTCAGGTGGAAGAGCTTGCGCAGCTCCTCATAGCCTTCCTGCGAGAATTTCAAGCCGAGCGAAACCTTCTTCGTCACCTGCGGCATCAGCCCCTTCTCGATGATGTCGCCGATGTGTTCGAGATTGATGGCGTAGTCGATGATCACGATCGAGCGACGCCCGTCCTCTTCGCTGAGCCCGGCATGGCCGAGCTTGGAGAGATAGATCTTCACCTCCTGCTGCAGGCTGTCGACCCGCTTTTCCAGCGACGGGATTTCCTTGAGTTTCGTCAGGTTGTTGGCCTCGAAGGCATCCGAGGCGCGCATCAGCATGCGTTCGATCAGGTCACCGACGCCGAGCACCTCCCTTGTCGCACTGGCCAGCGCCACGACCGGTGTCGCCAGCTCCTGCTGGTCGAGATAGCGTGGTCCGCCCTCCGCCTGGGCCTCTTCCGGCACCAGCCTGAGCATCAGCCGTGACAGGGGGCGGGAGAACGGCCAGGCGAGCGCAGCCAGCATCAGGTTGAAGCCGAGATGGGCGTCGACCGGCAGTTTTGCCGGCGTCAGCGGCAGCGTTCCAAGCAGGTCGGCGCCGTAGCCTGCGAGCGGCAATGCGATCAGGCAGCCGATGGCGCGTACGATCAGATTGCCGAGCGTGACGCGCCTGGCGGCTGCCGGACCGGCAAGCGAGGCGATCACCGGCGGAATGGCGCCGCCGAGATTGGCGCCGAGCACCAGAACGATGATCAGCCCTGCTGACAGGATGCCCGTCGAGGCCAGCGAGAGAATGAGGACGACGGCGGCAAGGCTCGACGACGAGATGAAGGCGATGACTGCGGAAAAGGCGAGTGCGACCGGCCAGGCATTGTCGAGCAGGGCAATGAAGGCGCCGAGCGCCGGCGACTGCCGCATCGGTTCGGTGGCGCTGCTCAAAAGATGCAGCGACAACAGCATCAGGCCGATGCCGATCAGTGCGGTGCCGCCACCCTGGCGCGACGACGAGCCGCTGCGATGCAGCACCATGCCGGCAAGGATCACCAGTGGTGACAGCCACGCGATGCCGGTGGCGACGATCCAGGCGGTCACCGCGGTTCCGACATTGGCGCCGAGCAGGACGATCTGCGCCATGCGCGGCTTCACCAGCTCGCGCTCGACGAAGGAGGCGACCATCAGCGCGGTTGCCGTCGAACTCTGCAGCGCAACCGTCGCAAAGAAGCCCGAGACGAACGAGCACAGGCCGCTGCGCGTGCCGGTGGCAAGGCCGGTGCGCAACCGCGCCCCAAACGCACGCGACACGCCGTCTTTCACCTGGGCCAGGCCGAACAGCAGCAGCGCTACCGCGCCGAACAGGTTGATCATGACGATCGTCGATTCCATGCTGCCGTTTCTTTGCCTCTTATGCGGGAAGGGTGTTCCTATTCGAATATAGGTTCTCAAGTGTTTGAAAATATGGCGTTACGCGCGCAATTTTTATTGCTCGGCTAAAAACTATACGCTGCTTGGGGAAATTCACAACGTCGTTCGCGACATATTTTGAAGCGGTATCGTCGTCGAGGTCGCGAAGGTCGGAAATCAGCGCCAGACGGTCTGCCGCATGGCTTCTCCGACGATCATCGCAGCCGAGACGGCGACGTTTATCGAGCGTTGGCCTTCCACCATGGGAACGAGGATCCGGGCGTCGGCTGCCGCGTGGACATGATCAGGGACGCCGGCGCTCTCGCGGCCGAAAAGAAGGATGTCGTCGTCACGGAATGCGAAGTCGGTATAGCGGTCGGACGACTTGGTGGACGCCAGCACCAAACGCCGACCGGTAGCCTTTCGCCAGTCCTCGAAGCGATCCCAATTGACATGGCGGGTGAGGGCGGCTGCGGCGATATAGTCCATGCCTGCCCGTTTGAGGTTGCGGTCGGATATGTCGAAACCAGCAGGCTCGATAATGTCGACAGCGAAGCCAAGACAGGCGGCGAGACGCAGGATGGTTCCCGTATTGCCGGGTATGTCAGGCTGATAGAGCGCTAGTCTGAGGATCGCCATGGTTTAGGCCGTATTCTTCGGTTTTCGTCGAAGGACGCCTATTGCAACTGTGATTTCAGCGCAATAGGGCGCGTTTTGGCCGATAATTGTTCAATTTCCGGCCGGTCGGGGCTGGAAATTCTGCTTGATTCGCGTTAAGGGTGCACATCTTTTAATCGCCAGAAGGGAGCGCCAAGATGGAAATATTGCCGCGTATGCGCTCTCGATGCGTGACCCCGCGAGTGGCGACCTGGCACGCGTAGTGCCATTTCTCTCCTGAGTTCCCATTTCTAACCTTTGCGCGGCCGTTATGGCCTCGTCCCGTGAACGTCCGGTTCCCATATGAGCTCTCAAGCGCCGTTTTGCGCGAGCCGGGGAGGCTGGACCGATCAGGTTTCGGAGCATTTTCATGTTTGGCTGGTTCGAGCAGCGACTTAATCCTTTCCCGACCGAGGAGCCGGTTGCTCCTCCGAAGGGTCTTTTTGCATTTTGCTGGCACTACACGAAGCCGGCAGCACCGTGGCTCGCCATCATGGCAGTGCTGACGGCGCTGATCGCCGTCGGCGAGGTGGCGCTCTTCCAGTTCCTCGGTGATATCGTGGACTGGCTGACTAAAGCCGACAAGGCGACATTTCTGGAGTCGGAATGGCCGAGGTTGGCATGGATGGGATCGTTGATCCTCATCGGCCTGCCGCTGGCGGCGGGGCTGGATTCACTCATCATGCATCAGGTGCTACTCGGCAACTATCCGATGATCGCACGCTGGCAGATGCACCGTTTCCTCCTGCGTCACAGCATGACCTTTTTCGCCAACGAATTCGCCGGACGCGTTGCGACGAAGGTGATGCAGACGTCGCTTGCGGTTCGCGAAACGACGATGAAGATCCTCGATGTCTTCGTCTATGTCGTCACCTACTTCCTGTCGATGATCATTGTGATCGCTGCTGCCGACTGGCGGCTGATGATACCGATCCTCGTTTGGCTCGCTGTCTATATCGGAATCGTGTCCTACTTCGTGCCGCGGCTTCGCAAGATCGCGGCACAGCAGGCGGATGCGCGCTCTATGATGACGGGGCGGGTGGTCGACAGCTACACGAACATCGCGACGGTGAAGCTGTTCTCGCATGCCGGCCGCGAAGAGACCTATGCGCGTAGCGGCATGGAGGAGTTCCTCGAAACTGTCCACGCGCAGATGCGTCGCGTCACGTTGTTTCATATATCCGTCTATATGAACAACTGCGTGGCGTTGTTCGTGGTGTCCGGCCTGTCCATCTGGTTCTGGCTGAACGGACAGATCTCGGTCGGTGCCATTGCTATTGCGATCGGTCTTGCCATGCGTGTCAACGGCATGTCGCAGTGGATCATGTGGGAAGTCTCGGCGCTGTTCGAGAACATCGGCACGGTCTATGACGGCATGGAGATGATGACGAAGAAGCATGACATCGTCGACAAGCCGAACGCGCCGCAGTTGTCAGCGAGGAAGGGTGCAATCCACTACGAGCGCATCCGCTTCCACTATGGCAAGGGCAAAGGTGTCATCGACAATCTCTCCCTAGACATCAAGGCGGGTGAGAAGGTCGGCCTGGTCGGTCGCTCCGGTGCCGGCAAGACGACGCTGATGAACCTGTTGCTGCGCTTCTACGATCTGGAGGCCGGCCGCATCACGATCGATGGGCAGGACATCTCGGGCGTGTCCCAGGAAAGCCTGCGTGAACTGATCGGCGTCGTGACGCAGGATACGTCCCTGCTGCACCGGTCGATCCGCGACAATATCGCCTATGGCCGCCCGGACGCGACCGACGCCCAGGTGATCGAAGCCGCCAGGCGTGCGAATGCCTGGGACTTCATCGAAGGGCTTGTCGACATGCAGGGCCGCACAGGGCTCGACGCGCAGGTAGGCGAACGCGGCGTGAAGCTCTCCGGCGGCCAGCGTCAGCGCGTCGCGATCGCCCGCGTCTTCCTGAAGGACGCGCCGATCCTGGTGCTCGACGAGGCGACATCGGCGCTCGACTCCGAGGTCGAGGCGGCAATTCAGGAAAACCTATTTGCGCTGATGGAAGGCAAGACGGTGATTGCGATCGCGCATCGCCTGTCGACCCTGACCGAGATGGACCGTCTGATCGTGCTCGACAAGGGCAGGATCATCGAGGCCGGCGCACACGCAGAGCTGGTCCAGCAGGGCGGTATTTACGCTGACCTGTGGAACCGTCAGTCCGGCGGCTTCTTGGCCGATCACTCGGAAGAGGCGGAAGAGGCGGCCGAATAGAAAGAAGCCCTCCCTGCGGATGCGGGGGGCTTCTCTTTTCGTGTCCATGGATGTGGTGTCAGAGGCTGTCTGCCCAGTCTTTCACCCGGTTTCCTTCGACAAGCATGCTATTGGTCGACACAAGCGTACGCAATGCGAACAGACGTCGCTCTTCCTCGCGATCGACCCACGTAGAGATCGCCTCGGCGATTGCCTCGTCGTAGGACATTTCCAACTGTTCAACGATTGCATCAAGTCGTTCCGCAAGGGGYAGCGGAATACTCGACAATACTGTCTTCCTTGCTTGCATTGCGGCCGTCTCCCGTAAAAATCCATTGTACCTCGAGATTGTGACGAGGTCAGTCTCATTCAACAACGATGCCGTTGTTGTTACCGATTGTTACGAAAATATAAGGTTGCGCCCTGGGGCCGTTGCTTTCCCGCCCTGGCTAATAAGCCTATATCGCATTTATGCTGATAAAACGACTCCTTCGTGTCTTTGAAAATTGGATTAATCCCTTTGCGCCGCGGGAAAACATTCAGCCCCCGCGTTCCACGCTTGGATTCATCTGGTTCTATATCGGGCAGGCGAAGACGCCCTTCGTCGCGATGCTCGTGCTCGGCGGGATGTCGGCGGCAATCGAGGCGGCGCTCTTCTGGTTCGTCGGCCGGCTTGTCGATATCCTCGCGACGATCACGCCGGCCGCAGGCTGGAGCGGCCTTCTTGCCGCGCACGGCGCCGAACTCTTCGGTATGCTCGTCCTTATCGGCATCGTCCGCTTTGTCGTCGCGCTGTTGATTGCGCTCGTCGATCAGCAGGTGATCACGCCCGGCTTCTATAACCTCGCGCGCTGGCAATCCTACCTGCATGTTTCGAGGCAATCGCTCTCGTTCTTTCAAAGCGATTTCTCCGGCCGCGTCGTCACCAAGGTCTGGTCGGCGGGCCAGGCCACGGGCGATCTGGTGACGTTGCTGATGGAGAGCGTCTGGTTCGTCGGCATCTATGCGGCGACAACGCTGGTGCTCGTCGCGCGGCTGGATCTCTCGCTTGCCGTGGTCGTGCTCTGCTGGCTCGGCGTGTTCGGCGTTCTCGCGCGTTATTTCGTGCCCCGCATCCGATTGCATTCCCGGGAAACGGCGGAAGCGGCGTCGATGATCAACGGGCGCATGGTGGACGCCTACAGCAACATCCAGACACTGAAGCTGTTTGCGCGTGACGAAGAGAGCGACCGCTACATGCGGCAAGGCTTCGACTTCTATCAGCACACTGTCCTGCGGTTCACGCGCTTCATCACCGGGGTACGCGCCTCGATGGCACTGCTTTCGGGCATCATGATCGTTACGATGGCCGGACTGAGCGTTCATCTTTGGCTGGCGGGGCTCATCAGTTCCGGCGCGGTCGCCTTCTCGCTGGCGCTTGTGCTGCGCCTCAACTTCCTTCTCGGCCGGCTGATGACCCAGTTCAACGGCATCATGCGCAACCTCGGCACGATCCAGAATGCTGCCGAGCTGATCTCGCAGCCGCTTGGACTGGTCGATCGCCCCGGTGCCCGCGACCTTACTATTCGACAGCCCGGCATCCGCTTCGAGAACGTCTCTTTCCACTACGGCAGACCAGATGGCGTTATCGACAACTTCTCGCTCACGATCGAGCCGGGGGAGAAGGTCGGCATCGTCGGGCGCTCGGGCGCCGGCAAGTCGACACTGGTCAACCTCCTGCTGCGGCTCTACGACCTCGAAGGTGGACGGATCTTGATCGACGGCCAGGACATTGCGTCCGTCACGCAGGAAACCCTGCGCATGCAGATAGGCGTTGTCAGCCAGGATACGTCGCTCCTGCATCGTTCCGTCCGGGACAATATCTTGTTTGGGCGCCCTGATGCGGGCGAGGCGCGGTTGGTCGAAGCGGCTCGGCGCGCGGAAGCGCTTGGCTTCATCGAACGCCTGCAGGACCAGAATGGCCGCAGGGGTTTCGACGCGCACGTCGGGGAGCGTGGCGTGAAGCTTTCCGGCGGTCAGCGCCAGCGTATCGCGATTGCGCGCGTCATGCTGAAGGATGCGCCGATCCTCGTTCTCGACGAAGCAACATCGGCGCTGGATTCCGAGGTGGAAGAGGCGATCCAATCCAATCTGATCGGCCTCATGCAAGGCAAGACGGTGCTTGCCATCGCGCATCGGCTCTCGACCATCGCCGCCCTCGACCGATTGATCGTCGTCGACGAGGGTGGGATTATCGAAGAGGGGACGCACGAAGCTCTGCTGAAACAGGGTGGTCTCTATGCCGAACTCTGGGCACGGCAATCCGGTGGGTTCATCGCAACCGATGTCGAGCCGCCACCGCCCGGTTCAAAGGCACACCGTAAACTCGGCGACGAGGCCAAAGTCGTCTGAGATGCAGTGTTGCCTTCGGTCCACTGGAATGGTTTCAGCCGTAGTGGCCGGTCGGCGGGAACGCCGTCGACGCTGGTCCCGAAGGCTCGAGTTGGTGCAATGCGCAGCTGTGGCAAGCATGTGATTGTCTTCGAAAATCATCTGAAAATTCCCGCGACATTGTGCCCACATGGCCTTGCCAAGGCTGGACATAATTTGCGATCAAGCTTAGAACGCGCCGGATTGGTGGGGAATCTATGGTCGAATTGTGTCGCGACAGATTCGCCGCCGCGAGGAGCAGGGGCGGAGTTCCGCAAAATTTGCGTAGAGGATGGTTATAAGCCGTGAGCGAACACGAAACGACAGGCGAGATCACGGGCGAGCCGACTCGCCGTGATTTCCTTTATCTCACCACAGGCATGGCGGGGGCGGTTGGGGCCGTTGCGGTTGCATGGCCGTTTATCGACCAGATGCGTCCGGATGCTTCGACGTTGGCGCTGGCCTCGATCGAGGTTGACGTTTCCAGCC